>CAMYIN010000184.1 GCA_947258495.1 uncultured Gammaproteobacteria bacterium
TACTCGAAGCACTTTTTTCCTTCCCACCATGAGCCTCAACAACCAGTCGAAGTCGGCGAAGTGGTCCATATGTGCGTGTGAAACAAATAAATCGCTCACGCGCAACAGCTTCCGCGTTGCGATCGCACGCAGATTTCCGCAGTCGAACAGAAACGCGCGCCGCTCGAACAGGAAATCCAAGTAGAGAACCGGATCTTCGAATACCCCATTGACCAGCTGGGCTTGGAAGCAGGGCCTCATCGGTACGGATCCGATACAGCGAACGCGGTCGCCGCTCGACAGACGGGCGTATGGCGCATCTCTATGGAGCCGCTTCTGCGGATCTCGAAACCGACTTCAGGGATTGAAGCTGCTTCGACGCGATCTCCCGCATGCGAAACTTCTGCAGTTTGCCCGTGGCCGTAGTGGGGAATTCGTCGACAAAAGATACATAGTTGGGAACCTTGAAGTGCGCCAAACGGTCCCGGCAATAGGTCCGAATTTCCTCCTCGGTGATCTTTTCGCCGGGGTGCAGCTGAATCCAGGTCATGACCTGTTCGCCGTAATGGTCGTCGGGCACACCGAACACCGCTACTTCCTTGACCTTGGGATGGGAGAAGATCACGTCTTCGATTTCGCGCGAATAGATGTTCTCGCCTCCGCGAATGATCATGTCCTTGATCCGTCCGCTGACGCGAATGTACCCATCGCCGTCCATGGAGCCCAGATCCCCCGACGCCAGCCAGCCGTTCTCGTCCACGGCCTCCTTGGTCGCACCGGGGTCGTCGTAATATCCGCGCATGACATGGTATCCACGGAAGCAGATCTCGCCCACCTCGCCGATCGGCAGGGTCCGTCGGGAGGAGACATCGACGACTTTGACCTCCTGATGCGGCAGGTTCCTTCCCACCGTGTTTACGCGCTGCTCCACGGTGTCGTCGACCGAGGTGAGATGCGTAAGCGGGGAGGTCTCGGTCTCGCCATAACCAATCAGGATCTCCGGGCAGTGCAGTTCCCGCATGACGCTTTCCATGAGTATTGCGGGGCACGGAGCGCCCGCCATTATTCCCGTGCGCAGTGTCGACAGATTGAACGGATTTTGTCGTTGTTCCTCGAGGAGTTCGATGAACATCGTCGGGACACCGTGAACCGCCGTGCAACGCTCTTCCTGAATGGCCTGCAGCACGCTGCGGGCGTCAAAATGCTCGCAGGGGATCACTATGCACGATCCCGTCGATACGCACACGAGGTTCGCCAGCACCATGCCGAAACAATGATAAAACGGAACCGGCACCGCCAGTCGATCCGCATCCGTGAAGCGCATGCTTCGAGCGGCGAAATATGCGTTGTTCAATATGTTGTGATGGCTCAAGACTACCGCCTTGGCGAAGCCGGTGGTCCCCGAAGTGTACTGGATATTGATCGGATCGTCGGCATCCAGCTCAGCAGAGACGTTATTCACGTCCGCCGCGGAACTCGACGCGGCGGCGGCCGCGAAATCCTGCCACAGCGCAATGCCCGCGGCCGCAGGCTTCGTTGCCATGGGGTTCACCGGGTCGAACAGGATGACCCGGCGCAACAAGGGGAACGCCGACGACTGCAGACGGGTGGAGCCGCCGTCATCCAACTCAGGGATCAGCGCCAGCAGGGTCTTGATGTAATCGCTGCGGCGAAATCCGGGGATCATGAATAAACCCTGCACCGCCGCCCGCTGCAACCCGTAACCCAACTCCCGCGCTCGCCAAGCCGGATTCAAATTGACCAGTACAACGCCGATGCGTGCGCTGGCCAATTGCAGCAACAGCCACTCGATATTATTGGTGGACCAGATTCCGATCCGGTCTCCACGACGAAACCCGGCGGCCAACAACGATCGCGCAACACGGTCGATTTCCGATTCGAGCTCCAGGTAGCGGAGACGGCGGTTCTGTGGCAGGGAAACGACCGCGTCGCTGTCTGGGAAGCGTTCGACGATAGCAGAAAAACGCTCGGGGATGGTGGCACCCAGCAGGGGCTCGGTTCCCCCGCGGTGTCGATAACTTTTTCCAAGCGTCCCCATGTCGAAGTACGTCATGATGGAACAATTGGGTCACACGAAGCCCGGTGCGCCGGAGAACACGGCGTAACGGCGGTAATCCATCGCTCTATGCACTCTCTCTGTTGCCAGCTCGATCGCCACTTCTCTGGGAGGGGCGTTGTTCCGTTGAGCGCGCTCCAGTACGCTGCGGGTATTGCGCCGGATCTTATCCTCGATCACGGGGAACACCGCGGACTCGCCGGCGCGTTGATACTCCATGGCGGCACAGATCACGCCGCCCGCATTGGCGATGAAATCGGGAACGCACAAAACACCGCGCTCGTGCAATATGGACTCCGCCTCCAACGTCGCCGGAATGTTCGCACCTTGCATCACCAGCCTGGTGCGCAGGCGATCCACGTTGTTTTCATTGATCACGTCGGGGCGGGCCGCCGGTATCCATATTTCGCAATCCAGGTCGATGATCGCGTCGGTATCGCCGCGGGTTCCGTCCGTGTAATCGACGACGCTGCATCCCTCGAGTTTCAATTCCCACAGCGCATCCACGTCCAGACCCTTTGGATTGTGTACGGTCCCCCTGGAATCGGAGGCGCCGATCAACACCGCCCCCTTCTGCTTCAAGAATCGCGCGGCGTGTTTTCCCACGGCTCCAAAGCCCTGTACCGCGATCCGCGCGCCGTCGAGCTCCAAACCGACGAATTCAGCCGCGACCTCCGCGGAGTGCGCCAGACCCCAACCGGTGGCCCCGATTTCGTCCAAGGGAATCCCGCCCAGCACCCTGGGCAAGCCGACGACGCGTCCGATCTCGTCCCGGACCCACGCCATGCAGTCTTCGTCCGTGCCCATGTCCGGTGCGAAAATATAGTCCTCGACGTTGCGCAAAGACGATGCCATGGTCCGCAGCAGGCGCTCTTTGTCGTCGCGCGGCATCTTCGGATCGCCCACCAACACGGCCTTACCGCCGCCGTGGGCCAGTTCGGCCGCGGCATTTTTCATGGTCATCGCGCGCGCGAGCCGAAAACATTCTTCCACGCTCACGTCCGGGGCCATGCGCACACCGCCGATGGACGGCCCGGCGGCGACATTATCGATGACGAGGATGCCTCGTAACTGCACCGACGGCTCGTAAACATGGATGACTTTGGTGGGCCCGAGTTCATCGGCAAAACCGAAAATATCCGACATTGCCCTCTCCCTCCTCGCGATTGGCGGCACGACAATCAGTAAAACACCGCAATCGATGTGCGGGAATGATTCAGGTCAAGTGCCCTGCGCGCACGCGTGAGCGCGGCCCACAATATACCTTTCGACGACATCGGTAGCGCGACGCGGTTGACGTCGTGAGGTCGGACCGGGACCACGCGTGATCAACGGGTTTGCCGGCGGCGGCCATGGAGTGCGCGGTCGTCGCGACGCTGAGGATCAATCCGACTGCAGCGTCGACGCCATGTCCTTGACCTCTCCGGATCGCACCGCGGAACGCAACGCCTCGTCAAAATGCCGCAGATCCCTCGCCAGCTGCCTTGCGATCAGATTCTGGAAATGCAACGCGATCGGCGCGTGGGTATCGAACAACAGTTCGAAGGCGCTCTGCGGCAGCGAAGCAATCTGGACCTTGCCCAGCGCGACTGCGGTCGCGTCCTGTCTGTCGTTATTGATCAGAGCTGTGAGCCCGAGCAGGTCCCCGGCGTGCCTCTTTTCAACCAGCGCATACCCGGCCCTGTCCCGCCGTCTTCTCCTGACTTCGACTTCACCGTTCAATATCAGATAGAGCGCCTCTGCGCGGTCACCGTCATTGATCACCGTCTCGCCGTCGGCGTAGTTTTCGACGCGAAACGCCTTGTCGATGGCCGTGAGTTCGGATTGCGAGAAATCGGCGAATTGTGGAATCGTCTGAAGAATCCCCATGAGGCTGGTCATGCCAATCCCTCCCGTGTTCCGGCGAGTTGACCGCCCAGTTGCTTCGCCCATTCCCCATCTCCAAGAACTGCCGGTTTCGTCTCTTCGTCGCGAGCAATGAGCTCCATCAACAGCCGGTTGGAGGCGCGCAACCGCGCCGCCAGTTCGGCGCACAACACCTGGAGCAGCAAGCTCGCAATAATCGGATGATCATTCTGCATGTCGATAAAAGCGTCGAGGCTGAGAGCAAGCAACTCGCAGTCTTCCGCGGCCACCACGCTGGCGCAGGCGGGACCGGGATCCATAACCGCGATTTCCCCGACCCAGGCGCCGGGTCCGAGTGCGCCCACGATCAGTTCCTGTTGATCCATAGTCAGCACAATCGACACCCCTCCTCGCACGACCAGATACATGCTCTTGCTCGGCGCGCCGTCCTCTATGATTCGTGCGTCCGCGTGTACGGTATGTTTCTCGAAATAACCGATCAACACACGAACCTGCTCCGGCGTCATGTGTCGAGTGAGTTGCGGAAAACGCTTCCGGAGTTCGTCTGCAGTTAATTCCATCGCCGGTTCTTCATCTTGGTTGATGAGGGGATGACTCCATCGGGAGTACTGGTATTGTGAAATTAGGACACCTGCCGAATGGTATGAATGATCCAGATCAAGGCGACACGGCCGATCGCTCCCGCATTTCTGCAAATTCGCTTTGAAAACATCGGATCAACGATGGTACCGTAATATATCCTCGACCTGTAGCCACACCGGAGAAACGGATTGAAAAAAACACGCGTCACGGCGGCGGTGGTCCAGGCGGCGCCTGTGGTTTTCGATCTTGATCGCACCCTCGAGAAACTTCAAGATCTTTCCGCCGACGCGGCGCGCCGATCCGCCGACATCACGCTTTTTCCCGAAGCCTTCGTCTCCGCGTACCCGAAGGGACTCGATTTCGGTGCGCGCATCGGTTCGCGTTCACAACGAGGACGTGAAGACTTTCAACGCTACTTTGAAAGTGCGGTAACGGTCCCGGGACCGGCCACCGAGGCCATGGGCAGGGCCGCAAAAGCGGGGTCCATGCATCTCGTCGTCGGCGTCATCGAACGCGCGTCGAGCACCCTTTACTGCACCGCGTTGATGTTCGGTCGCGACGGCCGCCTGCTGGGAAGACATAGAAAGCTCATGCCCACGGCGATGGAGCGTCTGGTCTGGGGTTTCGGCGACGGTTCAACGCTGACAGTCGTCGATACCGACATTGGACGCATCGGCTCGGTGATCTGCTGGGAAAACTACATGCCCATGCTACGCATGGCCATGTACGCCCAGGGCGTGCAGATCTATTGCGCGCCCACGGCAGACGATCGCGACACCTGGCTGCCGACGATGCAGACCGTGGCCCTGGAAGGGCGCTGTTTCGTGCTGTCGACGTGCCAATACCTGACCCGCGCCGATTGCCCGGAAGATTACGCCGCGGCGCAAGGCGCAGATCCCCAGGGGCTGCTCATGCGCGGCGGCAGCTGCATCATCAGCCCGCTGGGGCGGGCTCTCTGCGAACCCGACTTCGAGCGCGAATGCATCCAGACCGCGGAGCTGGATCTGGGAGAGATTACTCGCGGTAAATACGACTTCGACGTCGTCGGCCATTATTCGAGACCGGATGTCTTCGATTTGCACGTGAATACGCGTTCCCTAAATGCGGTGAACTTCGACGAGGGGCAAGAATAAAATGCGCTTCGCAGCCGACGCCTCGGGGCCGATGTACTCCGAGTTGCGGGCGCGATCAGTGGCCATGCTAGATCTTACGATACAGCGGACTCAATGAATCGAATACGCGGGCGCCCCGGAATCGCCCTCGTTCACCAAGCACCCGCCCGATTCGGATCAATTCATTCCACTTGGACATGCGCTCACCGCGGGAAAAGGAACCCACTTTGATCTGTCCGGCGTTGGTCGCCACCGCAAGATGTGCAATGAAGGCATCTTCGGTCTCGCCGGATCGTGCTGAGATTATCGGCTGCCATCCGCAATTCTTCGTCATTTCAATCGCCGCCAGGGTCTCGGACACGGTTCCAATCTGATTGGGTTTGATCAATACCGCGTTGGCAACGCCATCCTCGATTCCTCGCTGTATGCGACGAACATTAGTAGTGAACAGATCGTCGCCGACGATCTGTACGTGCCGTCTGAGTTTGTTTCCCAGCTGCCGCCACGCAACCCAATCGTCGTCCGCCAAGGGGTCTTCGATAGAGATTATGGGATAGCGACGACACCAGTCGACGATAAAATCGATGAACTGTTCACTGCTTAATCGCCGATTGTCCGCGTCGAGCCTATAGCATCTGCCGTCAAACAGATTGCTCGCAGCGAAATCGAGAGAGATCGAGCAATCTTTCCCGGGTGCATATCCCGCGACGCGTATGGCCTCCACGATGAATTCCAGCGCCGCCTCGTTGCCCGCAAACTGCGGCCAGTAGCCGCCCTCGTCGGCGACACCGGCGACGAGGCCGCGTTGCGACAGCAGTTCCGCGGCGGTCCGATAAACGTTGTGCGTGACCTCGAGCGCTTCCTCGTAGCTTCTTGCACAGTTCGCGACCAGCAGAAAATCCTGGATATCCAGGCGTCGATGGGCGTGCGCACCGCCCCCGACTATCTGCACCCCCGGCAACGGAAGCAAGCTTCCCTTTCCGGAGCCGAGGTGCTCGAATAGAGCGCAGCCTTTGGTTTTGGCCCCGGCATCGGCGACCGCAAGAGAGACGGCGAGGATGGCGTTTGCGCCCAAACGGGACTTGTTCTCGGTGCCGTCCAACTCTATCAGACTGGCATCGATGGCGTCCTGATCGCAAACCTCGCGGCCCACCACCGCCCGCGCAATGGTATCCGTGATGTGATTGATGGCGGCGAACACCGACTTCCCGCGGTATCGAGTCGGGTCGTTGTCCCTGAGTTCTAGCGCCTCGAACTGGCCGGTCGATGCCCCGCAGGGGACGCGGCCGTACCCGACAAGGCCGGCTTCCACTCCGACTGCGCACTCGACGGTCGGGTTTCCACGTGAGTCGAATATCTGATACGCGTCGAGCGATCGAATTTTCATCATCCTATGACCATCACGCCGGCAGCAGCGCGGCGCGCCATTTCTGCATGCACGCCATCGGGTCGCATTCCGGATTCAAAATCTCACGGTGACAGAAATCTCGGATCACGGTCTTCTTCGCCTCCTCTGTCAGATATTCAACCGCCGACTTCCCATCTACGCGTGCGAGCATCAGCATCGGCAGCAATCGGCCCACGCGTACGGCCATGCCTTTCGCCCGCTCCATGCCCAGCGCCGCCCCGTAGGCGTTCCACGCCACCTGGGCGAGATGGATCAGTTGGTTCGACCAGCGCGGCAAATGAATGGCTTTGAGCATAAAGTGGTTGACAAAAAACGCGACGTCAAAAGCCGGATCGCCGTACCAAGCCGCCTCGCAGTCCAACACCATCAGCCGGTCCCCACGCAGCATGAGGTTCTTCGGGCTGAAATCTCCCTGTACCAGGGCGGTTTCCATCGACGCGAGGCGCTCCAGTTCACACATGAGGGCCTCGTGCACCGTCGGATTGCGCCGGGCCGCAGTCCGCAGATAAGGATCCAATCGCAAAGCCCGGAACTGTTCGAGAGTCGCGAACGATCTACGCAGGTCCGGGTTTTGCCAGGATCGACGATGTATTTGCGCCAGGATGCGCGCCGCTTTCTCCGCCACCGCCGCGCGATGATCGCCCGATAACAACAGCGTCTTGTAGTTCGCGTATTCCGTTCCGAGATAGTCCATGCAGAAATAATGGAGGTCGGGGTTATGATGCCGAACCCGCGGCACCGACTCGGGTACGACACCCGCAAGGTAACGCAAACATCGATATTCGGTTTGATTTCGCCCAACGCCCGCATACCAATCGTCGGCGACGCGAAGTCGGGGCAGCGCGCGCTTCAATACCAGACGACACCCGCCGGATTCGACCAACGTTACCTCGCTGGAAACGCCACCGGTCAATACCCGCGTAGCCGGACATTTATCGTCGATGAGGCCGTTGAGATAGAGATCCTCCACAATCTCGGCATCA
>CAMYIN010000185.1 GCA_947258495.1 uncultured Gammaproteobacteria bacterium
ATCTGCCTCGCCCTGGAAGCCCAGGACGAAAGTCGGCGATTTGTGGAGGAAACGTGGGAGCACGCCCACGGCTCGGGGGGCGGGCGCACGCGCGTTCTCGCCGATGGAGCCGTATTAGAACAAGCCGGCGTGAATTTCTCCCACGTGATGGGTGAAACCTTGCCCGCCGCCGCTACCGCCCAGCGACCGGAGCTCGCCGGCCTGAATTTCGAGGCCCTGGGTGTTTCCCTCGTCATCCACCCGCGGAATCCTTTTGCGCCCACGTCACATATGAACGTGCGCTGTTTCGTCGCAGGCACGGACCGAAACGATCCCGTGTGGTGGTTCGGAGGCGGATTCGATTTGACACCCTATTACGGTTTTCGCGAAGACGTCATCCACTGGCATCGTACGGCGTTCGATGCGTGTTCGCAATTCGGTCCCGAAACCTACCCGCGCTACAAAAAACGGTGCGACGAGTATTTCTTTCTTCGTCACCGCGGCGAATCCCGCGGGGTCGGCGGGTTGTTCTTCGACGATCTGAACGAGCCCAATTTTGCTACCTGCTTCGCCTTTGTGCGCAGTGTCGGCGATCACTTCATTCCCGCCTATGCGCCGATATTGGAGCGCCGCAAGAGCATGAGATTCGGCACCCGGGAGCGCGACTGGCAACTTTACCGGCGTGGTCGATACGTGGAGTTCAATCTCGTATACGATCGTGGTACCTTGTTCGGCCTGCAGAGCGGCGGACGCACCGAGTCGATCCTGATGTCGCTGCCGCCGCTGGTATCGTGGCGATACAATTACCGGCCGGATCCGGGCTCCGCCGAGGCCGATCTTTACGAAAATTTCCTTGGTGCGCGGGACTGGTTGACACCCGAAAACCCCGACGATCGATAACGTATTCGTCCCGCATTTGCAGCGCCCGCTCCATGAACTACTCCCGGATGTCGTCGCCATCGTTGAGACTGCCAGAGACCTGCAAGCCGGCGTCTAATGGTTCGCCGTGATCCTCGATGACGTTCCTCTACACACCCCTGCTCTATCTGTTCTTGCCGATACTGCTTATCAGATTATTCTGGCGGGGGCTCAGGAATCCCGATTACTGGCGACGCTGGGGGGAGCGATTCGGCTTTATCCGGCCGGCGGAGGCACCGACAGACGTGTGGATACACGCGGTCTCGGTGGGGGAGGTGCGGGCGGCGGAACCGCTGGTCAACGAACTGCTGGCACGGGCCGGTACACTGCGTGTGCTGGTCACGACGATGACGCCGACCGGCTCCGCCCAAGTGCACCGAAGTTTCGGCGACCGTGTAACGCACTGTTACGTTCCTTACGATTATCCCGCCGCGGTAAATCGCTTTCTCGACAGAGCTCGGCCGCGCCTCGCCGTATTCATGGAGACGGAGATATGGCCCAACATTATCCGCAGGTGCTCCCGGCGCGCGATCCCATTGTTGTTCGCCAACGTGCGCTTGTCGGAAAAATCCTTCTTGCGCTATCAGCGTGTCGCGGGTTTCATGGGGCCGGTGCTGCGCCTGGCCTCCGGGTTCGCGGTACAGACGCATGAGGATGCGGAACGCCTGGTGTGCCTGGGGGCAAGAGAGGAGTCGGTGCGGGTGACCGGCAGCATCAAGTTCGAGGTCCGGTTGGCGGCGAGCCTGAACGAGGTAGCCAAGGTGCTGCGCCGAGAATGGGGCGCCGATCGACCGGTGTGGATCGCCGCCAGCACCCACGAAGGCGAGGACGAGTTGGTGTTGCAGGTGTTCGAGAAATTACGCACCCGACACCCGCGGTTATTGTTGGTGTTGGTTCCACGACACCCAGAGCGCTTCGCCGCTGTCGCGCGCACGTGCCGTCGAGCGGATTTCAACACTGCGCTGCGCAGTGAGGCCGGCGGAAAACTGGCGGACGAGGTGGATATTTTTATCGGCGACTCCATGGGGGAGTTGACGCTGTTCTACGCCGCCTCGGACGTGGCCTTCGTCGGTGGAAGTCTGGTTCCGGTCGGCGGCCATAACGTCCTCGAACCCTGCGCCCTGGGCGTACCCGTGGTGTTCGGTACGCAGATGTTCAATTTCCAGGAGATCGTACGACGGACCCTGGCGCGCCAGGCCGGCGTGCAGGTCGCCGACGCCGAGGGTCTGCGGCAGGCCGTGGACGGTTACCTAGGGGACGCCAACCTGCGGTTCAAGGCCGGTGAGGCGGGCAAGGCCTTCGTCGCAGAGAATCGCGGAGCGCTGCAGAAAACCCTGCGGACTCTGGAAGACTACCTACCCGAACTGAATGTCCAACGGAATTAGGAAACGGCGGGTACCCGTGGCATGAAAGCATTCAAGACCATGCCGGCAGCGATGTGTCGCCGCATCATTGGAGTGCTTTTCGACATCGACGATACCTTGACCACCGGAGGTCGCTTGACGACGGCTGCGTACGGCGCCCTGGATCGCCTGCACGCGAGCGGTTTGATGGTGATTCCGATCACCGGCCGCTCCGCCGGCTGGTGTGATCAGATCGCGAGGCTGTGGCCGGTGGACGCCGTGGTCGGGGAAAACGGTGCCTTCTATTTCCGCTATGACCCGCAGCAAAGGAAACTGCAGCGGCGTTTTTTTCTCGAAGAGCGGCTGCGCGCCGCGAACCGCGATCGACTGTCCGAGTTGGCGAAGGTCATCGTCTCCGAGGTGCCCGGATGTGCGCTCGCCTCGGAACAGGCCTATCGCGAATCCGACCTCGCAATCGATTATTGCGAAGACGTAGCGCCGATGCCCGACGCCGAGGTCGGGCGCATTGTCGATTTGTTTCTAAACGCCGGTGCCAACGCCAAGGTGAGCTCCATCCACGTCAACGGCTGGTTCGGCGAATACGACAAACTGACCATGACTCGCATCCTCATGTGCGAATGCTTTTCGATCGATCTGGATGCGGATCGGGACCGTTTCCTGTTCGTGGGCGATTCGCCGAACGACGCACCGATGTTCGCGTATTTTCCATACAGCATCGGGGTCGCCAATGTCGCCGATTTCGGAGGGCGGGTGGCACCCCCGCCCGCCTACGTCACCGATGCGCGCTGCGGGGTCGGATTCGTTGAGGCCGCGGTCGGACTGTTGGCGAAACGCGTCAAGTGATGCGGCCACGCACGGTCGCGGACACAAACTCGCTGACGACCACTATGCCGAAGATCGCGATCAACATCACCGACACCTCGTGCCAGGCGAATTGATTGATGGAAGCATACAACATGATGCCTATTCCCCCTGCGCCGACGAATCCCAGCACGGTCGACTCGCGGATGTTGATGTCCCATCGATACACGATCGTGCCGTAAATCACCGGCAGTACCTGCGGGATGACGCCTATGAGCAATACCTGTAGGCGTGATGCGCCCGTGGCCTCGACCGCTTCCACGGTTCCCCGGTCGATTTCCTCTATCGCCTCGGCGATCAGCTTCCCCACGAACCCGACGGACCGCGCGGCGATGGACCAGATTCCCGCCATGGCGCCGGGACCGAATATCGCCACGAAGATGAGTCCCCAGACGACGGTATTCACCGACCGCGACGCCACGAGCAGGAAGCGGCCGATGAACCAGGTGAGTGCATTGGGCGTGGTATTGCGTGCCGCAAGGAAGGCGATCGGCAGCGCAACGAGCACGGTGATGACGGTTCCCAGCGTGGCGATATGCACGGTCTCTATGAGCGGGCCGGCCACCTCTGCGAAAAACCCCCAATAGGGCGGTACCATGCGGGACAGCAGGTCGCCGGCCTGGGTATGCGCGTCCAGGAAATAGAACCAGGGAATCTCCAGCCGCTGCAGCGACCATGCCGCGATGAACGCCACCGCCGCGAACCAAAGGTAGCGGATCAAGGTCTCTTTCGGGGTAAAGCGCCGCCAGACTTCGGGGTATCGCCGTGCGTGCTGTTCTCGGGTCATCGCAATCGTCCCCGTACCCAATTGCTGAAAAATTCACCGACAAAAACCAGGGTCACGATGGTGAGCAGGATAGCGAGACTGAAGTCGTAATCGTAGCGGGAAAAGCTCGCTGCCAGGACCTGACCGATGCCGCCCGCGCCGACGATCCCCACCACCGTCGAGTGGCGGATATTGGCGTCGAGCCGGTAGATGGAGACTCCCAGGTAACGCGGCAGCATCTGCGGCTGCACCGCGTACACCAGGAGTTTGGGGAAACTCGCGCCGGTTGCCTTGATCGCCTCGAGCTGTCCCGGGGGCATGTTTTCGATGTCTTCGGCCAGCATCTTGCCGATGAAGCTCATGCTCGCAACGATCAGGGTGAGGACCCCCGCGAGGGGGCCGAAGCCGAAGATCTTTACGAAAAAGATGGCGATGATCACCTCGTGGAAAGTTCGCGTGACGCCCAGCAGCGAGCGGCCCAGCAGGTATACGGGCAGCGGCACCAGATTGCGCGCCGACATCAAGCCCAGCGGTATCGCCAGCAGCATGCCGAAGAAACTCGCGGCCAAAGCCATTTGCACGCTCTCGCGTAGGCCTTTGTACAGCAGTTCCAGGCGGCTGAAGTCCGGGGGCACCATGCGCGCGAACATGTCGGCTGCCCGGGACAGGCCCTCGCCGGTCCGCCCCCAGTCGATCTCCAGCGACACCAGCGGCACCAATCCCGGGGTGAGGGAAACGACCAGATAGCCGACGACGACGCTCGTCAGCGCGAAGCGAGCGAAAGGGCTTTCGATGAATCTAGGAGGGCGCCATTGCTGCGCAGTCATCCCGCCGCCGACTCGCGTTCCAGCCCGTCTCTTTGCATTTTCTTGTTTGAGTCTGCGGTCGGGCGGTTTATGGTCTTGCTCCAGTCTTCCTCGCCGTAGATAGCGTTCAGCACCTCGGGGGTGAGCTCGTCCGCGGTGCCGTCGAAGGCGTTGACGCCGTCGGCGAGTCCTACGATGCGGTCGGCGAATTCCTGGGCGAGGCCGACGTCGTGGATGTTGATCAATGCCGGGGTGCCGTTCTCGTGCGCGAGCTTGCACAATAAGCGCATGATCTGGCGCGCGGTCTTGGGATCCAGGCTTGCCGTGGGTTCATCGACCAACAGCAGGTCCGGCTGCTGCATGAGGGCGCGGGCGATGCCGACGCGCTGCCGCTGGCCCCCGGAAAGAGC
Organism: uncultured Gammaproteobacteria bacterium; assembly: GCA_947258495.1. GTDB lineage: Bacteria > Pseudomonadota > Gammaproteobacteria > Arenicellales > JAANXG01 > CALZGZ01. Next base: position 5,105 of record CAMYIN010000185.1, read on the forward strand.
GTCGGCGCGCGTGTACTCGTAGCCGTCCAGACCCACCCGATGCAACAGCTCGAAGGCGCGGGCGATGTCCGGGGGCGAATATTTACGTCTATAGGCCTGCCAGAAGTTGACGTATCCCAGTCGCCCCGAGAGCGTGTTCTCCATCACCGTGAGACGCTCCACCAGGTTGTATTCCTGAAAAATCATACCCATGCGGCGGCGCGCGCGCCGCAGTCCGCGGCGTGACAGCGCGGTCACATCGAGATCGTTGAGCACGATGCGGCCGGAGGTCGGTTCCACCAGACGATTGATGCAGCGAATCAGGGTGCTCTTCCCCGCGCCGGAGGAGCCTATTACTGTGACCACCTGCGGCGTGTCAACGGTCAGGTCGAGCCCATTGAGGGCGCGTACGCCGCCGGGGTAGGTCTTGACGAGCTTGCTGACGGAAAGCATGAGCATAGGGGTGGCGGTGCCGCGGGCGACGCCGCCACCGGGGGAGGTTGCTACTTTTTCTTCTTGACCTTCAGCGCCTGCAGCGCCTCCTGGCTGTACACCACGCCGTTCTCTTTCTGAATCAGGCGAATCGGTTCCCAGTGCTCCTTGAAAGTGATGGCGCAGAACTTGTCGGCCTGCTTGCCGAATTCCTTCTCCAGGCCGCTACCTTCCCAGTCGAAGGTCAGAAATGCGTCCCGGATCTTCTTCTGCAGGTCGGGATGCAGGTTATGTGCGTAACCGTAGGACGTGGTTGGAAACGATTGAGACTCCCAGATGATGCGTAAATCGTCTTTGTTGACCACGTTTTTGGTGACCATGCGGTCGAGCACGCTGGAGGCAATCGGCGCGGCGTCGTAATCTTTGTTCGCCACGCCCATGATGGAGTTGTCGTGCTTTCCCGAATACGTTACTTCATAGTCGACGTCCGGGGTGACGCCGAGGCTCTTGAACAGCGCGCGCGGCGCCTGGTTGCCCGAGTTCGATGAAGGCGTGACGTGGGCGATCTTGCGGCCCTTCAGGTCCTGGACTTGCTTTATGTCGCTGTCCTTATGGGTGATCAGTTGCAGCCTGTAACCGAAAGTGCCATCCCCCTTGCACATGATGGAGAAAGGTACGTAACCGGCGAGGTTGACACCGAAGACGGTCGGCCCCGTGGATATACCGGCCACGTGCAGACGTCCCGAACGCATCGCCTCGACCTGTGCCGCGTAGGATTCGGCACCGTACCATTTGACGGTCTTGCCGGTCTTCTCTGTAAGGTAATTCATGAATTCGGTGAACACATTTTCGTACACCGAGGGATCCTCCACCGGGGTGTAGGAAAACACCAGTACGTCGGGGTCCAGCCATTGCCCGGTGTCCTTGGGCGTGTCCGCGACGAGGTCGCCGTCTCCGTCGCAAAACCTTACGTCGAGATCACCGCGGCTCTTGCATTCTTCGGCGTACGCGATGTAAGGCAACAGGAACCACGCGAATATCAAAAGAGAAAAAAATCTGGGGATGGGTCGTGTGTACATGATGCTCCTCCGGTATATGACGTAAATTCGCCCGCACCTTGGACCGGTATGCTGATACCGGACCATACCATATCGCACCGACGCAGCGGAAAAGTACCGGTAACAAACTGTTTGCAAAAAGAAATCGACGGAGGATCTGTGGGCTCGAGCCGATACCGACGGAAGCGCTTTACTGCGCTGCTCGAGTTCGGTCGACACGGTCCCTGTGTAAGCTCAATGTACGGTGACGTCGCCTTCGCTCTGCGGCGTCTTGCGATCCATGTTTGTCAGCGATTCGGGGGTGGGTGAAGCGTGGTGCAGAATGATGCGCCAACCGCTGCTGGTGCGCCGATAAATATTGGTGGCGAGAATGGTGAATTGAGGCTGCTGCTCAGCGGCGAGATAAATATTCTCATTGACGTAATGCACGGCTATGGTGTCGCTGTCGATGCGACGCTGTGCGCTGAGTCGAAGTTGAATCGGGGGAGAGTTACCGAGTATCTGCGCCCAGCTTTCGCGGATCTGCTCGTAACCTTCGAGCCGGGGCCCCTGTGGATGGATGCAGACGATATCGTCCTCGTCGGACCAGATCGCCATCATTGCCTCCAGGTCCAGGGCCTGGAAGGCCCGGTAGAACGCCTTCTCGGCCTGTTCCGGGCTCGCGAAGTTTGCTGGATCTACTGCAACCACGATCCCGCCCTCTGTAAGTCCTCTTCGCTCAGCGTCCCGATCACCTGCTTCAAGCGCAAGCGGTTGAGTATGTAGTCGTACCTTGCCTTGAGGTAGTCGCGCTTGGCCTCGAACAGATCCCGCTGCGCATCGAGCACGTCGAGGTTGGTATTGAGACCGGCGGCGAATCCTTCCTGCTTGGCTTCGAGCGCGCTCTCACTCGCGGTCACCGCCTTGTCCAGTGCGCGCACTTGGCGAACGCTGCCGGTGACGTCCAGAAACGCGGCACGGGCACCGCGATCCGCGGCGCGCCTTGCGGTCTCGACCTGCTGGTTTGCGGCGTCGAAACGCAGCCTGGCTTCCCGTGTCCGGGAGCGCACCGCACCGCCTTCGAACAGAGGAATACTGAGCTGCAGCAGCGCGTCCGTGATCGTGCGTTCGCTGCCGGCGCCGGATATACTGCCGTCGGCGTCCTCGAAATCGTGGGAGACTAGGAAATCGAGGAAGGGATAGTGACCGGCGCGTTGGCGCTGTATCTCCTTGTCGGCGACGTCTGCGGTCTGGCGGCCCACGGCGAGCTCCAGATTCCCTTCCAGCGCCTGCGCCACCCAAGCCTGCACCTCGTTCGGAACAGGATTCGTCAGCGGCGCGTCCGCCTTCAACACCTTCAGGCGTTCGGGTTCTCGGTCGATGAGCTCGACCAGCGCCTGTCGTGCATCGGCCAGCGCGCTGCGCGCGGTGATTTCCTGGGCTTCGGCGAGGCGGAAGCGCGCCTCTGCATCGTACAAGTCGGTGGTGGTGCCGAGCCCTACCTGCAGCCGCTCGTCGGCGAGCTCCAACTGCCGCGCCAGCGCGGTGCGTTCGGCCACCGCGAGATCCAGGTTGTCCTGCGCCGCCAGCACCACCAGGTATCGCGTTACCACCCGCACGATCAGCGCCTGCCGGGCAATCTCGAACTCCAGCTCGGCGATCTTCGACTGGGACTTGGCCTGTCGGTAGCCAATATGCTTGGCATGATCGTACACCGGCTGCCTCAGGGACAGGCCGTACCGGTCGCTGTTGTAGTAGGCGTCTCCCTGGATGATGAACGGTTGGTCCGGCGCCTTGATTTCGTCGCGGTTACGAACCCGTGCGACGTCGGCGTTCAAACTCGGCAGCAACGGGGCGCGCGCCTGTTTGACTTTTTCCAATTCGGCTTCATAGGTGAGCGCATCGGACTGAAACGTGGGGTCGTTGTCCAGCGCCAGCAGGTAGACTTCCCAGAGGCCCAGAGACCTCGACGATGTCTTCGTCTCCACGGCAGCCTGTGCAATAACGGTGTCGTAATGCAGGGCCAACTCCATGGTGTGCCCCGGTGTTGACAGCAGCAAACCGATCAGGATCTGCCCGCGTATTGCACGTTTCAGCATTTTTATTACCTTCTGTCGGGTAGTGGCCGGTCGCAGCTTTCAGTGTAGCCGTTTACCGCCGTATTTGTTTGAAATGTTCGCTATTACTGCGCTACCTACCGCTGCCGTGCGTGTAGAAAATAGCTCTGCCGATGCCGACATCTGCGTGCACGTCTTCCACGGCGACGGACTCATTCGAGCGTGCGGGCATCTGCGCAAAACCGGGAAGTCATTGTTCGGCCGCTTGTCAGCGAACACCGTTCAGAAAACGAATTTCTGAGGCGACTCCGCGTGTACCAGTGGAGGCAGGTTGGTCTCGAACAACGCAACCTGTTGCCAGCTGTTCTCTTCCAGCCTTTGCACCAGCACCGCCTCCATGACCGGGGCCTCGCCCACCACGGCGATCAGGCGGCCGTTGCGTGTCAGGTTGCTCTTGTAGGTTTCCGGCAATATGGGCACGGAGCCGGTAATGATGATTGCATCGTAGGGTCCCGACCCTTCCCAGCCTCGGGCAGCGTCGCCTTCGAAGTAGCTGATGTTGTTCAGTCCGTGCGCCGCGAGTTTCTGCCGCGCTTGTTCAATGAAGTCGGGGAAGATGTCCACGGTGTCGACGCTGGCGGCAAGATGGGCCAGCAATCCCGTCAGGTAACCGCTCCCGGTTCCTATTTCCAGCACCTTGTCTTTACCGGTCAATGCCAATTCCTGCAACAAACGCGCCTCCATTTTCGGTTGCATCATCGTTTGCCCGTGCGCCAGCGGTATATTGATGTCGACAAAGGCGAGCGCGCGATGCGATTCGGGGACGAAATCCTCGCGGGGAAATTCGTTGAGCAGGTTCAGGACCTTGGGATCCAGCACATCCCAGGTGCGTATCTGCTGTTCGATCATGTTGAAACGTGCTCGTTCTACGTCCATCGAAAAATCCTTCGCCGCAGGTATTTGGGAGCGCAAAGGGTAAGCAGTTTGGACACAAGTGGCAAGAGAATCTGGGCCCGAGGCTTGAGTGTTGCGCTCCAACTTGTGCACAGAATCACAGAAAAAGAGTGGCCGGCGAAAGAACGCCGTGTATTCCTGGCCGATGTCGACGCGGCGGAGAGCGTTTCGGCGAAAGACCGCACCGGCAAGAGAAACCCGGATGCAGTTGGATGGAAAAAAAGCGCCGGCTATGCCGCCGGCGCAATGCATGCCTTGAAATCGGGTCGCGATTTAGGAGGAGAGAAGGCATGCTCACCGGCGAATGACGCGCCGGAGAAAAACTCGTGTGCATGAGTAACACGTATCGGCGACTCAAATATTGACTTCGGTCAAGCGCGATGTCGAAAACGCCCGTGGAGCAATAATGCCCGATCCAGTCCACGCACCGGCGAAAGAACCGTCCGATCCGTCCGCCGCCGCGGCGGAATAACAGGACGACTATACTTGGTCTTAGGACTTTATAGACAAACCGCCGCATGCCAGCTCGCGAACCAGAACCCGGAGCGGAAGAACTGTTGGTGATCGACGACGACCCGGATGCTGGAGAATTCATTCGGCATCTCGGGATGAACGCCGGGTATCGCGTGACGATTACTAGCAGCTTCCAGGAGTTCAAAACGGTATACGCCGACCGAGCAAGCATCATCGTCATCGATCTCATGATGCCGGACGTGGACGGCGTCGAAGTACTGCGATTCCTGCGCAGCAAGAAGTGCAGTGCCGGCTTGATACTGGTGAGCGCAGTTGATCAACGAATAATCAATTCGGTGTCGCACTTGGCGCGGCGACAGGGATTATGTGTAATCAGGGGAATGCAAAAACCTTTCGCGCCCAACAAATTCGCTGAAATTCTAAACAATGCGTCTGCTGAATTTGAGAAGCTTGAAGATACACGATCGGCCGAACGGCGGCACGAAACCTCCGGCGTCGTCACCGCCGCCGAAATAAGCAACGCGCTTGAACGCGATGAATTCCGGATCCTGTATCAACCAAAGATAACGATAGGCAACGAGAATTTTTTGAGCGTGGAGGCGTTGCTGCGCTGGCAGCATCCGGTTTTGGGGCTCTTACGGCCGCGGCAATTCATACACGTCGCCGAAAGCGACGGTTTGATCGATCGCCTCACCGAGGTGGTGATGGCACGCTCGTTTCCCCGGCTCGCGCAGTGGCTGAAGGGGGGATTGGATATCTACCTTTCCCTCAATCTTTCTCCACGCTCGCTGGTCGCGCTCGACTTGCCCGATCGAGTGGCGCAGCGCGCACAAGTGCACGGCCTGCCTGCTGAGCGGATCATCCTGGAAGTGACCGAAAGCTGGCTGATCTCCGACGTCGTACCGGCCCTGGACGTGTTGAGTCGTTTTCGTATTAAAGGCTTCGGGCTCTCTATTGACGACTTCGGTACCGGGTATGCGACTCTCGGACAACTGCGGGAAATACCGTTCACCGAATTGAAAATCGACCGCTCGTTCATCAGCGGAGCGCGGGCAAACGAAGACGCCCGGACCATTGCCGATTCGAGCGTCAGGTTGGGGCGCAGGCTCAAGCTCAATGTCGTGGCCGAAGGGGTGGAGACGCTTGACGATTGGAAGCTGGTCAAAAACCTGGGTTGCGACATGGCGCAAGGCTACTTCATCGCCAAACCTCTCCGCGGTGACGACGTAGCGGATTGGTTCATCGGCTGGCGGGCGCGAGCCGACATCGCCTGAACCGGATCTACCGCCGCGGCGCCGGACCGCACTGCGCAGACGAACTATCCGCGGGTCGGGGCGGTACCCGCGGCCGCCGGTCCGCATCACTTGATCCCCGCCGAACTTAGAGGTAGTGTGAACACGACGCTAGGGGTGCTCGCGCATCACAGGTGCGCAGGCTGAGAAATACCCTCGAACCTGATCCGTCTAATCGCGGCGTAGGAAATGCTCCCGTCCTCCGAAAGCAGCGAACAGCGCTCAGGTCCGACTTCGTAACCGCAGGTGTTAAAACATGAGCGCGATACCGGAAGAATTTCTGAGAAAGACGGCGCAGCTGTCGCAATCCGTCACCCTACCACTGCAGGGTTCCCAAAAAATATACGTTACCGGGTCGCGTGCCGATGTGCGTGTACCGATGCGGATGGTCGAGCAGACCTCTACCCGAACGAACGCCGGCGTCGAAGAAAACCCGCCGATTACGCTCTACGATACCTCGGGCCCCTACAGCGATCCCGAGGTGCGCATCGATCTGTTGCGCGGACTTCGGGCGCAACGTGAACCCTGGATCGTTGAGCGCGGCGATACGGAACTGCTGGACGCTCCGAGTTCGGCATACGGTCGCGAACGTCTCGCCGACGAGGAGCTCTCGGCGCTGCGCTTCGCCCACGTGCGCAAACCACGCCGGGCGAGAGCCGGTTCGGTGGTCACGCAAATGCACTACGCGAAACGCGGCGTCATCACCCCGGAAATGGAATTCGTCGCCATTCGCGAGAATCAGCGGCTGCGGGAGATCCAGGACGATCCGCGTTATCGCGTACTGCTGAAACAGCATCGCGGACACCACTTCGGCGCCCGGATTCTGGAACAGATCACCCCGGAGTTCGTGCGCGACGAGGTCGCCCGAGGGCGCGCCATCATTCCTGCGAACATCAACCACGTTGAACTGGAGCCGATGGCCATCGGGCGCAACTTCCTGGTGAAGATCAACACCAACATCGGTAATTCCGCGGTGACGTCGTCGATCGAGGAGGAAGTGGAGAAGATGGTATGGGCGGTGCGCTGGGGCGGCGACACGGTCATGGACCTGTCGACCGGAAGGCACATCCACGAGACACGCGAATGGATCCTGCGCAACTCGCCGGTTCCCATCGGCACCGTGCCCATTTATCAGGCGCTGGAGAAGGTCGACGGCAAGGCCGAAGAGCTGACCTGGGAGATCTTCCGCGACACTCTGGTCGAGCAGGCGGAGCAAGGTGTGGACTACTTCACCATCCACGCCGGGGTACGGCTCCCGTTCGTGCCGCTGACGGCGGGGCGCACCACCGGCATCGTCTCCCGCGGCGGTTCCATCATGGCGAAATGGTGCCTGGCCCACCACCGGGAGAGCTTTCTGTACACGCGCTTCGAAGAGATCTGCGAGATCATGAAGGCCTACGACGTCTCCTTCAGTCTCGGCGACGGCCTGCGGCCTGGATCCATTGCGGACGCCAACGACGACGCGCAGTTTGCCGAGCTCAAGACCCTGGGTGAGCTGACGCAGGTCGCGTGGAGGCACGACTGCCAGGTGATGATCGAGGGGCCCGGCCATATCCCCATGCAGCTCATCAAAGAGAATATGGATAAAGAGCTGCAGGAGTGTTTCGGGGCGCCGTTCTATACCCTCGGGCCGCTGACTACCGACATTGCGCCCGGCTACGATCACATCACCAGCGCCATCGGCGCCGCCCAGATCGGCTGGTACGGCACCGCCATGCTGTGCTACGTGACGCCCAAGGAACACCTCGGGCTGCCGAACAAACAGGACGTCCGCGACGGCATCATCAGCTACAAGATCGCCGCCCACGCGGCGGACCTCGCTAAGGGCCACCCCGGAGCGCAGCTGCGGGACAACGCCCTGTCCAAGGCGCGGTTCGAGTTTCGCTGGCAAGACCAGTTCAATCTCTCCCTCGATCCGGAGAAGGCGCGGGAGTTCCACGACGAGACCCTGCCCAAGGATGCCCACAAGGTGGCGCACTTCTGCTCCATGTGCGGCCCGCATTTCTGTTCCATGAAGATCACCCAGGACGTCCGCGACTACGCCCGAAAGCACGGCATCGAGGAAACGCGCGCGGCGCTCGAGGAGGGCATGAAGGAAAAGGCGAAGGAGTTCAAGGACAGCGGCGGAGACGTCTATCAGCAAGCCTGAGCACGAAATAGACTTTCCATGAGTTCAATCAAATAGATTACAGATTTTTTCCCTTTCGCGGCTGCCTAATTTGTAATAGCGGTTCGTGCGTGAGGCCGCAGCCGGAAGCGCCCCTGGACGGCAGCCGGCGTAACTCCGGGCTGTGGTTCAATTGGCGTCGATTTGCGTTGGGTTGCGCGGGAGGGCAGCGATGATTGAAACTTGGGTGCGTATCTATATCGTAGTAGGGCTCGCGGTTTTTGGCTTTCGCGGATTTTTGTACGAGGTGGGAATCCCCGGATGGTTGCTATTGCTCAGTCTCGCCTTGGCCGGTGGTCTGCTTCTGATCGTCGGCTATCTTGCAAACAGGGGACACTTGTATCCTGTGGGGCTGGTCAGCCGGGGACACGATATTCTAGCACGGCACCATCTGGTGAGCCGTTGACGCGAGTGCGGTCGCGATTCAAGCGCACGACAGCACTAGCTTGATTGCAGCGGCCTCACGGTAAAGGAGGTGTGACGCGCAGAAGAGTTCCGCGTTCTCCGCCGTTAGCGCGACGATTCTGCGGTGTCGTCTGCGGCGTCCGCGTCGAACACCTGCTCCAACTCCACCGCCGCCCTCTGCGCCAGATAGATCATTTTCTGTTCGTCGTTGTGCATCGCGTGATGATCGAGAAGGCGTTTCTCGTCGTGTGCCCGAAAGGCCGTAACCGCGCGCTCGCTTTCGGATTTCGACAACCCAAGCGATAACAATACCCCCTTCGTCATATCGAGGCTGGAGAGCAGGGTTTCGCGCCAGATCAGCGTAATCCCCAGGTCCATGAGGCGGTACGCATGCTTGCGGTTGCGGGCGCGGGCGAAGATTTTCAGTTGCGGAAAATATCGTCTTACGATCTCCGCGGTCCGTATGGATGCCTCGACGTCGTCGATCGCGAGCACGAATATCTTTGCCCGCTCCGCACTGGCCGCCCGCAGCAATTCTATCCGCGAGGCATCGCCGTAATAGATCTTGTTGCCGTACCGCTTCACGAAGTCCACCTGCTCCGGACTGGCTTCCAGCGCGGTGAATCCGATCTTCTTCGCCCGTAGAATGCGGGCGACGATCTGTCCGAATCTGCCGAAGCCGGCGATGATGACAGTGTTGTCCTCGTCCACGGGCCTTTCGTACGCGCGCGTCGCGGTCGCCCGACTTCGTGCCTGCAGTCGCTCGTTGAGCACAAAGATCAACGGCGTCACCGCCATGGACAGTGTCACCACGACGATGAGCAATTCCGATAAGCTGGCGTCGACCAAACCGGCGCCGACCGCGACGCCGAGGATGACGAAGGCGAATTCGCCGCCCTGGGGAATCGTCGATGCCATGCCGACGGCGGAACGCGTCTGCAGGCCGCTCAATTTCCCCAGCACTGCGAGGACGATGAACTTCGTCGCCAGAAGAGCTGTGACCAGGACAAGGATCTTTGACGGCTCGGAACCGATCAATCCGACATTGACCGACATGCCTACGGCGATGAAGAACAAACCCAGCATCAAGCCCTTGAGCGGTTCGATGTCCGCTTCCAAGGCATGCCGATACTCGGAGTCGGCGACAAGAACCCCGGCGAGAAAGGCTCCCAGGCCCATGGAGAGCCCCACTCCCTCCATGATCAGAGCGGAGCCGACGACGATGAACAGTGCGATCGCAGTAAACATCTCGGGCAGGCCGGTGGCCGCAATCACGCGCAGCACGCGATGCAGCAGGAACCGGCCGCCTAAGATCACGGCGGCTATCGCCAGTGCCGCTTTCGCCACGGCCCACAGGGTCTCCGTGGATCCGCCGGAGTCCTGACTCTGCCCGGCGCCGAGCAACGGCAGGAGCGCGAGCACCGGAATCACCGCCAGGTCCTGGAAGAGCAATACCGAGAAAGCGGATCGACCATGGCGCGTATTGATCTGCTGCTTCTCCGCCAATAATTGCAGCGCGAACGCCGTCGACGATAACGACAGCGCAAATGCGGCGATCAGGGAGGCCGACAACGGTGTCCCTAGGGAGTAGCCCGCGGCCGTGAGCACGAGCGTGGTGATTGCCACCTGGGCGGTCCCCAGACCGAACACGGATTTACGCATGACCCACAGACGTGTCGGTTGCAGTTCTAAGCCGATGACGAACAACAGCAGCACGACGCCGAATTCCGCAAAATGCAGGATGTCGTCGACGCCCACCACGAGCCCGAGCCCCCAAGGACCGATGACGATGCCGGCGATCAGATAACCGAGGATCGACCCGAGTCCTAGGCGCCCGAAAACGGGGACAAAGATCACCGCCGCGGCGAGGAATATGGCGGCCTCAGCCAATATCGACATTCGATCGCAGCCTTTTTGTGCCTGTTGTCACGGGACGCTCTATTCTAGCTGTATCGAACGCCGGACCGGACCAGGGTGCAGCGGTAGCGCCATCGCAATACGTCCCTCGCGCTCTTGACCCATAGAGGCGAAGCACAAAGAATCGGGGACCACCAATACGTCCCGCGGTACGCAACCTGCGTCGCTCGCGTTTTTTTTCGAAATCATGACAAACCAGATATCGAAGTCCGAAAGTTCGCTACACCGAGCTCGGAACCGCCGCATCGGGCGCTACCGAATGTCCGCAAGGTCACCATGGGTGATGCTCTTACCGACCGCGCTGGGGCTGATTTGCCTACTTCCGAGCATCGTCGGCGCCGATGGTTGGAAGCTCGAAGAGTTCCAGAGAGACCGAAACAGCGTCGTCCTCGGTTTCCTCGGAGGCATCCTCGTGCACGAGCTGGGTCATGTGACCGTGGCGACGGCGGAAGGGGTCGATTTCGAGCTCGACGGTTTATCCATCGTCTATCCGGAGCCCGGCCTGTCGGACCGAGAACGCCTTCGCGCCGCCTCGGGGGGCTTCCAGATGCAGTGGTTGGCGGCGGAAATCGCCTTCCATTATCTGCCACGTGACAATCCCGTAACCGCGAACTCGGCCGCGGGAGTGATATTGAGCCACTTGGCCATTACCGCGGCCTATTTGACGTTCTTGAAGGATCACGAGAACGGGGACATTGAGGGCATGTCGGAGGCCACCGGCATTTCCAACGACAGACTCGCTTTGGCAGTGGCGATACCGGCGGTCTTGGACGCCTGGCGCTTGTTCGGAGAGCAGCCCCCTCAATGGGTTCCGGCGTTTTCGGCTTCAGCCAAGGGCGCCGGTATTGTCTGGGTCTGGAGCTATTGAGCACGCGATGCCGCGCCAGCGCCTGCCGCTTCGGCGGACATCGCGAGGCCACGTATTCTATTACTCGCTCTTGTTGAACATGGCGGCGTCTTCCGCCAGCTTCAGCACTTTGATCGCACTCGCGAAGGCCTGCGACGATTCCTCCTTTTTCCCGTTTTCGAGCAATTGCCTTCCTTCGCTGACGAGCCGCTCGACGTCGGACTTCTGATCCTCGGTCATGGGAAAGTTCTTTCCGAGCAGCGTGTTGATGTCTTCGAGTTTTGCCTCCGGACTGCTTTCGCCGCACCCAGCCAGCGCAATCAGTAGCAATGATATCGCCAAGGTCTTTTTCATGTACATGTCCTTTTATTCAATGTAGTTACACAGGCGGACGGGCCGCGGCGCCCTCAGTTGTCGAATTTTCGATGCTCCAGCGGTTGATTCTCGAAGCCGTGTGCAATTTACCGAGCGCCGCTGGGCGTGATCAATTGCGTGCACCACGTCTCAAGCCGGTAATCGTGCCGACGCCGGTGAGTAAAAGCGCCCGGCCAAGCGTCAGTTGCGGAATCAAGAGCGCGCTCATCATGCCGATGCAGGCGCCCTTGACGGCGCGCCGTACCTGCACGCTCTCCACGGGCAGGCCGTGAGCAAGTCGCACGAAGTGTTCGCAGTTGAAGGTCAGCAGATTGTATCTGACGATCCCTTGCTGCATCCAAAACCGTGCCCTCGAAACCACCGTATCCCCGGGCAGGTCACCGGCTATGGGACTGATCTCAAATCGCCGCTTTGCGGTGGCCCGGGTCCACGGTTCCTCGGTGACACGGCCGGTACGGCGGGAAAGCGCGATGAGCGTCGGCAGACCGTCGATGAAGCGATCCGAGACGATCGCGTAGTGCTTGAAAATCGGATAATCGACTTCGATAACCGTGCCCGGTTGGAGTCGGCCGAGATGTCGTTCGCAATAACGTCTGTCGGAGTTCAATCTTGCTGGTCCGCGAGCGGTCCGTAACCGGCTGCGGAGTATAAATCCCTTTACCGGGACTTGTCATGTGGGAGTGCGCCCCGGAGCGATGTCCGGGCTAGGCGATATTGGATTTTGCCTCAACCTGGTTTAGACATTCGACGGGCTTGCCGTAGTAGTAGCCTTGGGCGATGCCGATGCCAAGCTGCGATACGAGTTTGTGGATCTCGTGATCTTCCACCCACTCGGCGATGGTTCTAACCCCCAGTGCCTTGGCGACGAGATGGATGTGTTTTACCAGCTGCCGGTCTCGGTGGTTTTTTGCCATGTTCTTCACAAAACTGCCTTCGATCTTGACGTAATCGACCGGGAAGTGCCGCAAGTATAGAAATGAATCGAAGCCGCTGCCGAAATCGTCGAGCGCGAATTGAATGCCCATGTCCTTGAGTTTGTGCATCAAGGAGGACATCCCGGCCAAGTGGCGCAATACCTCGCGTTCGGTGATTTCAATGACCAGCTCATCGCTGGCTATATTATGTCTCTGCAACAGCGATGGTAACTTGAGCATGAACGATTCGTTTTGAATGCTTCCGGCGGAGAGATTGATAAAAAGCTTGGTTCCTTTCAGGTCGGCGCTGGTGTGTTTGTGTTTCAATGCACCGTTAATGACGAACTTGTCGAATTCCTCCATGCCTTGCTGTTCGAGGTCTTCGAGAAAAGTGTCGGCACCCCTGAGCTCATCACCCTCGCGCACGCGCGTCAGCACTTCGTAGCCGAATACCCGGTTTGAGGGGATTTCGATGATAGGCTGTGTGAAAAGCACCATGCGTCCTTCCCGGATTGCCTGCCTCACCCACGCTTTTCGCCCCAGGCTCTCGCTGACTCTCTGCACTTCCGCCGGGTGGACATGCGCCACGCGGTTACGACCGGCCTCTTTGGCCTTGTGCACCGCAACGTCCCCCGCGATGATCAGTTCTTCCGCCGTGCGGCCGTGGTCGGGATAGCTGACGACGCCAAAGCTGCCGGATAGCCACAACGGCCCTTTGGTGGACGCGATTTCGGTCATCGACAGCGCCTTGCAGAGTCCGTCCGCCAACGCCGAAGCCTCGTCGAGGCGAGTCCTTGGGAGCACGATGCCGAATTCGTCTCCCCCGGTGCGGGCCACGATCCCGATGTCGCGAATGTAATTGACCAGCACCATGGTGATCTTCTTGAGTACGATGTCACCGAAGGGATGGCCGTTTGCCTCGTTGATATGGTGAAAGCGGTCGATGTTGAGAAAAATGATCGAAAACTTCTCGTTGGAGCTTTTCGTGTACTGGATTTCTGAACGTATGCAATCCTCGAACTTGCGCCGGTTGTAGAGCATCGTCAGCGGGTCGTTGTGGGAGAGCCGATTGACCTGCTGGTTGTATCCTTCAATGGAACTCAGCAGCTGATTGACGGACTCCGACAATTCGTCCACCTCTTTGACCTTGCTTTCCGAATCTATGCGTCGGCCCAGGTCGGTATCGCGAACCACTTCCTGTACCGCTCGCACCAGCCCGGTCATGGGCTTGACGACGAAATGGCGTAGATTGGTGTGTATCGTCGCCAGCAGAATCAGAAACAACAACGCGCTGAACACCAGCATGAACTTGATGGTGAGGCCCACCGGAATCTTCAGGTTGTCGATCGGACGCAGGATCTCGACAACGCCGCTGATATCCCCGGCGAGGGCCGTTGAGTGACACGACAGGCAGTCCTCGGTGATGACGATGGGATAGAGATATCGAATGCTGTCTTTCGCCACCGAAAGCTTTTCTTTTCCGTTGAGAAAAGCCTCGAACAACATGGGATCCAGGCTCTGTCCGGACTGCTGCTGTCCCGGGCCCGCCGTCTCCGCGGAAACGACGCGTATTTCCTGGTCGTCGAGCAGTGCTCGGAGTTGCGTGATGGTGTGGTCGATGTCTTCATTGGTGCCGCCGCGTTCCATGACGAGATAGATGCTGCGAAACGCGAGTTGGGCCATCTCACGAGCGTGGTCTTCGGCGAGGTCCTCGGTCGCGACCTTTTTCAGATATCCGGAAGCCAGCAATATGGCTACAAGGGCGAGCAACAGCGATAGGGCGAATATGGCCAACAGCAGCACTTGGATGCTGTACTTCTGCCCGGTATTTTCAGTGCGCACCACCAATCACGTTCTTCCTTCTGCTGCCGCCGGTCCCAGGCACTCCGCGGGCTCCCCATGTTGCTCGTCCAGGGATCTCTGTAAGCCCCTCAATAGACTGGCCCGCAGCGGGCGCGCCTTGTCGACGGTTCACTCATCAATAAATCCCGGAATAAAGGGGGGTAGCGTCAGTCGGTGAATGTTATGACTTATAACCCTCAATTTAATCGTTTTTTGCTCGATTTCCAGGAAATTCACCGGTTTCGCTCGACAAGGCGGGCGGATTGGGCCTGCGGCGGGGCGCGTCGCGTAGACCCACGGTCTCCTTGGCGACGAGGTCAGTCCCTGGCAGCAGAAGTGAACATCCGCTCCGGATCGAGTAAAATCCCGAGCCGGTGGATACGTTTTCTCGATGACAGAGGCTTGTCGTTATGCGTACGGCACTAATCGCATTGGTCCTGATCGCACTCGCGTTGACTATCGGCTCGCTCGCCTGGGGATTGATTTCGATGAGCCGGGGCGGTCAATTCGACAGCAAGCACAGCCACCAATTCATGTTCGCAAGAGTGGCGTTTCACGCCGTAGCCGTGGCGATCGCGTTGCTTGTCCTGTATCTGTTTATCGATTGACCGCTGTCGAGTCGGAACCGCCATCCGACATTCCACCAAGTCCCCCGCAATACGGTCGGCGTTACGCACGGCACCGGCTGTGCCGCACGCGCCCCGCCGCTGAAACGGGTTAACCGCCGAGGCCGGCGGTGCATACACACGGACTCCGTCGCTCGTTCCACGCCGGTCGGTGCCTGTTCTGCGAAATCCGCACCGCGGTCCGGGTCATCCCTTCTGCTCGGAAACACCGACTCCGGCGGCCTGGAGAAACTCCCGCAGGTGCCGGATATCTTGTTTGCTGGCCGAGCTGCTGCGGTGCGGTCTATGCAGCGTTCCCTCGATGTTGTTCAACATCACCCGGAAGCGTGCACCGTGGCCGGGCTGGACCTGGGCGCCGAGCCAGTTCAGCAGCGATTCCACGTCTCGCCAGCGTATGTTGCCGCTCACGGGTTCGGTAAAAATCGCGGCAAGTGTGCGTTCGTGCTTGCTGCTCATGCGGTCACCTTTTCATGCGAGAAGGGCTGTAGTTGCTTGCGAATGCGCCGGACCAAACTTGCCGCGCATGCGTCGAGATTTGATAATCGTTTTCACTGTCAGTTGCGACGCTTGGCGTTTTGACTCCCACCACGACGGGAAGCGCCTGGAAATCGGAGCGGCTTTCCCGCGCCGTCGATACAATCCGCTTCCACACACGACGCACGCGTTCCGCGGCTTCAATACCGGACTATGAGGTGCGAATTCTGCCATCACAAGACATTGGGGACCAACTATGAAAACAAACGTAAACGGTATCACGCTGAACTATGATCTTCAGGGCGAAGCGGGGAAGCCCGTCGTGGTCTTGAGCCATTCTCTAGGATCCGGTGTCTCGATGTGGGACCCGCAGCTTGAGGCATTGACGCGGGATTACCGGGTATTGCGCTTTGATACCCGAGGTCACGGCGAGTCCCAGGCGCCGGGGGGGGCTTACGACCTCGATTTGCTCGGCGACGACGCCCTGGCGTTACTCGATACGCTCGACATGGAGCGCGTGCACTGGGTGGGTCTTTCCATGGGCGGCATGATCGGACAAAGCATCGCGTTGCGCGCTCCACATCGCCTGATCACGCTCTCGCTCTGCGACACGATGGCGGTGGTGCCGGAAGACATGCAGGGGGTGTGGCTCGACCGCATCGAGGCCGCACGCGCCGCTGGAATGGAGCCGTTGGCGGACGCCACCATGGAGCGCTGGTTCACGGCGACGTTTCGCGGCGTCAACCCGCAGGCCGTCGCGCCGATTCGGCGGCAGTTCGTGGCAACACCGCCGGCGGGCTACATCGGCTGCTGCGAGGCCATCCGCCGGCTGGATTACTTATCCGCACTGCATCGGCTGCAGCTTCCGGCGCTGATCGTGGTGGGCGAATACGATCCCGCCACCCCGGTGGCCGCCTCCCAAGCCATGCACCGGGAGATACCCTCCTCCAGGCTGGTGGTAATCCCGGGGGCCGCGCACCTTTCTAACGTTGAACAGGCTGACAGCTTTAATTCGACGTTACACGAATTCCTGCAGGCCCATTGAGATTCCGCAACGTACGCGTGGCTCCGATATTGGCGGCCGCCGGCACGAGTGTGGGAGCGGAGCGCTTCGACTAACCGAACTGCGACTCGGGAAAGCGTTCTTTGACGGCGATGATCTGTGGCAGCGCTTTTACCAGTGCGTCGACGCAGGCGGCATCGAGCTTTCCCGCATCGGCCAGGTCACGCAATCTCTGCACCGATCTCTCTATCGACCACGCCGGCTTATAGGCCCTGCGACTGGTGAGTGCGTCGAAGATATCGGCGATGGTGACGATTCTCGCCTCCAGTGGAATCTCCTCGCCTCGAAGACCGCGGGGGTAGCCGCTGCCGTCCACGGCCTCGTGGTGCGCGATGACGATATTGCGCAACACCTCGATGAACGGCATTTCACATAGACCGAGTTCGCCCAACATGTTGTCCACCATTTCCAATCCCTTGGTGGTATGAGTCTTCATGATCTCGAACTCTTCCAACGTCAGCGCTGTCGACTTGAGCAAGATCTCATCCGGTATGGCGATCTTTCCGACGTCGTGCAGCGGTGCGAACAGGAAGATGTGCTCCGCGTACTCGTCGCTCAAGAAGCGCGTTTTGGACAGTTCACTGCTGATGAGCCAGGCGTAGCGAGACATCCTGTCCAGATGTGCGCCGGTCTCGTAATGGCGCCGGCTGACGATCTGCTGTGTGGTGCGCGTGACCCCCACCAGATTGCGGACCATGCGCAACTCGAAGACGACGATCATGCCGATGAGGCGCGCAATCGGCTCGAGTTGAGCGCAGACATGCGGGTAAAACGCGTGCACGCGGAAGGAATTGAAGAATACGAAACCGAAGAACTCGTCGTTCAGCACGATCGGATAGGTGAAGCTGGAGCGGTATCCGGCATTCACCAACCGTTGCGTATGCGGTTTCACACGGTCGTATTCCTTGAGGTCGTGGATAACCCGCGATTGACGCGTTTGCCGCATGCGCTCCAGGGACCCGCTCTGGGAAAGCTTGGCGTGGTACGCATGCAGGGCCGCATGGTTGGCGCTGGTGTCGAGAAACGTCTTCAGGTCGTCCGTGTCGGCGTCGTACAAGGCCACCGAAATGTGTTGTACGAAGCGGAAGCGTTCGCGAAGCGCGGCGTGGATAGAGTGGAGTTTGTGCGACAGCGTTGTGTCGTCCTCTATGGCCACCCACTTCGGCTGAGAAAAGACTGTGGTTGCACCCTTGCTCGGATCGCCGGGCACTCGGCGCGTCGCTGGATCCCACGTTTTCATTCGCTCTGCCCCTGGTTTCTTCCGTTGACCGTTGCTGGTCTGGAGCAACGATATCGAAATACAGAGTAAAACACTAGGGAGTAATGCCCCCGGCATCGTGCCGGTTCCCGACCGTACGTCGCTTCCGCCCACGCTATCGGTTCCCGGGCGGCCGCCGCCGCACACGGGAAAACTCCTGGAGTTACACTAAGTTTAGCCGCCTTGCGCGACAGGGAGGGCGCGTGCGCCGCGGACCGCGCCGGGTTCGCGGCGAGATCATGAAAACTTTCCTCGATTTGTGACTTGGATCAAACCGCCGCGGGTTCCCAACCGCGGCAGGGGCACGGTGATGGCGCTTGCGCTAGCACCTGCTGTCGTCGGGCGTGGCGGATTTCGTCGCGCACGGGCTTGGGGTGTTGACGCAAAATCTCGTGGCTTCGGCGTACCGCTCGCTCGCGATCAGGTCGTCGCAAGTCTGTTGCTGCGCACAGCATTTGCAGGCCCTCATGCGCAGCAATATTTCGGTAATGGGAATCTGGTGTACGTAGCGGTGCAGGTCGACGCCCTGGAACGCAAGCATCCGTGCAAGATTCAGCGGTTCCAGTTGTCGCAGCAGCGTGGCTCGATAGCGGTTGCCGGTCTCGACGTTCCTGCCGATAGCCAGTGCCAGCGCGACCACGAAAACGCCGAAGCTCGCGGCGATCAAGGTCAGATAAATGGATCCCAGGTCGATCATGATGTCGAAACTTAAGGCCACGATGGCATATTATGCACGCCAGGTTGCCATCCTTCGAGGCGCATGTCTTTGATCGTCGTCACGGTCCCCACAGGTGTGTGCGACTACCGCCCCTGGCCACAATTGCGGCGGCAGCGACGGAAGATCGTCGTCCGGGGTGCAGTACGCGGCTCATTCGGCCCGTTGCAACAGTCTCAGGAGTTGATCGTCGCCCCGGTGGCTGGCGATCGCCAGCGGAGTGTTCCCCATCTGGTCTTCAACACCGGGGTTCGCGCCGCGCTCCACCAGAATGCGGGCGATGTCCGTGGACCCGGCGATCGCGGCGATGTGCAGGGCAGTTTGGCCGAGTTGGTCGCGGGCACCCAGGTCGGTCTTCGCGTGGGCGAGAAGCAGGCGGACTATCGCCTCGTCTCCGGATTGCGTCGCCCGCATCAGCGGTGTCCAACCGAGGACGTCCCTGGTATTGGGATCGGCGTCGTTCGCCAGTAAGAACTGGACCATCGGGAGTTGGCCTTTCAAGACCGCGACCATGAGCGCGCTCCAGCCTTTTCCACCGCGGTGATTGATCTCGGCGCCGTGCCGCAGCAACAGCTCCGCAGCCCCGATCTGTCCATACTGGGCGGCGAACATCAGCGCGTTGCCGGCCGCACGGTTGGCTTGCCGCACGTCCGCATCGCGCGCAATAAGACGCCGTATTAACGGCACGTCTCCCTTGCTTGCAGCGGCCATGAGTGCGGTCTTGCCGTAACGGGTGGTGGCGTTGACGTCGATATTCGAACCAAACAGCAGGTTCAGCGTCGCCACGTCTGATTCCTGAATAGCGCTTCGCCACCGTTCCAAGGTCTCGTCGGCGTTCGCCGGCAGGCCGCACAGCAGCGGGGCAAGCACACACCAGCTACGGCGCCAGAGCGGTGCGAGACGGGCCAGTCCCTGCGTCATCCTCACGGGCCCCCGGCGCGAATCCTCAGTCAGTGCTGGAGCCACGAATCCACCTGTACTCCGAATCGTTGATGCAGGATGTCGAGTTCCGCGGCGTAACTCTCGCGCAAATAGTCCGAATACGGCGCCTGCAGCGGTATACCCTTTCCTTTGTTGACAACTTCTCGTAATTGGAACGGCGCGTAGTCCCCGGGTTCGCTGACGCCGATGTGGCGAAATACGCGTGCCAGCAACGACTGAGGACGACTCAGGATATCTTCGAAGAAACAGATGTGAAACTGGTCTCGGCCGAAGAACTTTAGCCATCTGTCTATCACAACGCTATATCGAATACGCACCCTGTCGAGCATCGTCAACAATTCATGTTCCTGCAAATCTTCAAAGCGGGTGTGCGTGTTACGCAACATCGCCGCCATGGCCTCAGACCAGGACCGTTCGATCGGATCGCGAAGGATCAAAATAAGTCTTATATCCGGCATTAAGTCGTTGATATAGCGAATACGATCCTCGGCCAACGTGCAGTAATGGGGAGACTTTTCGCCTTTGACCCGGTCGCCCGCGCCACGAAATAAATCCGAGTAGTAGGACAGGGGCTTGTGAAAATACTTAGTGAAGTATTTGACTTCGCCGGAATGTTCGCCACGCGCCAAGAACACACGAGGATGTCTTCGGATGCGGCTTGCGAGCCACCAGGTTCCGGACTTGGGCGCGCCGATGATCAAGAAGTCCGGCAACGGCATCGTATCGCTGCACATGGGACCCTATCTGCGATGTCGTCCTTCGCCATCCTGGTACTGGGTTCACGCCAAGATCGGGGGATTCTACCGCTTTCGGCAAAAGCGTGTAATGCCGCGGCGACGGCAGTGCCTGCGGATCCCACCCCGTATTCGACCCGAGACGGGACGCGAGTGAACCGACGACAATCACTCCGAGCGCGCAGCTTCCCGCAGTATGGTTTGAATATCCCGACGCCAGGTCTGGAACAAGCCGTCGTTAGCCGGACCGGGATAAACCTGCGCCAGTCGAGAAGGGTCCGCGGCGAGCAGCACCACCTTGTCGCCGTCCTGATAGAGGATGATTTTCAACGGCAGAAAAGGAAGCAATCGCGGTTGCGCCACGCTGAGGAAACGAATTTCCTCCGGTTTCCCAAAGAACACCACCCGGTACGGGGGTATGTCGTAGCCGCGCCTTCGCAGGCCGTAATCGACGCGCTGTACGCGTGAGAACACGTAACCATTCGCCTCAATGGCGCGCTGAAGTTTCGTCATCGTCTCCGGATACGGATCCGACGACACCGCGCGCAACATGGTCGATGCGTCGCCGGCGACGGCGTTCAATGAGAGCGGAAGCGCAACCAACGCGGAGCGGAAGATGTTGCGTACCAGTGCAAGCATGCTAAAGCGTCCCCTCCTCCAGAATGGCCTCGTAGGTGTTTTGAAGGTGCGTACAAGCCGCTGCAAGTTCCGGATTGTCGAGAAGAAACAACGCACTGATCACCTTTGGGTTGGGCGCTATCACGTACACCCCGTCTTCACGCTCGGTAACATTCACCTGGCAGGGCAAGAACACACCGACGCGTTTGTCGATGGCGAGGGCGTCGTGAAGCATGTCGAAATTGCAAAAGTAGAGGATTCTCTGACGCCGGTCCTCGTCCTCGTTCTCCACCAGCCCATGATCCACGCTCTGTTCACGGATCACACGGAAATTGTTTCCCTCGGCGGCCGTCTTTAGATTCGCCACCGTCTGTTCCAGGTCGTACGGCGACTTGACGACGAGCACCGGTAAGTTGCCGGCCTCGCCGGCGAACGACACCGGAACAGAGAACGCGATCAGCAGCGAAGCAAACGCCGCCGCCATGCGTGCGACAGCGGTCACGGGAATCAAGGTGTTGACGACAGACATGATACGGTTTCCTCAGTATTCAATTTCAATCACACGTAAACGCAAACAGGGCGTGCCCTGGGGATGGATTATACATAAGTAATTAATAATATACTTATTAGTTGGCCGGTTTTAAACGTTGTTGACATTTCAATTGCGACCCCCCCTGGCTCAGGATTGGAGAACTTGTGTTCAGGCCCCGGCGTCGACAGGGGAGATCGTGTCCGTTTCCCGGTCCGCAATGCCTTGTGCCGGCCGCGGAGCGGTCCGCGTAACGATTCGGTTAGCCGTGGTTCAGTTCCTGTTCCAGCTCGTCGACGAGGCTACGAACCACGGCACGCAGAGAGCCCGTTTGCGCGAACACCGCGCGTTGCTGCGCATAGCTCGGACCGTCCTCCACGTGCTCCTGCAGACTTTGCAGATAGCCGCCCTGGGAGAGCGCTTCGGCGGTCGGCGTCGTCGCCCGCAGCACCCGTTGAAACACTTCGCGCATGGGGATCGAGTCCCCTTCCGCGCCGTGGATATAGCGTGCCTCCATGCCCGATAGCGACGCCTGAAAATGATTGTGTTTTTCCATCCACCAGTGCATGCCCCGGGGGAACCAGGGTGTACGGTCGGCGGCGTTCGTCGCGCGCAGATAGTTCACGAGGACACGGATGAAGCCGGCGAGCGTCAATGCCCGTGAGACGTTCGGTTGCGCATCCATGACGCGTACTTCCAGCGTACCGAGGTGCGGTCGCGGGCGGATGTCCCAGTGGATGTCGTTGATGCTGTCGAAGACACCGGCACGGCGCGTGATGTCGAAGAACCCGGCGAAATCACCCCAGCTTGCGAACGAAGGCGGTATGCCGTAACTGCGTGTCGCCGCGAGAATGCGGTGACGGTACGCCGCGTACCCGGTGTCGAAGCCCCGCCAGAACGGCGAACTGGCCGAGACCGCAATCAGCAGCGGCAACAACGCCTTGAGTTCGTGCATGAGGGTGATCGCTTCGCTCCCCGAGCTCATACCCAGATGCACATGGGTGGCGAAGGTGATCTGATTGTAACCGATATAGCCGGAAGACTGTTCCAGCCGCCGATACCGCGGCATCGGCGTGATGAGCGCGAGGCGCTCGCCGAAGGGGTGGGTGCCCGCGCTGCACAGCAGCAGGCCCAAGCTGCGGCACGAATCGCGCAACTCCCGCACCAGTGATCGCATGTGAGCGCCGAGTTCGCCGAGGTCCTGACATATCTTCGAGCATACCTCCACCGTGTTCTGTATGAATTCGGGCTTGATGTGCGGATCGTCCGGATACAGCTCCAGCAACGGCAGGATCGCGTCGGTCAGGTCGAGCGAATCGGGATCCAGCAACTGGAATTCCATCTCCATACCGATCGACGACGGGCTCGAAGGCTTGAATTCCATGCACGGGCCTCAGTCGGAGTGCTGCCGCGCCGCCTCGCGTACCACCTCGTCGAAGAACGCCGCGCCCACCTTCAGGACTTCCTCGTCGATGTCGAACGCGGGGCTGTGCAGCGGAATGTATTCCTGTTCCTGCGGGCGCGCGCCGAAACGCACGTAGCAGCCGGGCAATTCGTGCAGAAAGTACGAGAAATCCTCGGACCCCATGCTCGGATGGTCCATCGCCATGAGGCCCTGCTCGCCGACGACGTGTCGCGCGGCCTCGTAGGCGATCCTGGTTTCGTCGCGGGTGTTTACCACCGGTGGATAGCCTTCCTCGATGGCGACGTCGATGTCCGCGTTGTGCAGTTCCCCCAGCGCTTTAGCCATACGCTCGAGCCCGTGGTGCAGGTGCGTGCGTACCTCGGGCAGGGTACTGCGGATGGAGCCCTCGAGAATCGCTCCCTCCGCGATGACGTTGGGGGCGCTGCCGGCGCGAACGGTACCGATCGTGACTACCGAGGGATAGACGGGATTGATCTCTCTGGAAACCAGGGTCTGTACCGCGGTAATGAGCAGACCCGTAATGACCACGGCATCGGTCGCTTCATGGGGTCTGGCACCGTGGCCGCCGCGGCCCTGGATATGTATGCGGAAACGGTCGGACTGCGCGGTGATGACGCCGTCGGCAACCATGATCTGACCGACACGGTAATGATGTGTGACGTGCCCGCCGAAGATTGCGTCGGCTCCGGCCAGCGCCCCCGAGCGAATCACCACGCGCGCCCCGCCGCCGCGTTCTTCCGCGGGCTGAAAAACGAACAACACCTGACAGTCGGGTGGGGATTGCTGCAACAGGGCGGCGGCACCCAGGACCATCGCCATGTGGGCGTCGTGGCCGCAGGCGTGCATCTTGCCTTCGATGCTCGAGGCGAAAGGCAGGTCGGTGTTCTCCGCACCCGGCAGGGCGTCCATCTCCGCGCGCAGCGCGAACACCGGGGTTCTCCCCGGATCGCGGTGCAGACGGCCGATGACCGCGCCGCCTTTTCCC
The DNA here is from genome assembly GCA_947258495.1 of uncultured Gammaproteobacteria bacterium. GTDB lineage: Bacteria > Pseudomonadota > Gammaproteobacteria > Arenicellales > JAANXG01 > CALZGZ01. Next base: position 29,167 of record CAMYIN010000185.1, read on the forward strand.
GGGTAGTCGTGGTGAACACCGAGGCGGTCGAGTTCCTCGACGATGCTCGCGGCGGTGTGTTCCTCCTCGAAGGCCAACTCCGGGTGGCGGTGAAAACGGCGCCGCAGTCGCACCAGCTCGGCATAAACGGATTCCACCTGTTGTAGCGTCGCCATGGCGGGTCTCGCTTTATCACTTTCTCGCTATACACAGCGTCTCACAGGATCGGCCGGTGCGACATGACCGGAATCAAGCGGCGGGAGATCCACTCATGGGGCGCAAACACCGCTGCCGCCGGCGCAACGTCCGTTGCCCGCGTTCGATCAGGCGCGCATCATCTCCAGCAGTGCCCGGGTCAGCGGGTGCGCCGCGCGCGCGAGTCGGTCGGTGATGGAAAAGTGGTGGTCTCCGGCGACTTCCAGGTACCGCGCGGGCACGCCGCATCGCGCCAGCATGTCGGCGTAATCCTGAGACTGCCGTTTCCAGCGAGACGGCTCGTCGGCGCCGACGGCGATCAGGGTTGGGCAGCGCACCTCCGGTTCCTGGAACATCACGCTGTGGCGGCGTGCCATGTCGTCGCCAAGTCGGATCTCCTCGTTCACCGTGAGGCCCGGTACCGGCATCAGGTCGTACACCCCGCTGATCAATACCGCGCTCTTGACGGCGTCGCCGGGGATGCCGCTGTCGGTCCAGTCGTGACCCAGCGCCGTCGCCGCCAGGTGGGCGCCGGCCGAGTGGCCGCACAGGCTGAGGC
>CAMYIN010000186.1 GCA_947258495.1 uncultured Gammaproteobacteria bacterium
GCCAACGGATCTTTCCATCCACCGCCGTCCCCGAAACCAGGGCCCGGTTCAACCAGCGCACGGTCTTGGCCGGCATTTTCAAAGGCAGATACTTCGGAACCCGGGAGATGTCCGCGCGGGGAATATCCGCGCGCAGATCCAGACCGACGCCGGACTCCGAAAGTTCGATCGTTCCCCCGCCGTTGACGATCTCGACGTCGTTGTTGTGCGCCTGAACCTGCTGCAACGTGATCGTCCAGTCCTCGCCCGATCGCGACCAGGCCGCATCGGCACGCATCTCCTGTAACCCCAGAGGCTCGGCGAACAGCTTTGGGAATCGCAATGCGGCGTCGCGACCGCGCAGCCGTATGCGCCCAGACGCGCCGCCGGCGATGAGCTCTCCTTCGATACCCCGCACACCGGGCCAGGCGCCCGAGGGTTCCGTGCTCAGACGCGCAAACTTCGTTGTCAGCGTCAACTTCTGCGGCCGCGACAGGGGGCCGTGGAACTCAATTTCCGTATCGCGAAGATCGCCCCGCGGATTCGCAGCGAGCAGTTGCCGCAGGCGCTCGTTGTCGTCGGCCAGCGCCAGACCCGTACGCGCGAGCATTTGAATATCCATCTTGCCGAAGCGCAGCGTGGTGCTGTCGCCGGAGCGCTGCATTTCGATGTCCTCCAACGGCAAATCCAGGCCCGGTAGCTTGAGCGCGGTATCACGCAACGTCATATTCCAGCCGTTCGCTTGTCGCCGCCAGTTCAGATCGACGAAAAAGGCATCGATACGGCGCAACGGATCATTCCTGCGCAGAAACAGCTCCGCGTCTTCGACCGAGATCCGGGCGTGCGCCTCGAACAGTTTTCCTTCGCGCCAATCGGTGTTGACGTGGCTGTCCAACAGTCCCCGTTCGAGGTTGGGAAGCAATTCGGAGAGCACCATGGGTGCGTTGCCGAGGTTAACGGCGTCGAAATCGAACTCGATGTTTCCACCCCAGCTGCGACCAAGCGGCTCACCCGAGAGCTGCGCGGACACCGCGATCTTCTTACACACGGCCGTTGGGCATCGGGCGGTACCCTGAAAATCGTGTCTGCCTCCGTCGTTCACGAACCGCATTTCGATGGCGGAAATCTCGAGCAATTCGGAGGGATTGCGTTCGTCGCGCCAGATGACGGCACCGTTGCGTACGGTGAGATCCTGCTGATGAAGCAGCCACTGCAGATACGCCGAGTCGCCGGCGTCGCCGCCCCGATCGGAAGTCGTCATATCTCCGAGGCGCACGCCGCTATCGCGTTTACGCGTGATCTCAAGCGTCGGCGAAATCAGGGTGATGCGCTCGAAAACGAGGTGTCCCACAAACAGACTCCAGGGGCTCACCTGCACTTCGATGCCGCCAAGACGCAGCGACGATTGGTCGCCCACCTTCCGACGCACGCGCAGACCGCCGGTGGTAAAGGACGGAGACCAGCCGTCCCAACGTGCGTCCAATCGCTGAATCAATACCGGCCGGCCGATCTGCGCGCTCAGATAGTCCTCGATCCTGGACTTGTGCGCCGGCAGATTAGGCCACCATATCCGCAGGCCGGCAATGAGCGCCAGCATGAGCAGCAACAGGACCAATCCCCCGTAAAGTACGTGGCGAAACGCGCGCAACGTGGTGGAATTCATTGGAATGCGCCGTTGGCCGCCGAGCACGCGACGCCCGCTGCCCATGCCGCGAAGTCCTTGTGGTCCCCGGCGCGTGGCTTGCTGCACGCCGCGGTCACTCGGTAGTACGGATACCCGGCGTGATACGACATCGGCCTTCGAGCACCATTCGTCCGCTTGATGAGGTCATCCATCCGCCCGGCATTTACTCGCAACGCGCTTGACCTACTCTTGGTATGGCCCGAGCGGAACAGAATAAAAGAAAGCAGTAGCGGAGGAAGCCTCAACGATGATGCCGCGTAAAGATCTTTTTGCCCAGGTTCTTTGTGATCTGGCGACCAGCATAGAAATATCAATACAACTGGAAAACGAGTTGTCACAGATTCGTCGACTCGCCGCCCGCCGGAGCGGCGACGAGTTCAAATACACGACTCCCCGGCAGCGCCAGTGGATGCGCATTGCCCCGGCCGGTTGTAGTTTGTAAGCGTCTCACAGCAACACCACATCGTATTCTTCCTGATGGTAGGTGGCTTCGACCTGCAGATGTATCGGCTTATCGATGAAGCCGTGCAGTTCCGCCAAAGTGGTGGCCTCGTCGTCGAGCAGCATGTCGGTTACGGTTTGCGAGGCGATTACCAGGAATTTGCTGGCATCGTACTGCCTTGCCTCGCGTAAGATCTCACGAAAGATTTCGTAGCAAACGGTCTGTGGCGTCTTCACCACACCGGCGCCATTGCAGACGCTGCATGACTCGCACAACACCATTTCGAGACTTTCCCGAGTGCGTTTCCGTGTCACCTCGACGAGTCCAAGCGGCGACATGTGGGTAACGAATGTTTTGTTCCGATCCCTGGCGAGTGCTTTTTCGAGCGCGCGCATCACCTGCCGCCGATGCTCGGGTTCCACCATGTCGATAAAATCGATGATGATGATACCGCCTATGTTGCGCAATCGCAGCTGACGCGCAATGGATTGTGCCGCCTCGAGATTGGTCTTGAACAAGGTTTCTTCGAGATTCCGGCGGCCGATGAAGCCTCCGGTGTTGACATCGATGGTGGTCATCGCCTCGGTGCGATCGATGATCAGATGTCCGCCGGATTTGAGGGGGACTTTCCGGTCAAGCGCCCGCTCAATCTCGTCCTCCACCGAATAGAGATCGAAAATCGGGCGTTCGCCGGGGTAGTATTCTATCCTGCTCACGACTTCCGGGATGAGTTCATCGGCGAAGCTGACGGCCTTCTCGTAGGTCTCGCGCGAGTCTATGCGCACCTTCTCGACGCCGCCGCGAACCACGTCGCGCATGGTTCGCATAGCGAGTGGAATATCCTCGTGTATCAGCGCCGGCGCAACCGCGCCGTTCGTGTTTCGCTCAATGCGCTCCCAGACCTTGTGCAAAAAACTGACATCGAGCCTAAGATCCTCTTCCGATGCGGATTCCGCAACAGTGCGCACGATCATGCCGCCCGATTTGTGCTCGCTTTTCAGAATGTGCCCCACCGTCGAACGTAAGCGGTCGCGGTCTTCCAGGTTCTCTATCCGCTGGGAGACACCGATATGTTTGCCATGGGGAAGGAAAACGAGGAATCGCGCCGGAATACTGAGTTGCGTGGTCAACCGAGCCCCTTTGGAGCCCAACGGGTCCTTCAACACCTGGACTACGATCTCGTCGCCGTCCGACAACAGATAATGGATGGGGTCTTCCGTGTTCGTGTCGATATCGCCGTTGTGATTGTCGTCCCGACGCACGATGTCCGAGGCATGCAAAAAAGCGGTGCGTTCCAGGCCGATGTCGATGAACGCCGCCTGCATTCCGGGCAGCACCCTGACCACCTTGCCTTTGTAGATATTGCCGACAATTCCCCGAGACCGGGTACGTTCGACGTGCAGTTCCTGGAGCACACCGTTTTCGACGGTGGCGACTCGCGTCTCCTGCGGCGTGACGTTTATCAGTAATTCTTCATTCATATCCAGTCGACGCCGATCTGCAGCAACAAGTTCCGAAGCTCGAACATGGGTAAACCGACCACCCCAGTGTAACTGCCCTCGAGACGTTCCACAAAGCCGCCGGCGAGTCCTTGGATTGCGTAGGCGCCGGCCTTGTCCAGGGATTCGCCCGTGTTGCAGTAACGTCGGATCTCGCCGTCGCTGAGCGCTTTGAATGTCACCACACTGCGGCTGAGCGCGGCCCGGACGTTGTCGTCGTGATCCAGGACCACGGCGGTGATCACTTCGTGAGACCGGCCCGACAAGCGTCGAAGCATGACGGCCGCGGCCGCGGCGTCCTCCGGCTTGCCGAACACCTCGCCTTCCACAGCCACGCAGGTATCCGCAGCGATCACGGCATAGCGGCCGGAACGGGCGCGAGCCACTTGCGCCGAGACCCGCTCGGCCTTGGCGGCGGCCACCCGCAGCACGAATTGCTCCGCCGACTCGTGCTCGCGGCGAATTTCGTCCACGTCGGCGGGCATCACGGTAAAACGCAGTCCCACCGACGCCAGCAGCTCCCGCCGGCGCGGCGACGCCGACGCCAGATACAGCAGCGGTGTGTTCGAAGCTTCGGATCCCCGCCCGGCGCGCACCGTGCACCTACTCGCCGCGGTGGTAGGGGTGACCGTTGACGATGGTCCACGCTCTGTACAGCTGTTCCGCGACAATGATCCGCACCAGGGAGTGTGGAAACGTCAACTCGGACAGGGACCAGATCCGGTTCATGGTCTCCAATAACGACCGAGGCAGGCCGTCGGGCCCGCCGATCACAAAGGCCACGTCCGAACCCTGCCCCAACCAGGACCGCAGTTGGCCGGCCAGTTCAAGGGTGGAAAATTGACGCCCGCCGCGATCCAGGGCCACGCGCTCACAGTGCTTCGGCACGGCCCGCGACAACGCCGACGCTTCCAGTTCCCTCACGCGCGCAAGGTCCGAGGTCTTGGTCCGCTTTTTTCCCGCCACCTCGATGAGCTCCAGCCGGCACTCGCGTGGAAACCGCTTTGCGTAGTTTTCATACGCGATGTTGACCCAGTCCGGCACTCGGCCGCCCGACGCCACCACATAGATTTTCATACGGCCGGTTTATTCGCTGTGCCGCTCGCGCCGTTCCAGGAGCATCTGCTTGACCTGTTCGCTCCACAATCCTTCGAGGTCGTAAAAACGGCGAGCCTCCGGATGCATGACGTGGATAACCAGGTCGCCGAAATCCAGCAAGACCCAATTACTGTGCTCGCGCCCCTCCACGCCGAGGGGGCGCAGGTTTTGCTCACGCAGGGTGTCCACGATCTTATCCGCGATTGCCTTGACGTGCCGGTCCGAAGATCCGCTCACGACGACCATGTAATCGGTTATGTCGGTCAATTCCCGCACGTCCATGACCCGAACGTCTTTTCCCTTCATGTCGTCCATTGCGGCCAGTGCGAGGTCTTTGAGTTGCTCGGATTGCATGTTTCTATGTTCAATACTCTTGGAATAGTCGTAAAGACCGTGTTTTCGAATGTACCCCCACACGGCTTCGGGCAAGTCCGCGGAAACGTCCTCCCCGTCTTGGATCTTGCGTCGAACCGCGGAGGCGGAGACATCGATGAGCGGTGCGTCGCAGGCATACACTTTCCCCGCGGATGCGCGATCCAGTTCCGAGGGATCGGAGCTGATCGTGTCGCGATACCAGTCGACGTGCTTGTCCGACGAGGTCCAGCCCGGTCGAGGCAGCACGATAAGGTGGCACAGCGCGAGTATCTGCTCCCAGCAGTACCACGTGTTCAGGCTTTGAAACGCATCCATGCCGACGATGAGCGCCAGCGGTTGTGTCGGGCGTTCCCCACGCATGGAACGCAACGTCCAGATCGTGTACGACGGTCCGCGTCGCTGTTGTTCTCGCGGGTCCGCCACGAACCCGGGTTCACCCGCGATCGCCAGCTCCAGCATATGCGCACGGTCCGCGGTGGACGCTATCGTCGGGCGGCGATGCGGGGGTTGCGCGCTCAGCACGAAGCGTACGTGATCGAGTTCAAGCGTGCGATGAACGTAACGGGCAATTTCGATGTGGCCGCGATGAATCGGGTCGAAGGTTCCGCCGAATATTCCGACTACGCTCAAACCGGCACCTCGTGCAACGCTAACGAGATGACACCGACCACCTTTTTAGCATCATTTGCGTATATGACCGTCTCCGATGACGATGAATTTTTGTGACGTCAATCCTTCCAGGCCCACCGGACCGCGGGCATGCAGTTTATCCGTACTGATGCCGATTTCGGCACCGAGACCGTATTCAAAACCGTCGGCGAAGCGGGTGGACGCGTTCACCATCACCGAACTCGAATCGACTTCCGCGAGGAACCGGCGCGCTTTGACGAGGTTTGCCGTGACAATGGCGTCGGTGTGCTGCGATCCGTAACGGTGAATATGGTCGAGCGCGGCTTCGATGTCCGCGACCACTCGCACGGAGAGTATCGGCGCCAGGTATTCGGTTGCCCAATCCTCTTCGCTCGCCGGCCTGGCCTCGGCCAGGATCTCCAGAGTGCGCGGACAACCGCGTATTTCCACTCCCGCGTCGCGATACATGGCGCCCAGACGGTTCAAAACCTGTTCGGCTACGGAATCCGCGAGCAACAGCGTTTCCATCGTGTTACAGGTTCCGTAACGTTGGGTCTTGGCGTTGTAGGCAATACTGACCGCCTTCTCCAGGTCCGCGTCGTCGTCGACAAAGACGTGGCAGACGCCGTGCAGATGCTTGATGACCGGCACCATGGATTCACGGCTGACGCGCTCTATGAGGCCCTTGCCGCCCCGAGGCACGATCACGTCGACGTACTCCGGCATGCGCAACAACGCGCCCACGGCCTCCCTTTCCGTGGTCTCGACCACTTGCACCGCGTCCGCCGGCAAACCGCTTTCGGCCATGGCCCGATGAATGCAACGGGCGATGGCAAGATTGGAATGGATCGCTTCGGATCCGCCTCGCAGGATCACCGCGTTCCCCGATTTCAGACACAGGCCCGCTGCATCGGCGGTGACATTGGGGCGCGATTCGTAGACGATGCCGATGACGCCGATCGGAACCCGCATGCGCCCGACCTGTATTCCCGAGGGCCGGAAGTTCATCTCCGACACCGCACCCACCGGGTCGGGCAGGGCGGCGATTTGTCGCAGCCCCTCGGCCATCGCCGCGACGCGGGCCTCGGTCAGTTCGAGGCGATCCAGCAGTGCGGCATCGAGGCCGTGCCGCTGCCCCGCATCCAGGTCTTTGCGGTTGGCGTCCGCCAGACTTTCGCTGCTGCCCTCGATGGTGTCGGCGATCGCCGCGAGGGCCGTATTTTTCATGCCGGTATCGGCGCGCATCATGCGTCGAGCCGCGTCCCGCGCGCGCGCGCCGAGACCGTGCATGTAGACATCGATATCGGATTTGGATTGCGCTTTGGACATTACCACACCAACCCGCGCGCCCGGCCGCCCGCCGCCTCGACGTCGCACAAACGCAAACACACGCGTTCGAGTTCCAGCCACGCGTCGCCGGCCTCGCGGCCCTTGACGATGCGGTCGATACGGGCGACGTCGCCAAGCAGGCGCCGCCACCCGGCACCATCGCGCCGCTTCAGCGCCGCGCTCACCAGACCCTGTCTCCGCGACCAGATATTATATGACTTGAACAAGCGGGCCTGGGCGATCCCCTGCCCCAACCCCGCCGCCAGCTTCGCCAGCACACGAATTTCGCGCGCCAGGGCCCAGTTCGCCAACACCGGTTCCACACCCTCGCGGCGCAGCGATTCGAGTACCCGCGGGACCCTCGCGGCCGCACCGGCGAGGCAGGCGTCGACCAGCGAGTAGACGTTGAATCTGGCGTAGTCGACGATGGTCGTGCGCACCTGTTCGGCGGTGATCCGCCCATCCGCACAGAGCAGACACAGCTTGTCGATCTCCTGCGAAGCGGCCAGTAGATTTCCTTCCAGGTAATAGCACAACAGCTGCACGGCTTCCGCGTCGGCGCGCACGCCGCGCGCGCGCAGGCGCCCTTGTATCCAGGCCGGCAACCGCTCCGGCCCGACGGCGTAATGCTCTATCACCGCGCCGCGTTTCTCGATCGCTTTCACCCATTTGCTTTTTTTGGCGCGCGCTTCCAACTTGCCGGTGATGACGACGAGGACGGTGTCCGCGGTACCGCCGTCGCAGAAATCGACGATGGCCTGGTTGCCGGCGACGCCGGGGCGGACCGAGGGGATGCGTAATTCCAGCAGCCTGCGCTCCGCGAACAGCGATAGCGACTGGGCCTGTTGCCGCAGCTGGTTCCAATCGAAGTCCGGTTCCACGCTCAGCCGAATACGCTCTTGGTAGCCGTTTTCCTGCGCCGTGCGCCGAACGCAGTCGCAGGACTCCTCGACCAACAACGGTTCCTCACCGCACAGCAGCAGCACCGGCGGCAGGCCCTTGGACAAAAGCTGTGGGAGCTGATCGGAGGGGGTGCGCAACGCCGCGAGCCGGTACGCCGTTTTCCGCTACGCGGACACGGAGGCCGGCGTGCGAAGTCCGTTTTTTGTGAATCGCAGCGAATCTGTGCGCGCGGCGATCGTGGACAGCTGTCGAATGATACGACGCGCCAATTCCTTGACCATATCGTCCCGCAGCTCGAGTTCCTCGGTCTCTTTCTGCAACACCTGGGTGCTGTCGAAGTTGAAATCGCGTTCCAGGCGCAGCGGCACCGATTTCCGCAGATCGTCGCCGTTCGGTCCCGTGACCGTGTATTTCACTCTGTAGATCAAAGTGAAACCGTTTACCTTGCCCCGCGTATCTATACTGCGCACCCTGCGCTCAAATTCGATGTCGTGCAGCTTTAGAACGGACTTCGCCGCCGCGGCGTCGCGGACCACTGAGGCTCCGGCGCTTTCGAGCGCCTCGACCATTTCCGCCCTCAGCGCGGTATCGCTGCTCTCCACGGCGATCACCGACATTGTGTCCGATAGCGGCACCTTGCCGCGCAGATGAAAACCGCACCCGGCGACGAGGCCGGCAAGCACAAACCCAATGATGAAGGCACGCATGATTATGAATTCTGATCCGAATCTGTCTTGGGGGCACCCATTATAAACGGCTACCAGTTCAAGCCACCACTATATTCACGAGTTTCCCGGGGACCACGATGAGCTTTTTGACCGTCCTGCCGTCGGTATGCCGGCGCACCTTCTCGTCGGCAAGCGCCGCATCGTGGATGGCGTCGCGGTCGGCGTCCACCGCTACCTCTATGTGACCGCGTTTCTTGCCGTTGACCTGGACCACGAGCTGCACGGTCTCGCGCGCCAGGGCGCGGGTGTCGATATCGGGCCAGGGGGCGTCGATCAGGGGGGTCGGATCGCCGAAGACCTGCCACAGCACGTGGGTGATGTGGGGCGCTATGGGCGCCAGCAGTTTGACCATGACCATCAGCGCCTCACGGAGCACCGCGTCCGCGTGCGGATCGTCGTCGGGCCACGCGAATTGCAGCAGCACGTTCGTCAGCTCCATGCACCCGGCGACGACCGTGTTGTATTGATAACGCTCGTAATCGTGGCACGCCTTCGACAACACGGCGTGGGTCTGGGCGCGCAAATCCCGCAGCGCCGGATCACGCACGGCTGCGGCGTCGATGCCACACCCGCGTGCGCGCTCGAGCGCCCCCTCGTGTTTCCGAAACAATCCCCACAGGCGGCGAAGATAGCGATAAGCGCCCGCCACGGCATCGTCGTTCCACTCCAGCGATTGCTCCGGCGGCGCCGCGAACATCATGAACAGCCGCACCGTATCCGCACCGAAGCGTTCGATCATGTCCTGCGGATCGACGGTATTGCCCTTGGACTTGGACATCTTCGCGCTGTCCTTCAGCACCATGCCCTGGGTCAATAATCTCGCGAACGGCTCGTCCGAGGAGACCAGTCCGAGGTCGCGCATAAGCTTGTGAAAAAATCGCGCGTAGAGTAGATGCAGCACCGCGTGTTCGATGCCGCCGACGTATTGATCCACCGGCAGCCAATAATCCGCGCGCTCATCCAGCATGGCGCCGTCGTTGTCGGCGCAGCAGAAACGCGCGTAATACCATGACGATTCGAAAAACGTGTCGAAGGTGTCGGTCTCGCGCACCGCGGGCCCGTCGCCGCGCGGACACCGGGTGCGGTAGAACCCGGGCATTTTTTTGATGGGAGAACCGACGCCCTCGAATTCCACGTCCTCCGGCAGCACCACCGGGAGTTCCTCGGCGGGAACCGGCAACGCTTCTCCGTGTTCGTCGGGGCAATGCACCATGGGTATGGGACATCCCCAGTAGCGCTGCCGGGAAACTCCCCAGTCCCGAAGGCGATAATTCACTTTACGGCCGCCTTTTCCCTGTTGCGCCAGCTGCTCGGCGATGGCGTCGAAGGCCTGCTCCGAGGACAACCCGTCGAAGCGATCGGAGTTCTTCAGCACGCCGTATTCCAGATACGCGCCGGCCTCCATATCCAGCGGCGAGCCGTCGATCGGGTAAATTACCGGTGCTATGGGCAGGCCGTATTTGTTGGCGAACTCCCAGTCCCGCTGATCGTGGGCAGGCACCGCCATCACCGCGCCGGTGCCGTAGGTCATGAGGACGAAGTTGGCCACCCAGATGGGGATGCGCTCCCCGGATATGGGGTGGATCGCGTGCCGCTGCAGCGGCACGCCCTTTTTCTCCAGGGTCTCGAGATCGGCTTCCGCGGTCGTCGTCTGCCGGCACTCCTGAATGAACGCCGCCAAACCCGCGTCGGTGGCAGCGGCTTCCAGCGCCAGCGGATGCTCGGCGGCCACCGCCATATAGGTCACACCCATGATGGTGTCCGGACGGGTGGTGAAAATCCGCATGGTATTCTTCGAGTCCTCGACACCGAAATCGGCTTCCACGCCTACCGATCGGCCGATCCAGTTGCGCTGCATCACGCGCACCGCCTCCGGCCAGCCCTCGAGCTTGTCGATGTCGTCGAGCAACTCCTCGGCATAGTGGGTGATCTTCACGAACCACTGCGGGATCTCCCGGCGCTCCACGATTGCGCCCGAGCGCCAACCGCGGCCGTTGATCACCTGCTCGTTGGCCAACACGGTCTGGTCTACCGGATCCCAGTTGACTTCCGCTTTCTTCTTGTACACCAACCCCTTTTTGTACAACTCGGTAAAAAACCATTGTTCCCAGCGATAGTAGTCGGGTCTGCAGGTCGTCAGTTCCCGGCTCCAATCGTAGCCGTAACCCAGGCGCTTCAGTTGTGCGCGCATAGCCTCGATGTTGTCGTAGGTCCAGCGGGCGGGCGGTACCCGGTTCTGTATCGCCGCGTTTTCCGCGGGCAGTCCGAACGCGTCCCAACCCATGGGTTGGAGCACGTTTTTTCCCAGCATGCGCTGGTAGCGACTGATGACGTCGCCGATGGTGTAGTTGCGCACGTGCCCCATGTGCAGCCGTCCCGACGGATAGGGGAACATGGACAGACAGTAAAACTTGTCCTTGGCGGAATCTTCGACCGCGCGAAAACACTGGTTCTCCTGCCAGTACGCCTGGACCGCCGTCTCTATCCGGGCCGGATCGTATTGTTCATCGATCATGGCGGCGTATTGTAACGGCTCACCCGGGCTCATCAACCGCGGACCAGCAGACACTTCATGTCCCACGCGCCACGGTCTAGAATAGGTCGCACTTCAATCATGGGTAGAGCGGCACGCCGTGCGCCTGTTACCGGTCACACTCTGTTTCACCGCCAGCGTCCTCGCGTCCCCTCCGCTGCAGGCGGTCAAGCTCTACAAGCTGACCTACGCGGACGGGACCGTGCGTTATCAGACCGATTCCCCGTCCCCGGGAACGGGCGCGCGTGTCGAGGTCAAGGACATCGATCCCGACGCCAACGTCGTCCCCATCGAACAGTTCCCTCTGGACGGAAACTACACTTCCGTCGGCGACGCGCGGCCGCCGGGCCCGCCGCCGGACGACGATGCGGGTGGGGCCGCGGCGGCGCGCGAGTCGCGCACCGGGGACTCCGTACCGTTGCCGGCGCCTACCGACACGGGGACGTCGCCCCCGGCCGCGAATACGCGCCGCGGTCCCCGATAGCCCGCTTGGCCGGCACGAGCGTGCGGCGTACCCATTTGCATCACACCGACGCCAACTCGGCGACGAGGCGGCATGATTGAACTGTTCACCGCGGCGACGCCCAACGGCTACAAGGTGTCGATAATGCTGGAGGAGGCGTCGCTGCCGTACACCTTCCGTCATCTGCGGCTGGAGACGAAAGAGCAGAAACAGGCCTGGTATCTCGCCCTCAACCCCAACGGACGCATACCCACGATCGTCGATCACGACAACGACGATTTCGCCGTCTTCGAATCCGGCGCGATCCTGGTCTACCTGGCGGAAAAATCCGGTCTCTTCCTACCGCAAGACCCCAAGCGCCGCTCGCAGGTCATGCAGTGGCTCATGTTTCAAGTCGGCGGCGTCGGACCCATGCAGGGACAGGCGCACGTGTTCTACCGTTATGCGGCCGAAAAAATCCCCTACGCGATCAAACGCTACCAGGCCGAAACCTCGCGCTTGTATCGGGTGCTGAATACCCGGCTCGAACACCATGAGTATTTCGTCGACGATATTTCAATCGCGGATTTCGCCACCTATCCGTGGGTGCGCAGTCACAAATGGGCGGGCGTGGCCATCGACGACCTGGCGCATCTGCAGCGCTGGCTGTCGACGATGCGCGCGCGGCCGGGCGTACAGCGGGGACTCGACGTGCCGGTGCCGCGTGAACGCCTGAAGCAGCGCTCCGAGGAGCAACGCCTCGACGAGGGGCGCAGCATTATTTGACGACGGGGGCGTTCCGCGCCCGGATGCAGCATCAAGGTCCCGCTTGCGCCGCCTTTTTCCTGGCTGTTTCCGCCTTGTCGGGATGCCCGGAACGGGCGTAGGCCTCGGCGATGAGGCGCCAATTGGCGGCCCGCAGCCGCGCGTCCCGCGTGAGGGTATTGGATTTCGACGCCAGCTGTATCGCTTGATGCAATCGTTGCTGCCGGACCCGCACTTGCGCCAAACGATGCCACAGCAGGGCGTTGCGCGGCTCGATGCGTAACGCCCTCTCCAGCGCAAGCGCCGCGGCCGCGTGATTCGAGGAAGCGTAGGCCTGGTCCGCGTCCCGCATGAGCTGCAACACTACCGGGCTTGCCTGCGGCGACGGCGGCGCCGTCTCGGGAGGCGGATAAGAAACCGTGGCGCAACCGCTGAGCGCCAGCACCACGAGGAGCGAGGCGAGTGCGGTCTTCACGGTCGTAAAAACCAGCGTTTGAACCAGTTGCGCAGCTTACCGCGGGCCTTGGTAACGACGCGCGGTGCTGCGCACGGAGCTCGCTCGGTGGGCGCGGAACCCTTGATGAAAGGCATGTCCAAGCGGGACTCACAGAATTCGTCGGCGACTCGCCCGCTCGCCGGATCGACGGCAACCAGCTCCACGTCCTCGGGCAACAGCGGATCCCGTGGCTCAAATTCGAGTTGGGCGACGATGTCCGCCCACACCGACATCGCGCCGGAGGCGCCGCTCAGCCCCACGGGTTTATTATCGTCCCGACCCAACCAGACGACCGCCAGATGGTCGCCGGCGTAACCGGCAAACCAGCTGTCGCGGAAGTCGTCCGTTGTGCCGGTCTTTCCGGCTACGCGCAGGTCGTCGGGGAAGCGCTGCCGCAGGGCCCGCGCGGTCCCGGAGCGCACCACCTCCTGCAATCCGAAATCCAGCAACGCCATGGGACCGGGCTCGATTACCTGTTCGATCGCCAGCGGGTAACGCGCCAGGGGCTGCTCGTCTCGCGACAACACCGAGCGAATGGAGCGCAACGGCACGCGGAAGCCGCCGCTGGCAAGGGTGGCGTACATCTGCGCGACCTCCAGCGGCGTCAGATCCACCGCCCCGAGCAGCAACGAGGGATAGGCGGCAAACTTGCGCCGGATTCCGAGTTTTCGCAGCAGCGCCGCCACCTTATCCACCCCCACGGCCATGCCCAGTCTCGCCGTCGAAGCGTTGTAGGAATCCGCCAGGGAACGCAGCAACAGCACGCGACCGCGATATTGCCGGTCGTAATTGTTCGGCTCCCAGTCCGGACTGCCCGCCTGCGTCACGCGCAGCGGCGAATCCTCCAACAGGCTCGCGAGGGTGAAACGCGCGGGCCGCTGCAGGGCCGCGAGATAGACCGCGGGCTTGATCAGCGACCCCACCGGCCGTCTCGCCTCCAGCGCGCGGTTGAAACCGGCGAAGCGGGGTTCCCGGCCGCCTACGAGAGCGACGACCTCGCCGCTGTCGCGACGCGTCACTACCGCGGCGACCTCGAGCGTTCCCCGCGGGAGCTCGCGCGCGCGTTCTATGCTCGTCGCCCGCGCGCGCACGGCGCGCTCGACGCTGCGCTGAATGTCCGGGTCCAGGTTCGTGAAGATGCGCAGTCCTTCGCTTCTCAGATCGTTCTCGCGATAGTCGCGCCGCAGCTGCCGGCGGACGAAGTCCGCGTAAGCGGGATAGGCGCGCGCGGCCGGGGCACTTTGTTGGGAAAGCCCCAGGCCGGACTCGGTCGCGCGGCGTGCGGCCTGGGCGTCGATGAATCCCAGCTCGGCCATGCGCCGCAGCACCAGATCGCGTCGCTCGCGGGCGCGTTGGGGGAAGCGGAGCGGGTTGTAATGGGAAGGTCCTTTCACCATGCCCGCCAGCAGCGCGGCCTCGGGCAACTGCAGTTCGTGCAGGGGACGGCCGAAATAGAACAGGCTGCCGAGACCGAAGCCGTGAATAGCCCGGTTCCCGGTCTGACCGAGATACACTTCGTTCAGATACGCCTCGAGAATCTCGTCTTTCTCATAGTGCAGCTCGAGTAATGCGGCCATCACCATTTCCGTGAGCTTGCGCCGAAAGGTGCGTTCCTTGGAAAGATAAAAATTCTTCACCAGCTGTTGAGTCAGAGTGCTGCCGCCCTGGACCACGCGCCCGCTGGTGACATTGACCCACAACGCGCGTGCAAGGCCGCGTGGATCCAGGCCCATGTGGTCGTAGAAATTTCGGTCTTCGACCGCCAGCAGGGCGTTGATGAGATGCGGCGGAACCTGATCCAGGCGCACCAGATCCCGGTCTTCGTGATGAATCGGCGATATGCTTCCAAACAGGCGGGGCTCCAGGCGCACGATTCCGTTCGCGGCTCCCGCTCCGGACAGTGCCGCTACACGTCCGTCACGAAAACTGAGCGTGAACGACGTCGCCGGCCGTAGACCGTCCCAAAAAACGAATGGCCGCACCACCACATCCACGCCCCTCCCGCCCACGGCGTAGGTCCCCGCGTGCTCCGCCCTGTCGACGCGACGGTACCCCAACTCCGTGAGCTCCCGGACGAGACGCTCCCGGGTCAGGTGCCGGCCTTCGTACAATTCCAGCGGACGCGTGTAGACGTGCGCCGGTATCGGCCATCGCTGACCTTCGAAGCGCTGGCGAACCGTGACGTCGAGATAAACGGTATAGGCCAACATCGCCAGCGCCAATACCGCCGCGACGCGGGATATCAGCCGACGCGCGGTCTGTCGCCGGCCGCGCTTCCTGGAGGAAGCGCTACGACGGCGACGGCGCGGACCCGTGCCTTTGCGCTTTTGCTTTCTCGAGGTGGTGCGGGGTCGAACCTTGGTCATGCCTACGGAGATTCATGGTTGCGTATGGGTGCCCGTTTGCGACGATAACGCCGGAGGTCTGCGCAGGGACACGGCGATCAGGGCAAATTGGCGCCGCAGTGCCAGCACAGCTCGAAGGTATCGGGGTTGGCCTCGCCACAATGCGTGCATCGCGTCATACCGACCGGCTCCTTGGGTCTTTCGAATTGGTCAACGATCACCCGGGCGCGCTGATACAGGTGTTCCTCGACCCACAACTCCGGGTAGGTGTGGGTGAACGGCAGCTCGCCCACACCCCCCTGTGCATTTTCGTTGAACACCTTGGCCTCTATGCCTTCGGCGCTCAACATGTGCAGCAGCAGGTACGCTTCGGGAAGATTTCCAGCTGTGTATAATCGTCGCATGCGGACATCCACGGACTGATGCGGCTAGTGTAACCCAGCCCGGCCCCGACCGATGCGTATGTGAGATCCACACATGACTAAAGCCATTGAATTCTTCTTCGACTTCTCGTCGCCTTACGGCTATATCGCCAGCACGCAGATCGACGCCCTCGCGAACCGCTTCGAGCGCAAGGTGATCTGGCGACCGTTCCTGGTCGGGGCGTCGTTCAAGCTCACCGGGCGCAAACCTCTGGCGGAAGTGCCGCTGATTCGGGAATACATGGCCCACGATATCGTGCGTTTTGCCGAGCTGCTGGACATACCGCTGGCGCTGCCCGACCGGTTCCCGGTTGCCGCCATAACCGCCAGCCGCGGCTTCTACTGGCTCGATGAGAGGGAGCCGGAAGTCGCGACCGCTTTCGCCAAGCGCGTTTACCACGCGTATTTCGCCCGCAACCGGGACATCACCGACAAGGGTATGTTGGCCGATCTGGCGGCGTCCCTGCGCGTCGACCGCGATTCCTGGCTGGAAGGCGTGCAATCGGCGCCGATCAAGGAAAGGTTCCGCCGGGAGAACGATGCCGCCCTCGAACGAGGAATATTCGGTTCGCCCTTTATCGTCGCCGACGGCGAGGCGTTCTGGGGAGCCGACCGTCTCCCGCAGGTGGAACAATGGTTGAGCCGCGAAAATGAATGATTCGTTGCGGGCTTGACCTGTAACGCTCAATCGTCGGCGTATATGTGCGCCCTGGACCACGGAAGGTCGTTGTGCTGGCCGCGACCGAAGACGATCTGGAACAACTGCAGATCACCGAGCTTGAATGCCGCTATGGATCCCATCAGATAAAGACGCCACGCACGCACGAAACGTTCATCGAACATTTCATGGACTCGCCCGCTGTGCTGTTCGAAACGCCGCAACCAGTGTCTCAAAGTCTCCGCGTAGTGCAGGCGCAGGTTTTCGATATCCGACACCGAAAAATCGAACGGTTCGAAGATGTTCATCATTTCCGAGAGCGCGGGCGGGTAGGCGCCCGGAAATATTCGCTTCTCGATCCATCGATTCATCTCGCGGGGGGCATTGCGGCCGATGGAGTGGATCAGCGCGCGACCGTCCTGTTTCAGGCATTGGTCTATGACGCTGCCTAAGAGACCGTAGTTCTTCGCGCCGACGTGCTCCAGCATACCCACGGAGACGAATACGTCGTAGTCGCCGGTAATATTGCGATAGTCGTCCTGCACGTAGGTCACCCGATCCGCGAGACCTGCTTCCCGGGCCTTGGCTACGGCGAACCGGACCTGCTCGCGGGAGATGTTGTACGATTTGACGATCGCCCCGTGGTGCGCAGCCATGTAACGGGCCAGCCCGCCCCAGCCGCAGCCCGCCTCGACCACGGTATCGCCCGGCTTGAGACGCAGCTTTCGGCAGATGTGTTCCATTTTTGCAACTTGCGCCTGCTCCAGGGTCATGGACGGGCGCGGGAAGTACGCGCAGGTATACTGCGCATAATCGACGTCCAACCACAGGCGGTAGAACTCGTTGCCGAGGTCGTAGTGGTGATGAATGTTCTGTCGGGAGCCTTTCAGGCTGTTGACACGCGGTGCAGGCGCCAGCAGCCGTATGACGAACCCCAGCGCACCTTCTTCCCCCAAGAACGTGGGGTTGTGGACGCTGGCCAGTTCGATCATGCGCAACAGATCGCCGTGCACCTCGATGGCACCGTCGCTGTACGCATCTCCAAAGTATAAATCGGGATTGGCGACGATTCCCCACAAGGCGTGGGGCTGCTTGATCTCCACGGTCACCTCGGCGGTACGCGGCCGTCTGACCCCGCTTATCTCTTCCCCGTTCCACAATCTGAAAGCGATGTCCGGATTTCCCAGCGCCGTGAGCAGCCTCCGCAGCAGCCATTTCTCCAATCTGAGCGGTTCTCGCAGCCCTGTGCGCGCGGTCGTCACCGGACGATCGAAGTTGAGGGGCATGTCTTTCGTCTTCGTAGTCATCGCCGAATGTCCTTGACGCGAATATCGTATAGCGATTTCGCCGCACTGACAACGCCCGGCCAATCCCCGCGGCGTTTGCCAACGGCGGTGAGCCCGAGTACCGATGCTACCCGTCCCACGCGTGCGAGCCCTCTCGGCAGTCAGTCGTTCTGCAGTATTTCGACCCGGTCCGACGCCCCCAGGTAGACCGTGCGACCGTCTGCGGTAACGAATTTCTTGCCCTCGATGGTGGGCCGCAGTACGCGGTAGGTGGTGGTATTGCCGCTGCTGCCGTTCACTACACGGACGCTCACGACCTCGTTGTCCGACTGCCGCTGATACAGGTAGAAACCGGCTGAGATCACGACCAGGGTCGCGGCGAAGGCGTAACTCAGAAAACGACCGAACCGGTTTTGCGCCGGCGCTTGCGGCTTGCCGCCCGGCGAACCGGCGCGGGCGCGTAAACGCACCAACGCGTACACCGCGGCGACAACGAGCGCGGTGAAAATGATTTTCGTCAACATGTGCCGCGCATCCCGCGCACGAAGTTTGGACGGCGGGCCGCGAAATCCGCAGCGCTTAAATGTTTCCGCACCGGGTGTTCAAGCCCCAAGATGACTCGATTCGGATCGACGGCTCGCCCTGGCCGTTGTGCATCGGTATCAAACAAGCGAGATCTGCTCACCCGCTGACGCTCCATTTCGAAACAGCGCCGTTGACAGCGCCGGCGGTGACGCATCCAAACCATGACGTTTGACGGCCAAGCGAAAACGTGCGCCCAGGAGATCGGCGAACACACCGCAGCCGCGTTTGCGCACGCCGAAACGCGAATCGTTCTCTTTCCCGTTTCGCGACTGGCGCATCACGCTCATCACGTGTTCGGCCTTGGCGGGCACGTTGGCGGCGAGCCACTCCTGGAACAGGTCTTTGACCTCCAACGGCAAGCGCAGCAGGATGTAGCTCGCCGAGACAGCCCCGGCCTCGGCCGCCGCGGCGACGATCGATTCGAGTTCAGCGTCGGTCAGCACCGGTATTACCGGCGCGACCGATACCTGCACCGGAACACCGGCCGCCGTCAGCCTGCGCACGACCTCCAGGCGGCGACGCGGTGCCGTCGCGCGCGGCTCCAGGCGCCGCGCCAGTCCGTGATCCAGGGTCGTGATCGAGATATTCACGCTCGCGAGATCCTGCGCCGCCATCGGCGCCAGCAGATCCACGTCTCGTTCGACCAGGCTGGATTTAGTGGTGATGCTGACGGGGTGACGCCGCGCGGCCAGCACTTCGAGTATGCCGCGGGTAATTCTGTAGTGACGCTCAATGGGTTGATACGGGTCCGTGTTGGTTCCCAGCGCCAGCACCGAGCATCGGTAGCCGCGGCGGCCGATTTCCCCTGCCAACAGTTTCGCTGCATCGGGCTTCGCCACCAATCTGGTCTCGAAATCGAGACCCGGAGACCAACCGAGAAAGGCGTGGTTGGGGCGCGCGAAACAGTAGACGCAGCCGTGCTCGCATCCCCGATAGGGGTTGACGGAGATGTCAAACGGCACGTCCGGCGAGCGGTTGCGGGAGATGACGCTTTTCGATCGATCAATGGTTACACTCGTCCGCGGTGCAGCGTCGGGCGCCTCAAACGGCTCCCATCCGTCGTCCAAGGCGACGTGACGATGGGATTCCAGGCGACCGTCCCGATTGCTGACGGCGCCCCGCCCCTTACGGACCCCGGTGTCGCGACCACTGTTACGAAATGCGCCCATACCGTCTCGATCGAGCTAACACGCCATGATCAAAATGTTCATCGGCTGCGCGTGTGGTTGACTCGGTAGTCCCAATGCAGCTCTCCCTTGGGGCTCATGCCGTCGAAACGAAACTGGTCGACGATGTCCCGGGCCTGGTTCGGGGGCACGAGCACGTGGATCTCCTTGGACTGTTCGCCGATGATCTCGCATTGCGATTCGCTCCGCCCGACGGCACAATCCGAGGCGATGACCGTAAGCGAAAATGCCGTGAGATCATGTTCGCTTGCGTTGTTCTTGACGCGGGCGCTGAATTTGTAGCTGCTGCCGTAAGCCGGGACCATGCGGGTGTTGGATAGCTGTACCGCTTCGACCGGGATTGCACCGGCCTGGCGTTTGTCGCCGATCTCCGCGTACCAGATAACCCCGATCACCGCCACCAGCGTCACTGCCAGCAATACGATCAAAGCTCTGCGTACCCCGAGCACGATTATCAGTGCCGCGACCGTAAGGCCGACGGCGATTGCCAGCAGAACCCAAGCCATTATTGCGCTTTCCCGACCACTTTGAAGACGTGTTTCGATACCCCGTTCACGCGCCCCGGCCCTGCATGGAAGGGCGACCGCCGGCTTCACCAGTATGCAGCCGGTAGCAAGAGGGCACAGCGTGACCGAGCAGTGTAGAGTTGTCTGCGACAAACTCTGTTTTCTTGCTACCACCATATCGCATCGCTCTTGTACCATAAAGCCGCCGCGCTCGCATTTTGCAACCGGGAACCTCGAATGTTCCATCCGGTGTGGATACGGCGACGCGCTTGATCTAGTATTTCCATAAACCCCGTATTACGCACCCCAGGTGACGACTCGTGTCCGTAAGCCGAACCGCCCAACTAGACAGCCCCGCAACCGGTATGACCGTCCGCGGCCTGTTGGAACAGCTGGTCGCCGACTCCATGATCACGCCGCAGGAGGCGAAGCGGCTATTCGTGACCAGCCGCGTCAAGAATCAGTCCGGGAAGAACCCGCTGGTCGTGATTGCGGAACTGAAACCGGAGGACGGCCGCAACCCCGGCACGACGCTGCAGCTGGAGAATCTCCTCGTCTGGCTGGCGAAAAGGGTCGGCATGCCCTACGAACGGATCGACCCCCTCAAGATCGACGTGGCCAAGGTGACGCAACTCATTTCCTACGCCTACGCCGCAAGACGAAACATCCTGCCCATAAGCGTCTCCAGCGACACCGTCGTCATCGCCCTCTCCGACCCGCACAACTTCGAGTGGAAGGACGAAATCAGCCAGCTGCTTCGAAAACAGGTGCTGCTGGTCCTGGCGAACCCGCTGGAGATCGCACGCTATCTCGACGAGTTCTACAACATCGCGCGATCGATAAAAAGGGCGGCGCGGGACGGCGACGACTCCGGGTTCCAGATCATCCAGAACCTGGAACAATTGATCGAGCTCGGCCGCCTGGGGCAGCTGGATGCCGAAGACCACCACGTCATTCACATCGTGGACTGGTTGTTGCAGTATGCCTTCGAGCAGCGCGCCAGCGATATCCATTTGGAACCGCGCAGAGAACAAGGGGAAATCCGATTTCGCATTGACGGTATCCTGCATCCGGTATATCAGGTTCCGCCCAACGTGATGAACGCCATCATAGGCCGCATCAAGATCCTGGGAAGAATGGATATCGCGGAGAAACGGCGTCCCCTGGACGGCCGCCTGAAAACGAAATCACCCGATGACAGCGAGATAGAACTTCGCCTGTCCACGGTGCCCACGGCGTTGGGCGAAAAACTGGTGATGCGCATCTTCGACCCCGGTGTAATGCGACGCGGTTTCACGGATCTGGGATTGTCCGACCAGGAACTGGACCTCTGGCAGAACCTGGTGCAGCAACCCCACGGCATTATCCTCGTCACCGGGCCCACGGGTTCCGGTAAAACCACCACGCTGTATTCCACGCTGAAACAGCTCGCCACTCCCGACATCAATGTCTGCACCATCGAGGATCCCATCGAGATGGTGGAGCCGTCATTCAATCAGATCCAGGCGCAGCCGAGCATTGATCTGACGTTCGCCAGCGGGGTGCGCGCGCTCCTGCGTCAGGATCCGGACATCATCATGATCGGGGAGATCCGGGACCTGCAGACCGCGGACATGGCGGTGCAGGCGGCGTTGACCGGACACCTGGTATTTTCCACCCTGCACACCAACGACGCGCCGTCGGCGGTCACGCGTCTGCTCGAACTCGGCGTACCTGCCTACCTCATCAACGCTACCGTGCTGGGCGTGGTCGCGCAGCGCCTGGTTCGCACTCTGTGTCCGCACTGCAAGACCGAACTGCCGTTGGAGGAAGTCGCCTGGCACATGTTGGTACATCCTTGGGACCTGCCCCTTCCGACCAGAGGTTACGGACCCAAAGGCTGTCTCGAATGCCGCAACACCGGCTACTACGGTCGCATCGGGCTTTTCGAGATCGTGCGCTTGACGCCGGACCTTCAGCAACGCGTAACTCCGACCTCGGATCTCGAAGCCATACGCGAGCAGGCGCTGCGGGAAGGCATGCAGCCGCTGCGGATCAGCGGCGCAAGAAAGATCGCCGCCGGCGTGACCACGTTCAGCGAGGTCATGCGCGTAATCCCCAAAGAGAAAGCCCGCGATTAACGACCGAATATCGTCGTCCGCACACGCTCGGCGAACTCGGCGCCGAAGACCCTTTTCAGCATCAGGGGAACGGCGACAGATCCGCATGAAAGGATGCGGTCGTGGAAATCGCGGAACTCGAAGCCCGGGTCTTCCGCGCGCCACCGATCGCGCGCCGCGTTGATCAGCGCCCACCCGGTCGCATACCCCATGGGCACGGTCGGGGCGCGGCTGTACCAGGCAAGTTCCGCCTTTGCCTGCGGCTCCTGAAAACCCAGCCTTTGCTGCATGCGGGTCTTGAGGTCGGCAAGGGAACTTCCGTGGGCGTGCATCTCCACGTCGACGACGACGCGCAGCGCCCGCCACAGGCGATCCTTGAGCACCATGAACTCGTGTTCCGGCGACT
Organism: uncultured Gammaproteobacteria bacterium; assembly: GCA_947258495.1. Classification (GTDB taxonomy): domain Bacteria; phylum Pseudomonadota; class Gammaproteobacteria; order Arenicellales; family JAANXG01; genus CALZGZ01. Next base: position 22,398 of record CAMYIN010000186.1, read on the forward strand.
GCAGGAACCCTTGCTCGCGCATCAACTGCTCGCAATACAGCGCCCAACCTTCGTACAGGGTGGCGGAGGCGTTGAGGAGGCGGGGAAGGCTACGGGATACGGGGTTGCGATTGGCGGTTACGAACTGCAGGTGATGGCCCGGATAGGCCTCGTGCACGCAGGTCGCATCCATTGCCGGGAAATTGTGCCGGGTCAGTGCCGCCGCGTCGCTCGCCGGGGTGACGTAGTAATGGCCCCGTTGCTCGGCGTCATCGGGCGCCGGCTCCTCATAGGCGGCGAAGGGTATCTCCTGGCGCAGAAACAACGGTGTTTCCACCACGTCTAATGTCTCCCGCGGCGGGAACGTCACCAGTGCGTGGTCGACGACGAAGTCCCGAGCGGCGCGCACCTGGCGGCGATAACTTTCGATCAGCAATTGCGGCGGCGGGTGGTGGGCCTCGATCCTGCGCGCTACCGCGTCTACATCGCCGTCGCCACTGAGCGCCATGGACACGCGCGTCAATTCCCGACCCACGTGCCCCAACAGTTCCGTGCCGAGGGCGTGCAACTGTTCAACGCGGATGTCGAGACCATGCCGCAGTTTGAGCAGCATCTCGTACCGTTTACGTCCACAGGCGACGTCGCCGGCGGCACGCGGACCGATCTCGCGCCGCAGGAAATCCGCGTATTCGCGCAGGGCCGGGGCGCAGCGGTCGATCAGGGCGTTCACATCGCGGCCGCGTGCACCGAGGGCGGAGATCTTGGGGTGGTCATGCAGGCCGCGCAGATACTCCACACCGGACTCTGCCGCGACCAGCGAGGTTTCCAGCCAGAATTCCGGAACGCGCTCCGGTTCCCTGCCGAGGTGTTGCCGCGCACCGCGCAGGTACGCGGGAACGGCGCGCAGTCTGCCGCGCAGGGCGGCGGCGAAATCCTCGACCTCGCGGACGGTGAGCTGATGGATCGCGTTCAGGGGCAGGTAGCACTGCGGATCTCTGTGGCGCCAGTCCATATCGGACAGTGCCTGGATTTCCAGCACCGCGGCGCCGGCCATCAATTCGGCATCGATTCTTCGGTCCGCATCCAGCGTCTCCAGACCCAATTCATCCAGGCTATCCAGGAGTTTGCCGTTGAGCGCGATGAGCGCACCGACGTCGTCGTCGGCGTAGGGCGTGAGCACGTGCGCGTACCCCGGCACACCGGCGTCGACCGCGGCCTCGGGGTGATAGCGAAACCAGGCCTGGTAGTAACGATCTCTCAGTGCGTCGAAATCTTGTGCGGGGGTCGTCATCGGCAATACGCCGCGGGGCCGTCGTCGAACTCCTATTGCGACGGTACGACTTCGAAGCTGTGGGTAATTTTTGCCGTTTTAGCCAGCATGATCGAGGCGGAACAGTACTTCTCCGAGGACAGGGCTATTGCCCGCGTGACCGCCCGCTCCTGCAGGTCTTTGCCGGCGATGCGGAAATGAACGCGAATATGGGTAAACACCTTGGGCACCTCGTCGGCCCGATCTGCCTCGAGCTGGACCGTGCAGGACGATACGTTGTGACGGGATTTGCGAAGAATATGCACGACGTCGAAGGCCGTGCACGCCCCCATACCGAGCAGCACCAATTCCATTGGCCGCGCGCCCAGGTTGCGGCCGCCGTGCTCCGGAGGCCCGTCGATTTCGATCTCGTGACCGCTGCCTGTGGCGCCGGAAAAGTGCACACCTTCTTTGAGCTCGATTGTCGCTTTCATCAGAGTCCCGCTTTCGCCGTGCTGTTGTCGCTGGAAAAAAGTTCCGCCATTTTCTCACCGGGATCCTCTGCGCGCATGAAAGCCTCCCCCACCAGGAATGCCCGCACACCGTGCTCGAGCATGCAGGAGACGTCGTCCGCGGAGTGAATCCCGCTCTCGGTGACTACGATACGGTCATCAGGAATGATCTCGAGCAAATCGAGCGTGGTGCGGAGGTCCGTCGCGAAGGTCTTCAAGTCGCGGTTGTTGATGCCGATCAGCGGCAGGTGCAGATCCAACGCGCGCTCCGATTCCTGTCGATCGTGCGCCTCCACCAATACATCCATACCCAGGTCCAAGGCCAAAGCAGAAAGCTCCGCCAGTTGCGCGTCGCCGACGGCGGCGACTATCAGTAAAATGCAATCCGCGCCGATAGCACGTGCTTCCCACACCTGGTAGGCGTCGATAGTGAAATCTTTCCGCAGCACCGGAAGCGTACAGGCGTTCTTTACCTGCCGCAGATGCTCGTCCGCGCCCTGGAAATATTCCGCGTCCGTCAACACCGACAGGCAGGTCGCCCCGTGTCGGAAATAACTTGCGGCGATGGCCACGGGATCGAATTGCGGACGTATGACGCCCTGGCTTGGCGAGGCCTTTTTGATTTCGGCGATCACCGCGGGCCGCCCGGAACGGATGCGCGCCTCGAGCGCCTCGGTAAACCCCCGGGGATGGGGCGTATCGGCGACGCGCGCGCGCAGTTCCTTCAGCGGCAGAGCGTGGGCCCGTTGCGCAACTTCCTTCGCCTTGTGGCGCACGATCCCGGTGAGGACATCGACGGTTTGCGACATCATCATTGATTAGTGAACGCCACGAACTGCTCGAGCTTGCGCGCCGCCGCGCCGCTGGCAATCGCTTCCAGCGCACGTTCCACGCCGGTGCGTAGATCCGAGGCGACGCCCGAAGCGTACAAAGCGGCCCCCGCGTTCAGCGCCACGATATCCCGCGCGGGGCCCGGTATGTTGTCGAAAACGTTGCGAATCACGACCAGGCTCTGTTCGGCGCCGTCCACGCGCAGATCGGCCACATCGCCCCTCTGCAAGCCGAACTCCTCGGGGCTTATGCTGTAGCTCATCACGGAATCGTTCCTCAACTCCGCCACCTTGGTGGCTGCGCCGATGCTGATTTCATCCAGGCCGTCGTCCGAGTGGACGACGAGTACATGGCGGCTGCCGAGCCGCCGCAAGACCTCCGCCAAGGGTCGCAACAGGGACTCGTCGAACACCCCCAACACCTGATTGGGCGCGCCGGCGGGATTGGTCAGCGGGCCGAGGACGTTGAACACCGTACGCACGGCCATTTCCCGCCTCGGGCCGATGGCGTGTTTCATCGCGCCGTGATGCATGGGCGCGAACATGAATCCGATTCCCACCTGTTCTATGCACGCGGCTACCTTGGCATCGTCGAGGTCCAATCGGGCACCCGCCGCCTCCAGCACGTCGGCGCTGCCCGATTTGCTGGACACCGAACGATTGCCGTGCTTCGCCACTTGGGCGCCGGCAGCCGCGGCGACAAACGCACTGGTGGTGGAGATATTGAAGGTACCGCGGTCGTCTCCGCCGGTGCCGCAGGTGTCGACAAGATGGGGCGCGTCGACGACAACCCTGGACGCCAGCGACCGCATCACTTCCGCGGCCGCGGCGATCTCCTCGATGGTCTCGCCCTTCATGCGCAGAGCGATGAGGAAACCGCCGATCTGGGCGGGGCTCGTTTCCCCGGTCATGATCGCCTGCATCACCGCGCGCATTTCGTCGCGGGTCAAGTTGCGGCGCTCAACGAGCGCCCTGATAGCTTTCTGGATGTTCATTGTTCAGCGTCAGCCATATTGCATGAGTGTAGAGCAGCTGCGCCGTCTTCTGGAAACGGCATCGCTCCCGCTTCGTTCACCAAATCGTCGCCGCCGATCCCGGTGCAAGGCACAGTCACTCTCGATTTTCCAGGAAGTTTCGCAACAGGTCGTAACCATGCTGGGTGAGGATGGATTCGGGATGAAACTGTACGCCCTCCACGTCCAGCGACTCGTGTCTGAACCCCATGATTTCATCGTCCTGCGTCCATGCGGTGATCTCCAGACAGTCGGGCAGGGTCTCCCGTTCCACTACGAGAGAGTGGTATCGCGTCGCCTGAAAGGGGCTTTCGATGCCGCGAAACACTCCTTGGTCGTTATGGTAAATCATGGATGTCTTACCGTGCATCAACTCCTTCGCGTGCACGATGCGCCCGCCGAACGCCTGCGCAATGCTCTGATGGCCGAGGCAGACCCCGAGGATGGGTATTTCACCACTCAATTCCGCGACCGCCTCGACGGAAATACCGGCCTCGTTCGGGGTGCAGGGCCCGGGGGAAATGACGATGTAATCCGGTTGCATGGCGACGATTTCATCCACCGTGATCTGGTCGTTGCGGAACACCACTACATCTTGACCCAGTTCACCCAGATACTGCACCAGGTTGTAGGTAAAGGAATCGTAGTTGTCGATCATCAGCAGCGACATGGGCCGCCTCCGGGTCGCTCCCCGAGTTTAGCCGGCATCCTGCCTACCGATGCGGATCGACTCATGTGCTCGTACGACTTTCGCAGTGCTGTCAATTAGTAACGCTACCCTGGCGCAAGCGCCGCGTCAGGCCTCCAGGCCCAGGCTTTGATCGAGGCCGGCGCTCGCCATCGCCACCGCGCGGAAGACGGCACGGCCCTTGTTCATGGTTTCCATCCATTCGAGGCTGGGAATGGAGTCCGCGACGATGCCGGCCCCGGCCTGAATATACAGGACGCCATCGCGGATCACGGCGGTACGGATGGCGATCGCGGTATCCATGTTGCCGTTCCAACCGATGTAACCCACCGCGCCCGAATAGATCCCGCGTTTGTCGGGTTCGAGCTCGTCGATGATCTCCATGGCCCGCACCTTGGGCGCTCCGGAGACGGTGCCTGCGGGAAATGTCGCGCGCAGCACGTCGACCGCATCGAGGCCTTCTTTCAACTGCCCCTGCACGTTGGAAACAATATGCATGACGTGCGAATAACGCTCGATCATCATTTTTTCAGTAAGACGAACGCTGCCGGTGCGTGCAACCCGACCGACGTCGTTGCGACCGAGATCGACCAGCATGAGATGCTCGGCCAGCTCCTTGGGATCGGTCATCAATTCCCGCTCCAGGCGCAGGTCATCGTCGGCGTCCTTCCCGCGACGCCGGGTGCCGGCGATGGGTCGAACCGTTATCGTGTCCCCTTCCAAACGCACCAGGATTTCCGGTGACGAGCCGACGATGTGGAAATCGCCCATATCAAGGAAGTACATGTAGGGGGAAGGATTGACGGTTCGCAGCGCCCGATACAGATCGATGGGTTCCGCGCTGAAGGGAACGGTGAGTTTTTGCGACAACACCACTTGCATGATATCCCCGTTGCGGATGTATTCGCGCGACGTGTCCACCGCATCCTCGAAATCGTCCTGTACGAACTGCGATACAAAGTCGGATTCGCCGATTTTGATCGACTCCGCGTTTCCGGTCGCCAGGGGCGGGATCTCGCGGAGATCGGCGATGAGTTCATGCAATCGTTGCGTACCTTTTTTCAGGGCCCTCGAATCGGCAGGATCGACATGGGTGATGACATGCAGCCGGCCGGTCAGATTGTCGAACACGAGCACATCTTCAGACACCATCAGCATGATATCGGGGGCCTCTATGGGGTCCGTCTTCTGGCACGGTCCGAGGTGGGTTTCTATATAGCGCACGGTGTCGTAACCGAAGTAGCCGACAATGCCGCCGGTAAACCTCGGCATACCCTCGATCTCCGGGACTCTGTACTGCTGATAGAAGTCGCGCACCGCCTGCAGCGGATCATCAACCGTCTCCTGCCGTACGATTTCCTCGTCCTGTTCGAGCTGTAGATCGTTGCCCCATACCCGCAATACCGTATTGCAGGGCAGACCGATGATCGAATACCGGCCCCATTTCTCTCCGCCGTGCACGGATTCCAGCAGATACGAATAGGGGCCGTTTGCCAGTTTGAGGTAAGTGCTGACCGGCGTGTCCAGGTCCGCGAGCACCTCCCGCATCAGGGGTACGCGGTTGAATCCCTGGGATTCGAAGTTACGCAGATCGTTTTGCAGTAAGGACATGAAACATCAACAGGTTCGGTTTTGCTTGGTACGGAATACGGGACCGGATCAGCTGCGCCAACGACGCAGCGCACCGACCCGCATCCAAGCCTGCCTATTGATGACGATGTTCATGTCCAAGAATGTGCTTACGCGGTCAGACGAATGATATCTGTGAGCTCCCTGAACGAGTCTATCATTGCGTCCGGCTCCAGTTTCGTCAAGTCCACGCCCTGGCTGTATCCGTAGTTCACGCAGATGACGCGCAGACCGGCCGCTTTGGCCGCCTTGATGTCGTTTGCCGAATCCCCGACCACGATCGCGTCCTCCGCCGCGACCCGAAACAGCTCGCACACGTGCTGCAACGGCAACGGATGCGGTTTCTTCTCGGCCAGACTGTCGCCCGACAAGACGCTGTCGAAGAACTGATCGAGTTCCAGTTCCTCGAGCAGCGGCTCGGTGAACACCACCGGCTTGTTGGTGACGCAGGCCATGCGCAGTCCCCTCGCGCGCAGTTCGTTGAGCGCCTCACGAACGTCCGGATAGGGTTCGCTGTGCTCGCTGACGCCTCGCAGATAGTGGTCGTGAAACAGCGCATGGCCGCGCGCAAACAGATCTGCGTCCGGCTCGGCGTCCCAGGATTCGGTCAGCGCCCGTTTGACCAGCCGCACGGCCCCGTTTCCAATCCAAGTCATGACCAGATCGTTCGCCAATTCGGGCATATCCATATCCCGGCGCATGAGGTTCACCGCCTGCACGAGATCGGGCGCGGTGTGAATGAGAGTGCCGTCGAGGTCGAAAATCACCGCCTTGGCGGCGAAGCTCGATTTCTCGCCGTGGGCGGCGGTCGTCCCCTTGGAGAGCGAGGAACTCATTGCGCCACCTTGGCGATTTCCGCTCGCATGGCGTCGATCGTGCTCTTGTAGTCGTCGGTACCGAAAATCGCCGAACCGGCGACGAAGGTGTCGGCACCGGCGGCCGCAACGGCGCCGATATTGTCGATTTTCACACCGCCGTCGATCTCGAGTCGGACATCCCGTCCGCTCTCATCGATCACTCGTCGCACCTCCTGCAATTTGTCCAACACGTAGGGGATGAACTTT
>CAMYIN010000187.1 GCA_947258495.1 uncultured Gammaproteobacteria bacterium
GCCGACGCCGGCTATGCCTGGGACGGCGACGAAGTTCGGGGTTGGCGGCGGCGACACCGACGGCGGCATTTCCGCGGTCACGGTCCCGCCCGACGGCGGTCCTCCGCCGAGGCTTATCGAGTTCTGCAACGGCGGCGGCAAGATCTCCCGGTAGTGGACCGCGGCGCTGCCGACGGCCGGCTCCGGCAGGGAGGACGATGCCGGTGGAGCGGAGCGCGTGCTTGCCGCCGGGTGCGCGGGTCCGGGGAGCGGCGGTCCCTGTGGCTGCAGCGGCACGCGGTCGTGCGATGCACTCTGGTGCGCCGCCGCCCCCGGAGCGGGCGACGGTCCGGCGGCGGTCGAGGCCGCCGGCGTTTGCGGTTGCCGCGGAGCGAGCTCGGTTTCGCGAGTTTGCCGCGACTCGGCGGTCGGCTTGCCAGCGGCGATTTGCCGCGCTCCCGGGATCGAGGGGGCCGGTAAGGGGGCCGGCGTTGCGGGCGCATCGGCGTTGCCGCCCAATGCCGCCGCTTCGCCCTGCTGCGCGGCGGCATTGGCTGCCGTGGGCGGCGCGCCGGGGTCGGCCACGATCTGCGGCGACGGCGCGCCGTCGCGCACGCTGCCCGGCAAGGAATTGCCGCACGCTGGCGCTGACTTGCCGCACATCGGTGACTCGGGCAATGGCGGCGCGCCGGATGCGGGCGGCGGCACACCGCCCGCACCGGCATCCTGCACAGCCGGCGGCCGTAGGGCCTGCATCAGCAGCTGCGGAAACGCCGGCGCCGACACCTGCGCGGCGGCGCCCGCCGTCGCCGGTACCGCTGAAACGAGTTGATCGCCGCCGCCCGGGGTGATTCCGGCGGCGACGTCCGTGAGAACATGCACCTCAGACAAGGAAGTGGGACTCCAGGTCAAACCACACTACTCGAAACAGTTTGCAAGACCTGTGCCAGAGCGCCCGGTCCTGCGCACCACCGCGTACCGATCAGTCCGTCTCGGCGGGGTCGTGTGGCCCCCCGGCCCTGCGTCGATTGTTCCGCTCCTCGGCATCGTCTTCGAACTGACGCACCGTTCTGCGCCGTTCGTGGCGGCGGTGACGGCCCACGAGTTCCTCCATCGCCTTGGCGTGGGCCCGCCGCTTCCACCATTGGTCGCGCTTGGAACTCACCAGCTTTTCGGATTGATCCACAGACTGCCGCTGCTGCGTCAGCGCCTTCGACAACCGGTCCACAAAACTCCAGTAATCCCGCAGCGTACCGGCGTCCAAGCCATTCTCTCCTTTGGCCTGCACCTGGCGGGTGTATTCTTCGTGCAGCGAACGCAATTCGTCGAGCTGATTGCGGCGGGCATCGAGTTCACGTTGGCTTTCGGCGAGATCGTTGGCCGCGTCCCTCTCGTGGTCCACCGCAACATCGAGCACCTTGGTTAGACGCTTACTCTTCTTCATGGCGACCTTGCTCCATCGTTTCCGGCTGCAGCAGCGTCTGCAAGGCCCGGGCACTGTCGGCCATGTTGACCGGCTGCCGCATGTCCTGCTGCAGAAATCGCGTAAGCGATGGGTGGTACGCCACCGCCTTGTCTACTCTCGGATCACGGCCTTTCGCGTATGCGCCGACGTTGATCAGATCCCGATTTTGCTCGTAGGTGGAATGCAGTTCCCGGAACAGCCGCACCGCGTTCAGGTGCTCGGTGGACACGATTTCGTTCATGATCCGGCTGATGGAGGCTTCGACGTCTATGGCCGGGTAGTGTCCGGCTTCGGCAAGCTGCGGTGAAAGCACGATGTGCGCGTCCAGGACCGCGCGCGCACACTCGGCGACCGGATCGTACTCTCCGTCTCTTTCCGTCAACACGGTGTAGAACGCGGTGATGGTACCGGTGTCCCGCGGACCCGTGCCCGCGCGCTCCACCAGCAGGGGAATGTTCGCGAACACGGAGGGGGGGAATCCCCGCGTGGCGGGCGGTTCGCCGACGGCGAGGGCGATCTCACGCTGCGCCTGCGCGTAACGCGTCAAGGAATCCATCAGCAATAAGACGTGTTTGCCCTGATCTCGAAAATGCTCGGCGATTGCAGTCGCAAGCATGGCGCCGTGCTGTCGAAGCAAAGGCGGCCGATCCGCGGGAGTCGCCACGATGATTGCACGCGACAACCCCGAGGGACCGAGATTGTTTTCGATGAATTCCTTGACCTCTCTGCTGCGTTCGCCGATGAGTCCGACGACGATGATGTCGGCCTCCGTAAACCGCGTCATCATCCCCAGCAACACGCTTTTCCCGGCGCCGCTGGACGCAAATATTCCGGCTCGTTGACCACGGCCTATGGTGAGCAGGGCGTTGATGGCGCGCACGCCGACGTCCAGCTTCTCCGTGATCATTGTGCGTTGCAGAGGATTTGTTGGACGACCGTGCAGCGGCACGTAGCTCGTGATTCGGATCGGTCCCTTCCCGTCCAGGGGATGACCGGCGCCGTCGACGACGCGACCGAGCAATCCGGGGCCGACGGGGACACTCGTGTCGCGTCCGCTCGGCGTCACCTTCGCCCCCGGGGCTAGGCCGCGAATATTGCCGGTCGGCATCAGATACAGCTTTTCTCCGGCGAATCCCACAACTTCGGAATCGACCTCGCTGTCCATTTCTCCCTTCACAATGCAGCGTGCCCCCACCGCGGCTCGACAACCGACCGCTTCCAGGGTCAAGCCGATGATTCTGGTGAGCCTGCCCTCCACTACGAGGGTCCTGGATCGGTTCAGACGTTGGCGCATGCAGCGTATGCGATGCGCCCAGGCCGGATTGCGGTTGGCTTCAGGAATCGGCGTCGCAGTCGCCATCGCGTTCCCCACCCAGCATTTCTGAAACCAATGCGTTCAAGCGCGCCTCCAGACCGGCATCGATCTCCGAATTTTCCGTAACCACGCGGCAATCCCCCTGCGTGAGGACCGGGTCCTCCATCAGCCTCCACGTGGGGTGCTCGACGTTGATGGACAATATTTCCCGCACCAGCTTGGCATCTTCCGGATGCAGGTGGATCTCGATATCCTGGGCATTGCTAGGAAGCACGCTCACCGCTTCCCGTACCACGGCGACGATCCCTTCCGGCGCCGCCTTCATTTCGCGCCGCACGAGCTGGCGCGTGAGTGCCTTCACCGTAATCACCAGTTCGTTGACGACTTGATCATCCAGGTCCGCCAGCGGCTCGGAGAATCGAGTCAAGATATCGGTAAATTGCTGCGCCTGCGCCTTTGCCGCCTCCAATCCCTGCTGTCGGCCGAGGCGAAAACCGTCGTCGTAGGCACGCTGCTGAATCTGTTCGATATCGCGTACAGTCAGACGTTCGGAGTCGCCCTTGGATAAGCGCGCTGCCTGCAGGTCCGCCACTTCCGGGGCCTCCCAACGTTGACAGTTTTCGAGGCCCGCTTTATCGACGCTCTTAGACATAGGTTTCGCCGCCGCGCCCGCCGAGCATGATCGTTCCCTCGTCCGCCATTTGCCTCGCCCGCGTGATGATTGACTTCTGCGCCTCCTCTACTTCGCTCAAACGAACCGGCCCCTTTACTTCGAGATCGTCCTTCAATAGATCCGCTGCGCGTCGCGACATGTTCTTGAATATCTTTTCCTTCACTTTCTCGGATGCACCCTTCAAGGCGATGATCAATTGGTCCATTTCCAGTTCGCGCAGTAGTAGCTGCATACCCCGATCGTCGATATCGACCAGGTTCTCGAAAACGAACATCAGGTCCTCGACGGTTTGCCCGAGTTCCTCGTCGATCTCGCGAACTTTCTGCTGCAGCTCGTCCTGCTGGCTCGGAGACAACTCGTTCAACAGATCCGCCGCGCACTTCGCGCCGCCCAGATGGGATTTCGTGGAGGCTGTGCGGCCCTTGAAGCGCTGCAACAACGTGTGCCGGAGCTGCTCCATCGCGCCCGGTTGCACCGATTCCAGCTTGGCTATGCGTATGAATACATCGGCGCGCAGTTTTTCCGGAAGCTGACTCAAGACGCTCGCGGACTGCGCGCTATCCAGCGATCCGAGCACCAGGGCCACGATCTGGGGATGTTCGTTTCTCAACAACTCGGCGATGGTGTCCGCGTCCAACAGATTCAGCTGGTCGATGCCATTGTCGTTGCTCTCCAACACGTGTTCGAGCAATTCTTTGGCTTTGTCCGCTCCCAATGTTTTTTCGAGGACATTGCGCACATAGGCATCGGATCCGATACCGAGCGCGGTGTGTCCGGCGATCGACTGGTTTAGGTTTCCGAGCACGCCTTTAACCTTATCCGGGCCCACGGACTCGAGTTGAACCATGGCCTTGCTCACCGCCTGCACTTCCTTGGCGCCCATGTGCTGCAGTATCTTCGAGGCGTGATCTTCTCCGATCGCACGCAGGAAAATTGCAGCACGCCATACACCCGATTCCGTACCCGAGCTAGTCATTCTCTCCAACCCAGTTCTTGACGACCTGCGCCACGCGCTTGGGATCATTGCTTACCATGTGCCGGGCCGCCTCGAGTTCCTGTTCGTAATTCGCGGCGGACCGCCCAAGCAAGCCCGTAGGTCCGGCCAGCTGCGCATCGGCGCCGGCGCTCGCGAGGCCTTCCATGCCCGCTTGGCCGGGCAGGACTTCCAACTTGCCGCCGCGGGTTGCGAGGGCGCGCATGGTCGGCCGCAGAACGAAGAAGATGAGGAGCAGAACAGCAATCACCGCGACCAGTTGTTTCAACGCATCGTGTACCCAGGAACGTTCCCACAACGGCGGCTCCGGCAACGGTTCCGGCACATCGGGCGCGGTGAACGGAATGCTGACGACGGTCACAGTGTCTCCCCGGGTTTCGTCGAAACCCACGGCCTGCTTCACCAGGGTCGTCAAACGCTCGCTATTGTCCGCTTCGGCGGCGGATGGCCGGCCTTCGTTTGCGGAGCGGTCGTCGATCACCACCGCAACCGACAACCGTCTGATCGTGCCCGTCGACAACTTGACATGACTGATGGTCTTGTCCAGCTCGTAGTTGTGGGTCGAGCGCTGGCTGCGGCTTTTCGGAGCGCCGGACGCCGCGTCGCCGTCCTGCTCCACGTCCTGCGCCGCGTCGGACGACGTCGTGCCCGCAGCGGGAGGTTGGTTGCTCAGCGCCCCCGGAACACCGACGGCGAACTCCGCGCCGACCCGTTCCGATTTCTGCACGTCCTCGCTTCTCACCTGCCGCTTTTCCGGGTCGAAGGTTTCCGAAGTCTTCTCGGTCACGGTGAAATCGATATCGGCGACAACCTGGGCGCGGACACCCGACATGCCCACGATCGGCGTGAGAATATTTTCAATCCGTTCCACGTAGGCCTCTTCCACGCGGCGGTTGTACGACAACTGGCTGTGATCGAGACCGATCTCCCGGGAACGGCTCGCCGCGCTCAGCAAGCGGCCCTGCTGATCGATGACCGATACGCCTTCCGGCGCCAGCTCGGGAATGCTGGAGCTGACCAGATGCACGATCCCCGCCAGCTGCTCATCGTCGAGCTGACGCCCCGAGTACAGATTGATGACCACCGACGCGCTGGGTGATTTACGATTACGAATGAAGGACGACTGTTTCGGAATCGCCAGATGCACGCGCGCGGATTTGACGCTTCGCAGACTCGCTATCGACCGCGCCAACTCGCCCTCCAGGGCGCGCTGATATCGGGCCGATTCCATGAACTGGCTGACGCCGAAACCCTTGGATTTCTCCAGCAGTTCGAACCCGACCGCGGAACCGCGCGGAAATCCCTCCGTTGCCAGTCTTATCCGCGCGTTGTGCAGATGCGCGCCCGGCACCATGACTACGCCGGTGGCCTCGTCCAACCGATATGGAATCTCCGTCTTTTGCAGCGCATCTATGACTTCCGCAGCTTCCTTGTGCGAAAGGCTTCCGTACAAAGGTTGAAACGAAGGGGTTCGCGACCAGAGGACTATGGAGAATCCCAGGGCGATACTCGCCGCCAGACCGACGAGCATGGCGATTTGCCGCACCGCGGGCAATTGGGCAAAACCCCGTGCCGGAACAGCGATTGTCTCAGGCTTCATTTGTGCCATGGTTCGTCACCTCGCGGTTGCAGAAACCGACCGCGCTTCTCGTTGATTGACCCCGGTTGCCACATTGCGCACACAGTCCGTCACTTACAGCTGCATGCTCATTATCTCCTGATAGGCGGACACGAGCTTGTTCCGAACCTGCAGCATGGCTTGAAAGGAAATATTCGCTTTCTGCAGCGCCACCATCACCTCCGCCATGTTGGTGTTTGCATCCCCTAATTCGTAGGCGGTTGCCATATTGGCCGCCGTTTTCTGTGTATTGTTCACCTGCTCAATGGCGCGCTGCAGTAAACCCGCAAACTCGTTCGACCCCGACCCCTGGTCGGCCGCCGAAGGAACCGATCTTGCAGCCGCTGCCATCGACCGCATCTGTCCCAAGAGCTGTGATACATCAATGTCCGACATTTTTTGTCCTCGACTAGTGGTCGTTCAAACCGTCGGCAAAGAGACGCCTTCTTGCCGCATCTTCGCCAGCTTGTAGCGCAGGGTTCGGGCACTGATGCCTAAACGCCGCGCCGCTTCTTCGCGGCTGCCGTTTACCGATTTCAATGTGTCCACGATGCGCGCCTCCTCGTGGGACTTGAGGTAGTCATCGAGACTGACCGAGGCGTCGTCCGGCGCCTCAGGCTGCGCATGGCTGCCTTTGTCGCTCGGATCAAACTCGGTATGGAGATCGTCAAGCCGGACCACGTTGTCCTTCGACAAAATGAGCGCGCGATGCATGAGGTTCTCGAGTTCACGCACGTTTCCGGGCCAACGATAAGTGCATAACCATTGGGCCGCGGCGTTCTCCAACGCAGGCGAGTCGTTTGCCGTCGCGCGCGCATGCCGATCGAGAAAATAACGGGACAGCGCCAGTATGTCCCGGGGCCTCTGCCGCAATGGCGGGATATGCAGGGGAAAGACGTTGAGGCGATAAAACAGATCCTCGCGAAATCGACCGACCTTGACCTCGGACGGCAATGAACGGTTCGACGTCGCCAATACGCGCACATCGAGGTCGATGACACGCGTCCCTCCCAAACGCTCGACCTCGCGTTCCTGGAGAACACGCAGCAATTTGGCCTGCAATCCCAGATCCATCTCGGAAATCTCATCGAGCAGCAAGGTACCGCCTTGGGCCCGCTCGAATTTGCCGGCGCTGGATTGGTACGCCCCGGTAAACGCGCCCTTTTGATACCCGAACAGAGTAGCTTCGAGCATCGTATCCGGAATCGCGGCGCAATTTACGGCGACGAATGGGCTTTCCCGGCGCGGCGAGCGATCGTGTATATATCGGGCGATGACCTCTTTACCCGTACCGCTGTCGCCGGTGATGAGCACGGTGGCTTCGCTGCGGGCTACCTTCGCGGCCAGAGACAGCAGGCGTTTACTGGTGCGATCCGCGGCTATGACGTCTTCCTCTCCTGCGCCCGCTTTTCGCATATAGCGCGTCACTACGTTGACAAGCACATCGGCCTCGAAGGGTTTGACCAAGTAATCCACCGCACCCTCCTGCATTGCGCGCACCGCCTGCTCGATGTCGCCGAAGGCGGTCATGAGCATCACGGGAACGCGCGGGTAGCGGCGTTGTATTTCTCCGAGAAGACGGTAGCCATCCATGGGTTCCATCTTCACGTCGCTCAACACCAGTCTGGGTTCCCGGTCCTCCATGAGCTGCAGCGCCTCGGGCGCTTCGGCGGCACCGACGACGTCGTAACCGGCGATCTTGACGGTATCGCACAAAGCCTCTCTGAGATCGTCGTCGTCCTCGACGATCAGCAGCATCGGTTCAGACATGGTTCCTCCCGTCGCCGGCAACCAGAGGAAACCGGAACGAGATCGTAGTGCCGCAACCGTCTTCGCTCTTCACGTCGATATCCGCGCGGTGGTCTTTTGCTATGGTCTGGGCGATGGCCAACCCCAGACCCGTTCCTTGCGCGCGGGTGGTAAAAAACGGCTCGAACATACGATCCTGTATGTCCCGGGGAATTCCGGGGCCGTTGTCCTGCAACGATATCCTGACGTATCCGCAATCGTCATAAACACTCGTCAAACATAACGTGCCGCTGCGGCCGCTGGCGTCGAGGGCATTGGTAATGACGTTCTGGAACATGCTGATCAGAAGTGAACGACAGCCTCGAATCCGCGCATCCGATGCTTGATCGCGGAATGTCAGTACGCTCGTGCGTTGCTTTACGATGGGGCCGCATTGTTCCGAAATCTGCTGCAACAGTTCCGGCACGCGGATGTTCTCGGTTTCCTGTGTGCCGCCCCGCGAAAACAACAGCATATTGTTCAAGATCTGGTTCAGGTGACGCAGTCGATCCAGGCTCTTGCGCACGATCTTCGTTTGATCGCCGGCTTGGTCTTTCCGGGGAAGTTGCGACAGATACAACATGGCCGAAGCCAGCGGCGTTCGAATCTGGTGTGCGAGGCTTGCGGCCATTTCCCCCATAGCGGAGAGGCGTTTGTAATGACTGATGCGCTGTTGGAGATGCCGGTTCTCGGTCACGTCCTGCATGACCACGATCTGGCCGGGCTCGTTACCCAGGGGACACGTCGATATGTTCACCATGCGGCCGTCCGCCAAGGAAATATCGGGCCCTTCCTCTTGCAGCGTGCGAAAGCTGCGAGCGAGAACGGTGCGCCAGGCCTGCCCTCGCAAATCGTCTCCGAGCCAATCCTCGGCGATTACGTTGGCGAACTCCACGGAGCCGTCACCATCAACCACCACAAGGGCGACCGGCAGCGCATTCACCAGATTGGAGAGCCATTGGGCGAGCCGCGCCTCCGCCGGGGGAGCGGTTTCGCCATCGTCTTCAATGCGTTCGACCTGCTCCACCAGGTGCGAGTAGGTTTCCACCAGCGTATTCGAGACGCGGTTGAACGTCGTAAACGCGTCGGTCAGATCCCGGACCTTGCCTGAAACGGTGTTGTTCACGGTTTCTCAATACGCCATCGTAGTCTGCATTTTCCTCCGGACGCTCCCACGAGCACACCCGCAGCGGTCGTTGAATTCAGAGTGGAAGTGCGGTGAGCGGCACTCAATCGCACCCCCTCACCGAACTAAAGCAAAAAGGATGCCGATTCTAAATCTGCAGTGGCAACAAGAAGTTAGGAATTTGCGTCCAGCTCGCCGTCAAAATCCCCTCGTGTGGGGCTGATGTCCAGTTTGTATTTTCTTATCTTCTCCACCAGGGTGGTGCGTCGAGTCTTGAGTATCTCCGCCGCCCGGGCCACTACGCCACCCGCCTCTGCCAGCGCCTGCTCAATGAGAGAGCGTTCGATCTCGGCCAGGTGTTGCTTCAGGTCGATGCCGCCCGGCGGAAGAGTGGTCGCCGACACCCGCGGATCGTCAACGCCGGCGTGCTCCGCGCCCGATTCCTCCGGGTCTACGTCGACGTTCGAGCGGTACTTTTCCGGTAGATCGAGGATATCCACGCGCTGATTGGGATACATGATCGATAGGCGTTCGATCAGGTTTGCGAGTTCGCGCACATTTCCCGGCCAGAGGTAGCGGCTCAGCGCCTTCACCGCGCGATCGGTCAGTCGGATCCTGCCCTGCTGCTCGCTCTTGAGACGATCAAGAACGCATTCGACGAGCACCGCCAGATCTTCGATGCGGTCGCGCAACGGCGGTATCTGTATGGGAAACACGCACAAGCGATAATACAGATCCTCGCGGAATTCGTTGTTGTCGATCTGCGTCTCCAGGTCCCGATGAGTGGCAGCAATGATGCGCACGTCCGATCGTATGCTCTTTTCGCTGCCGACGCGTTCGAAAACGCGTTCCTGCAATACACGAAGCAGTTTGACCTGCATGGACGCCGGCATGTCTCCGATCTCGTCCAGGAACAGGGTTCCGCCCTGGGCCATCTCGAAGCGCCCCCGCCTGCTGCTGATGGCACCGGTGAACGCGCCCTTTTCATGCCCAAACAACTCGCTCTCCAGCAGCTCCGCCGGTATCGCGCCGCAGTTGATCGGCACAAACGGCTTGCCGCGTCGAGAGGAATGATAGTGAATGTTTCTGGCAACGACTTCCTTGCCGGTGCCGGACTCGCCCAGCAGCATGACGTTGGTATCGGAGTTGGCCACCATCAGGATGGCCTTCTTGACCGCGACCATCCCCGAGCTGGCACCGACCAGACAGCGAAACAGCTCTGCCGGCCGCTCCGCCTTTCTTCTTACTTTGACCTTTGTCTGTTGATCAGCGGCCGCGATCAGCCCCTGCACTTCTTTGCAGAATGGTGTTTGCTGATGGCAGTGGTCGGTGATCCTCCGCAGGTATTCCAGATCGGCGGTGACGACGTTTTCACCCATATTCGAGAGCATGTGTTCGATCTTCTGGCGCTGCTCACTCGTGCCTTCGACAATGAATATGCCTTTCTCTGTCATCGGTTTTACTCCTCAAAAACCTTCGCGCGAGCCGCGCCAGAACGCAAGCTTGGGTCGTGCGGCGACCAGACAGGACTGCAAGTGGACCCCCTTCTGCTTACGGCTGGTGGAACGAGCTCCTAACGATTCTTTGGTGTGACTGCCTTGTTCCCGGTCAGTATGACATCTGAACGCTGTTAATGATTTAGATAGCAACGGAACGGAACACTGTCAAACCGAACGGCGTAAAACTCCGCATTGCGCCCATACCACGGTCGTTGCTGCGTATATATATAAGAGTATCTATATGTCTTTAACTATACTTGCGCCCTCGAATCTGGTCCGGAAATTGCAGTATTAATACGCTGCGATCGGCGTCGTCATTTTGACGCCACCGGTTAGACCTGAACACGGCACACATATGGGTGATCAAAGGAGCATGCGCATTATTATTCAATCGGACAAGCCTTCGATCTTCGGCATTTTGCGGCGGCTGCGGCGCTGTGGCGCGTGCACGACCGGGAACTAGACCGTGACCGATAAAGGCAAACCCGCGGCACCGAAGAGTGATCTGCCGTGGTTCACCATCATCGCCTCCGGGATCGTACTGACGATCCTGACCATTCTCGTCACGCTCGCGATCCGGGGACGCGTCGCGGATACGGCGATGTGGAAGCAGCTGCAGGAACAACAAGTTACGGTCTCGTCCCTCGACGATCGACTGCAGCAGCTGATATCGACTGCCGACGAGCATGCTACCACGGGCGTCTCCGAAACCGATGAAATAGACAGCGCCGAAGCGGCTGCCGCCACGCAGGCCAATCTGATCGAACGTCTGCAACTGCTCGCGGAAGAGCGCAAACTGCTGATCGCCGAATTCACGCGACTGAACGGTCGCGTAGAGCAAATAAACTACCGTCTCGAACACCTGAGCGACCGAATCGAGCAGAATCAGCGCCGACTGGCGGCGGGTAAATCCGCGTCCGCAATCGGTGGCACCACTGCGGCGGCGGATCGCTTCAAACCCGTTCGAACACTTTCCGGACACAAGGCCGCGGTGGTCGCGGTGGCGTTTTCACCGCTGTCGGATCGTTTGGCCAGCTCCAGCGAGGACCACACGATCATGCTCTGGGATCTGTCGACGGGCAAGGTCGTGTACACGTTGACCGGGCACACCGATACAGTCACCGACATAAGCTTCTCTCCGACCGGCGAATGGATTGCTTCTTCGAGCCGGGACCGGACCGTAAAACTTTGGCATCCCGCATCCGGATCTCAGGTACGTACATTTCTCGGCCACCGTGATGGCGTTACGGGCATCGCGTTCTCACCCGACGGTCTCATTCTGGCGTCGATGAGCAACGACAGCAGAATCGTGTTTTGGGATCCATTCGCCGGCACGCGGCTGGCGCAATGGCCCACCTCGACACAGCAGCTTCGGGCGTTGGCGTTCGCGCCGGACGGTAACACGGTCGCGTCGGCCGGGCGGGATTCGACGATCCGTTTTCGGGATGCGAAGAGCGGTCGCGAACGCTTCGCCCTCAACGGTCACACAAACGCCGTCAACAGCGTGGCGTTCTCTTCCGATGGGCGATCGCTGGCGTCTGCAGGATCTGACCGGGATATTCGGCTATGGTCTCTGACCGACAATAAACTCATGAAGAAACTATCCGGACATAACGCACCCGTTCGAGATCTGTCCTTCTCACCCGATGGTCTCTACCTGGCGTCCTGTTCCGAGGATGGGCAAGCGCTCGTCTGGGAGCTTTCCACCGGTAAGATCGTACAGCGGCTGGACAACAACGCGTCGGCGATCAATTCCGTCGAATTTTCCGACGACGGCCGCTGGCTAGCCACCGCCGAGGGCGGCAAGAAGGTCAGACTCTGGTCCGCCAACCCGTCGAACGCAGAGCCGTTGGCGAACAGCGAAAAATCGGTGCAGCAACGACGCGAGGATTCGGGATAAAGCGGAAAAGTTCGCCGCCTTCGGCGACGCGCCCGCCGCGACTCAGGCGGCGCGCGGCGTCGGGATAAAGACGTGTTGGTTGCAGGACCTACAGAAGTATTTTTTCGGACGTCGCATCTCGACCCATAAAAGAAGCACGGTCGGCGCCGCCGCGTAAAAGTACCAGTAGGGACCCATGGCCAACGATATGATGATCAAGACGAAGGCCACGAGTTCGGCGACGAACCAAGGCGTCATAAATTCGTCCCAGCGTGGATACACCTTCTCCAGCGCCTTTCCGCATTGCGGACAGACTTTTTTCACCGCAGGCGCTAAGACACCTATGGGCATGCGCCGTCAACCACCCGAGCCCGCATACACCAGACTTGCCTTCTTCTTGCTGCGGATCTGAAGCAGATGCGACTGCAATTCATCGAGTCGGGTCTGACCGAGCCGTCGTATCTCGGCATCGGTTTGCAGGATGTTCTGGATATTCTCCGCGATGACGCCAGCCGCGGACGAATCCACCGGCTGGTCCATCACCGAGAGCAGCAGGGGTTGGCGCAGTAACTCGAGCTCCGCTACGTGTTCCCACTCGGCGGCTAAAGCGTGCTCCCGCATCGATTCGGTGAGCGACAGAACACGCGTCCATCTTGCCGCCACGGGCTCGCCGTCGCACGCCGACTTCGGTTCTGCAGGTGCAATCATGGTTGAGCACCGGTCGATTCGTCCCCAGGCACGGACTTCGCTTCGGCAACGTTCTCGATCGCGACCCAGCCCGATTTGATCTCCTGCAGAAGTCTTATCACCTCATCCACCATCGATACGTCGTCTTTCAAGTTCGCCTCGAGCAAGCGGCGATTCATATAGTCGTACAATTGATCCAGATTCTGCGCGATCTCGCCGCCGGCGTCACGATCGAGGCTGATGCGCAGTCCATCAATGATATCCATAACCGATCGTATATGGCGATTTTTCTCATGAATGACCCCTTGCGCAATGTGGCCCTTGGCGAGGGCAAGCCGATCCAGGGCCCCCTCCATCAACAGCGTGATCAGACGATGAGGACTGTCGCAGACGGACGCGGCTTGATTCACGACCTGTTGGTATTGCCGGATCGCCCCGGACGCGTAACCTTTGTTCATTCCGAAATCCTCCTGCCTTCTGACCAGTCCCGGCAATGTCCGCTGCGGGTCATCGCCATGTTAATGAATTAAGCCGTCAATACGAACAATTGCTGCGTCAGAAAATTGCTCGTTGCCTGCATCTGACCCAGCAGGCTGTCCAGCGACGCAAACTGGGCCCGCATGCGCGCCTCCGTGGACTCCAACCGCCTTTCGATGGCGGCGCGCCGGTCGTCCAGACCTTCTATGCGGTCGTTGAGGCTGTCCGTGCGCGTATCGATGATGCCATCGTCGTCGACGAGGGCCTCCGCGAGATCTTCCAGACGCACCGCAAAGCCGTCAGTGGGGTCGGCGAAGAGCTTGGCGAATCCGGTGAAATCGTCGTTCAGCGCCGTTTCCACTTTGTCGCTGTCGAGGGCGAGCTTCCCGTCTTTCTGCAGAGATACGCCGATCTCGCTCAGATAGGAAAAACGCGGACTCACTCCACCGGCGGGCTTGTTCAGCTCGGACAACAAGCGGGATTCCACCGTCAGCAGGGTACCGTCCGCGGCCAGATCGCCGGCACGCAGATCCGAGGCGGTTTGACGGACGTTGTTGAAGGCGTCGACGAAGGCCTGTACCGACTCGGCGATCTCTTCATTGTCCCGCGTCAGGCCCACCGTGACCGGCCCCGAACTCAGATCGTGGAAATTCAGCGTCACGCCTTCGATGACGTCGTCTATGACGTTGGACGAGCGCGTAACGTTGAATCCGTCCACCGTCAGCCTTGCGTCCTTGGCTTCGGCGCCGGCTATCGTCGTCATGGTCGCATCGGTGATCGACATGGTGATGGCATTGGCGCTGCCGCTCTCGTCGGCAGTCACGATCAGACGCGAGCCCAGGTCCTCATTGATGATGGTCGCGGTGACCCCGACGTTGTCCGCGGCATCGTTGATCGCGTCGCGAACCTCGGCCAGGGTCTTATTCTCGATTCCGACGGTAAACGAATCCGCCCCCACCTGTATCGTCGCCTCGGCACCGCCGGTGTTGGAGACGACGGTGTCCGCGTCGGCGAACGGGTCCGAAGCCATCTTGTGGTGCTGCGCCAGCTGCGTCACCTCCACCGTAAACGACCCCGCAGACGCATCGTTGGTCGCAGACGCGGTCAGCACTTCCTCATCCGAGCTTTGTACCGCATAGACGTTGAACTTGGATTTGTCGGAGAGAGCGCTCATGGCGTCCTGAAACGACGCCAGCGCCCCCTTCAGCTTGCCCAGGGCACTCAACTGGGCTTCGTATTGCGCTTCGCGCTTGTCCAGCTGTTGCAGCGGCCGGCTTTCGAACGCCATCAACTGACTGACGATGGCGTTGACATCGAGTCCCGATCCGACTCCCGGGGCGCTGATCATCGATTGTGCTCCTCGTAGAAAACGCTCATATCAGACTTCTGAATTGATGATCAGACCTTGGGTCTCTTGCAGATGCGCCGCCAGCCGCATCAGTTCTTCCGGCGGGATCTGTCGGATGACTCGGTCGCTTTCCTGATCGACTATGGTGATTACCGTTCTGCCCGTGTTGTCGTCGATACTGAACTCGATTCTTCGTTGCAGCGAGTTCGCGAGTTCGTTCAGCGACTCGACGACGCGGTCGACTTGCTTTCGCTCGGGCTCATTCTGCGTTGCCTTGGTGTTGTTGTCGGCGATCGGCGCCGAACGGGATTGACCTTGAATCGTCTTCTGTCGAACGCTGCTCGTTTCCGTACGACCTTCCGCCGATCGAAGCAGTTGATTCACCGTTCCACTTACACTTTCAATGGCCATCGCACATACCTCATCTACCGGTCAAGGAAACGCCCGGGGCACGGACCCCGGACGCCTTGACATCACCCCGATGCTACTGCAGCAACGCCAGCACCGTCTGCGGCTGGATGTTGGCTTGCGCCAGCATGGCCACGCCGGCCTGTTGCAGGATCTGCGCCCTCGTGAGGTTCGCCGTCTCCTGCGCGAAATCGGCGTCCTGCAATCGGCTTCGCGCACTAGTGAGATTCTCTGCGTAGTTCTGCAGGTTCGAGATCACCGCGTCGAAGCGGTTCTGCACCGCACCGAATGTCGCCCTCGACTGAGCTACGGTCTCGATGTCGTCCTCGATATCGGCAAGGGCGGCGGAGGCCGAAGCGGCGTCGTCCACGTCGACGACACCTGTGGCGGAAAGGCTGCTGTTGTACGTATGCATCCCGGCGGAACCGGCGACGTCCAGATCCACACCCTTGATGTCGATCTGGTTGTCGGCGTCCCCGTCCTGACCGACCTGGAAGTTCAGCGCCGTGGTGTTCGTCAACAACTCCTTACCGTTGAACTCGGTCGTTTCGATGATGCGCGATATTTCCTGCGTCAGCTGGTCGACTTCCTTTTGCAGACCGGTTCGGTCCTCGACCGTATCGTTCGCGGCCTGGACCGCAATCTCCCGGATACGCTGCAGGTTGTTGGCGATTTCACCCAAGGCACCTTCGGCGGTCTGCGCCAAAGAGATGCCGTCGGCGGCGTTTCGCACGGCCTGATTGATGCCGCGGATGTCCGCCGACATCTTCTCTACGGAAAACAAACCGGCGGCGTCATCGCGGGCGCTGTTGATGCGCAGCCCCGAGGAAAGCCGTTGCAGTGCGCGACTCAAGTCCATCTGCGTACCGACGAGATTCCGCTGGGCGTTCAGCGATGCGAGATTTGAGTTAATGACTAGTGCCATAACTATTACTCCCAAAAATTAAATAACGGACAAAGTCCTGATTGATACCCCACGCGGAACGACCAACGGATATTTTGTCTATTCGTAATCGTCCGCTTTCGAGATAGTTGTCGGCAGCGAACGGAAAAACTTTAGCGCAGGGGGGGTTCTGCGCGGCGTCGCGGGCCGCGCTTGGGTGCAGGGCGGTGAATTATATCGACGAATAATCGACGCGAAGAGGCGCGCGTGCGTCATGCCGCACGCCGCCGCGAATCGAAAGATCAGAGGAAGCGAAACAAGGACAAATTCTGAATCAAGGCGAAACTCTGCTGCGACGCCTCCAAGGCGAAAAGTTGCCGGCTCAACCGGCTGACCGCCTCCGCGAGATCGACGTTCTCGATATCCGATATGGTTTGCTGCAGTTGGGTGTCGACGCCGGCGTTGACCTTTGCCTCGTCCTCCACCGCATTCAAGCGGGCGCCGATGCGGGAACGAGTGACGAGCACGTTGCTCAAAGCCTGATCGAGGTTGGCGAGCGCACGATTGACCCCCTGGGTCACCTGAGCCTGGGAAGCGGCGTCGGTAACGGGCGTTTCCAGCGCCGCTACGAACTCGGATACGGTGGTGAATACGTCCTGGTTGCGGCTCGGCTCGACGCTGAAGCTGTCCCCGCCGACGGGCGCGCCCGTGATACGCACTTCGACGCCGTTGAAGGCGATGGCGCTGCCCTCCACGTAACTGCCGCCGACAACCAGCGCCCCGCCGCCGTCCCGGACTTCGTAGGTGGGCGCGCTGGTGAAGGTAATGGAGTAGTTGTCGGGGACCCAGAGACCGGGATTGGTGACGCTGCCGTGGTCGATGACCCCCGAACCGCCGTTCCCCGCCGCCGCGTTGACCGCAAAGGTACCGTTGCCGGTGCGGACATCCCGGAACACCTCCGCCCCGGAATCGCTCACCGCGATCTGCATTGACGCCGACACGCGCAGGAAGCGCTGCCCTTCATCGCCCTGATAGTCGTAACCGGAGGCGGCGTTGGGCGTAAACGCGCGCGTGCGGCTCTGAAAGCCGGAGAAAATATACTCGCCGTTGCTCGCGCGGGTGTTGGCGAGCCCTAGCAGTTCCTCCAGGCGCTCCTCCAGCTCGGCGGCGACGGCGGAGCGCTCTTCGTCCGTCAGGATACCGTTGTTGGCGCGCACCGCCAACTCGCGTACGCGCTGCAATACATCGCCGACGTTGATCAATACCGACTCTTCGACGTTGAGATAACTGCGCGCGCTGTCGATATTCGCCGCGTACTGTTGCGTTTCGGACAGCAGCCCCCTGACGCTCAACGCCTTCGTCGCCGCCGCCGGGTCGTCGGCGGGATTCTGCATGCGCTTACCGGTGGCGACCTCGAGCTGAGTGCGTGCCGCAGTAGCCTGCTGATCGAGAATGGTGTCGAGACCCTGGGAGAACAGCTGTGACGTGGATATGCGCATGAATCAGCCCCTTATCGCACCGATGAGTTCCTGAAATACTTCGTTCGCCACCCCGATCACCCGCGCCGACGCCTGATAAGCCTGTTGAAAACGCAGCAGATTGGCGGCCTCCTCGTCCAGGTTGACCCCCGAGAACGATTCGCGGTTGGCGAGGATCAACGACCGCGCACTGTCCTGGGTATCGCGTCCGATCTCCGCCTGCCGCGTGGTCACGCCGATGTCACCGACGAGCCGGTTGTAGGCGTCCTGGTAGGTGGCGTTGCCGCCCATCAGGGTCAATGCGCCCCGCAGTTCTCCGAGCAGGCCCGCGTTGCGGTTGTCGCCGACGCCGTTGATGTTGTCCGTCAACACAAAGGCGTCGCCGCTCGCCGGCGTACCGGCGAGTGAAAACGAGATGCCGTCGAAGGGCGGCCCGAGGACGAAGGTCTTGCCGGCGCTCTCCACCGCGGGATCGTAGGCAAGGACCCCACCGGGTCCTCCGCTGACGACGAAACCGGACATCCCGGGACCTACGGCATTGTCGTCGAACGTCAGCGTGATGTCGCCGCCGTTTGCAGACAGCGGCACAGTGCCGGTATCCGACAGTGTCACCGCCGACAGGCTTGCGGAGCCGACGTTGGCGGCCGCCGACGCGCCGCGGATGGGCACGGCGGCGGCGACGCGGTTCGGGTCGGTGACGTTGACGCCGATCTCCCTGGCGGCGCCGCGGGTGGGCTGTATGACGAATCGGTAGTCGTCTCCCGGTGACGCCGCCACCGGCTGCACGCTGATACTCAGTCCGTCGGCGACAAAGGGGTCGGCGTCGGTGCCGGAGCCGGTCATCGCGACTCCCTGGCCGGTGACGCGATTGGTGAGGCTCCACGCGGCGCCGTCGAAGCGCAATAGATAGTCCGCCGCGGTGAGCTGCGACACGTCCGCAATAGCCACGGTGGGTGCGCCGGCGGTGCTGTTGTTCGGATGCGCGGCGACGTGGGGAGACCCCACGCGGAAAAACGCCTGGCCGAGAAAACCCTCGAGATCCTGGCCCAGCTCATGCTGCCGATTGAAAGTGTCCGTCAGACCGACCGCCACGCGGCCCAGGCCGTTGAATGCGGCATCCAGCACCTGGGCGCGGAAGCCCAGGAGTCCGCCTATCCGCCCGCCGGTCAAGCTCTCCGAAATGGGGTTGCCGTTATCGAAGGACACTTCCAGACGCGACGCGTCGAAGGGATCGTTGTTGATCGAGAGTGCGCGACTCTGGAAACCGATGACCAGCGGCTGTCCGTTGCCTATGGAGATCGAAACCGAACCGTCGTCCAAGGCAATGGTGGAGAGGTTGACGCGTTTCGACAATTCCAGAATCAGTCGGTCGCGCTGATCCAACAGATCGTTCGGCGGTTGTGCGGACGCCTGGCTGCGCGCGAACACGATTTCTCGATTGATGTCGGCGATGGAGTCGGCGAAGCTGTTGATTTCCGTGACGACGTTGCGCAACTCGCCGTTGAGTTGCGTCTCGAGCTGCCGCAGGTTCTGATCGATGAGCTGAAACTTGGCCGTCAGCGTCTGCGCGTTCCCGATCAGCACGCCGCGTGCGGCGAGTGAGGTCGGGTCGGTGGCGACGTCCTCGCTGGCGTTGAAAAATTCGTCCATCGACGGGTTGAGTCCCGTGTCCGGGTCGCCCAGCAGGGAATCGATCTGCGCGGAAAGCCCGTGGAGCACATCGAAGTACTCGAAAGAACTGCTGTTGTCCCGCACCTGTGTCTCGAGAAATTCGTTCCGCAGGCGGCGGACCGTCGCCACGTCGACGCCCTTGCCGATAAAACCCACGGCGCTACCCTGTCCCGGGCGAGTCTCGAGTTCGGCGCGCTGCGCACTGTAGCCCTCAGTGCCTACGTTGGCGATGTTGTGACTGGTCGTCGCCAGGGCGCGCTGAAAGGCCAGCAACGCGGAAATACTGTTACCCAGAATGTCGCCGACTGCCATACCGCGCTCACCCTATACCGTTCATTTGCACGATTCACCCGCTCGCGGGACTTGCTTCCTTCGGCACCACGCCGGTGGAGGTCTGAAGCGTGTCGATGCTGCCGCGCAGGATCGACTTTATCTTGCCGGCGTAATGCGGATCGGTCGCAAAGCCCGCACGCTGCAGCGCGTCTGCAAACGCCTCCGGGTCGCTCGCCACGCGCATGGCGCCGCGGTAGCGCGGATTGGCGTGCAGAAAGGTGACGTAATCGTCAAAGCTCTCCGCAAAGGACCCGTATGCGCGGAACGCTGCTGTCTCGGTTACCCGCGCACCGTCGTTGACTTCCCACGTCCTCGCCATTATCCGATCGCCTCGCCACTGGTCATCGGCCTTGATGCCGAACAGATTGTGCCCGCTTGTGCCGTCTGCGCGTCGCATCACCGAGCGTCCCCAGCCGGTTTCGAGAGCCGCCTGCGCAATCAACACTGCAGGAGAGACCCCGAGCTCTCGGCCCGCGTCTTCCGCCAGCGGCCACAACCCGCGCACAAAGGCTTCACGGGAGGAGGTGATGTCGCCGATCGACGGCCCCGATTCCATCAACGTTATTGCCGACGGCGGGGCGCGCTCAACGCGCGCGCTCACACCGTCATTCCATGCTCCGGCATTCGCGACCGCCGCTACGGGCGGCGCCAGCCGTTCCACTTCCTTATACTGATTAGCGGCACGCACGGCGATTTTCTTTAGCGCCGCCGGTCCGGAGTGCAGCATCGATGCCTCTGTCGACGCCCGCGCGTGCGGCGCGGATTCGAGCTGGCGCGCGATCATGCGCGCCAGCCCGAGCGTGCCGCCGTTGCCGGTCATGGACAACGCCAGCTGCTGATCCAGCAGGCCCTGATAAAACCGGCTCTGATCGTTGTCCAGCAGTCCGTCGCCGAACCCCGCCTGCCGCATCGCCTTGAGGGCGAACTGGAGAAACAAGGATTCGAACTGCGACGCCACCTCCTCTACGGCGCGTACCGATCCTTCCCGGGCCTGGCTGCGTAGGCCGTGAAACCCCGAGAAGTCCAGATAAAACCTCGAGATGGCGTCGCCTTCGATCATATTGCGTGCGCACGGACGGCGGCCACTACATCACTTCCAGTCTGGCCCGCAAGGCGCCGGCCTGCTTCAACGCCTCCATGATGGCAACCAGATCTCCCGGCGCCGCCCCGACCTCGTTCACGGCGCGCACGATCTCATCCAGGGTCACGCCCGGCTCGAAGAGAAACATGCGATTGCCCTCTTCGGTGATCTCTATGTCGCTGCGCGGCACCACGACGGTGTCACCGTCGGAGAACGGACCAGGCTGACTGACAATTGGATCGCTGGTGATGGTGACGGTCAGATTGCCGTGGGATACCGCCGCCGGCAGGACGCGTACATGCTGGCCGATGACGACGGTGCCGGTGCGCGCGTTGATGATCACTTTTGCCGCCGACTCGCCGGGATCGATGGTGAGGTTCTCGATGAGGGAGACGAATTCAACCCGGCGTGCGGGATCGACCGGGGTTATTACCTCGACGGTGGAACCGTCGATCGCCCTCGCCGAGGACGGACCCGCCACCGCGTTGATGGTATCGGTCATGCGCTTGACCGTGGTGAAATCCACGTCGTGCAGCTGCAGCGTCAGCCGGTCGCTGTACCGGAACGGGCTGGGGACCGCCCGCTCCACCGTTGCACCGTTGGGAATGCGCCCGGTGCTGGGCACGTTCACGGTGATTTTCGAGCCATCGGCCTCGGCGCCGAAGCCGCTGACCGCGAGATTGCCCTGGGCCATGGCGTACACCTGCCCGTCGACGCCCTTGAGCGGCGTCATCAACAGGCTGCCGCCGCGCAGACTCTTGGCGTTGCCCAGCGACAGAACGGTGACATCAATCGTCTGCCCCGGTCTCGCGAAAGGCGGCAGGCTCGCGTGCACAACCACCGAGGCGACGTTTTTCGTTTGCGGATTGGCGTTCGGAGGAAGATTGACGCCGAAATTCTGCAGGAAGCTCTTCAAGCTCTGAGTCGTGAACGGCGTTTGGCTGGTCTGATCACCGGTCCCGTCCAAACCGACCACCAGTCCGTAACCCACCAGCTGATTCGACCGCACCCCGCCGATACTCGCAAGATCCTTGATGCGCTCGGCGTGCACACCGCTCGCGAGGGCGAGGCAAAGCAGCGCCGTCACGCCTGTCCTGCACCATGTTTTGCTCATTGGATCACACCTGTGTCGCGTTCTGCGGTCCATCAATACGGCCAAATCGGAGCCAAAAAGAACCGCGCCAGCCAGCCGAGCTTGGCGGCGCTCGCCACCGGCCCCCTTCCCTGATAGACAATGCGGGCGTCGGCGATCTGCGTGGACAGCACGGTGTTGTCGTCGCTGACATCGTCGGGACGGACGATGCCGGAGATCTGCACGTACTCGTTACCCTGATTCAGGCTCAACCATTTCTGGCCCCGGATCAGGAGATTCCCGTTCGCCAGCACGCCCGCGACCGTCACCGTAATGGTCCCACTCACGGTGTTGCTCTGCTTGCTGGAACCCTTCCCCGCGAACTGCTGATCGGATTGCAATTCCTGGTCCAAAGTGAACTTGGAATTGCCGCTGGGCAGGGTGTATCCGAACAGCTTGGGGCTATCGATGTCGATTTCGTTGGTCTTGCTGGTGTTGGTCTCGGTCTCGTTGTCGGCGCTGATCTCTTCATTCAGTAGGATGGTGATGACATCGCCGATGCGATGCGCGCGTCGATCTTCGAACCAGGAGCGGGCGTGGCCGTGTTGATAGATGGCGCCGTTCGTCTGCGGGGCCGGCGCCGAGGCTTGCGGGTACGTGGGCTCGAAACCGGGTTGCGGCTGGTACGACGTCGCGCATCCGGACAGCAGGAGCAAGGCACCTAGATGCAACCGGCAAACTCTGCGATCGATGTTCATAGTTTCGGCTCAGGCGTGGCGGTGGGAATCGTCGTTACAGGTTGTTGTTGACGTAGGCCAGCATCTGGTCCGTCGCCGAGATCGCCTTGGAGTTCATCTCGTAGGCGCGCTGGGTCTCGATCATGTTCACCAGTTCCTCCACCACATTGACGTTGGAGCTCTCCACCGTGCCCTGTACCAGGGTCCCCAGGCCGTTCAGTCCCGGAGTCCCGGTCTGCGGAGAACCGCTGGCCGCCGACTCCAGGAAAAGATTTTGGCCCATCGCCTGCAATCCCGTGGGATTGATGAAGTCCGCTAGTTGGACGTTGCCGACCTGGGTGGGCGCCGCGGAGCCGGGCGTCATGACCGAGACCACGCCGTCGGAACCCAAGGTAACGGTCGCGACACTTTCCGGAATGGTGATGCCCGGCTGCAGTTGATAGCCGTCCGCAGTGACCATTTCCCCGTCGGCGTTGATCTGAAACGAACCATCCCGGGTGTATGCGAGATTACCATCGGGCAGCAGTATCTGAAAAAATCCCCGCCCCTGGATCGCCAGATCGAGCGGGTTGTCGGTCTGCTCGAGATTTCCCTGTTGATGCAGCTTCTCGGTCGCCACCACGCGCACGCCGGTGCCCAGGGACAACCCGGACGGCAGCTGGGTGTCCTGCGACGACTGCGCCCCCACCTGGCGAATGTTCTGGTACAGAAGATCTTCGAACACCACGCGGTCGCGTTTGAACCCGGTGCTGTTCACGTTCGCCAGATTGTTGGAGATGATCGACATCCGGGTCTGCTGCGCGTCGAGACCCGTTTTTGCGATCCAAAGTGCTGGAATCATGACTTGAACCCCTTGCTTCTAGTTTACGTTCAGGAGATGCGCATCAGTTCGGTCGATGCGCGGTCGTTGGCCTCGGCGGTGCGCATCAACTTCACCTGCATTTCGAACTGCCGCGACCGCTCTATCAGGCTGACCATAGCCTCCACCGCGTTCACATTGCTGTTTTCCAGGGCGCCGACCGCCAGCCGCACGCCGGCGTCGGCGGGGGCGACGTCCGCAGCCGCACTACGCACCAGGCCGTCGTCTCCCTTGACGAGTGCGTCGTGCGGCGGATTGACCAGTTTTATGCGGTTGACGATCGCCAGATTGGCGGGGTCCTGACCCAGCGGCTGGATCGAGATCGTGCCGTCGGGGCCGATCTCCAACTTTTGCGCCGGCGGCAGTGCGATGGGACCGGCGTCGCCGAGCACCGCGTGGCCGCCACCCGTCAGCAGTACGCCGTTGGCGGTCAATCGCAGGTCCCCCGCACGGGTGTACGCTTCGCCGCCATCCGGCGCCTGCACCGCGATCCAGCCGTCCCCCTCGACCGCGACATCGAGGTCGCGGCCGGTCCACGCGATGCTGCCGTGGGAGAAATCGGCGGAAGGCGGCTCCAGTACTGCGTACACCCGCGACGGGTATCCGGGCCCGTACACCGGTTCGCTGCGGAAGGCGGCGAGGTCGGCGCGAAAGCCCGGCGTGCCGACGTTGGCCAGATTGTGGCTCGTCACCGCCTGCGCGTACATGGCTTCTTTGGCGCCGGTCATAGCGATGTACATCATGCGGTCCATCTAGGCGTCCCCTTTGCTGCCGCTCACGCTCAACGGAGGTTGACGATGGTCTGGGTGACGTCGTCGGCGGTGCGGATGACTTGGGCATTGGCCTGGAAGTTGCGCTGAGCCACGATCAACTTGACCAGCTCCGCCGTGAGCTCGACGTTCGAATCTTCCAGGGCGCCGGACTGGATCACGCCAAGACTCGCGGTAGCCGGCGCGCCCAGCAGGGCCGGGCCGGAATCCGGCGACTCCGCCCACACCGTGTCGCTCAACGGCCGCAGCCCCTCCTGATTGGAAAAGTTGGCCAGCGCCACCTGGCCGAGCACCTGCAATTCGCCGTTGGTGTAACGGCCGATGAGCTTGCCTTCGTCGTCGACCTCGATGCCGCTCAACCTGCCGGTGGTGAACCCGTTCTGCGTCAGCGCATTGACGCCGAAGGGGCTGCCGTACTGGGTGGTATCGGAGAGATCGAGGGTAAACGCGAGGTCCGCGGCGCCGGTGCCCACCGGAATGGCGCTGTAGGTCAATTGTCCCAGGGGCGGACCGGCGGGGACGGTGATGTTTCCGTTGGTGTCGAACTGGACGTTGACGCCTTCGGCCGGCACGGAAAACGCCTGGTTGTCGATGGACAGCTGCGCCTCCCAGTCGTTATCCGCATTCTTGCGGAAATACAGCGTCGCGCTGTGGGCCACGCCCAGGCTGTCGAACACCTGAAACGACGCCGTGTGGTTGTAGCTGTCCGGATCGGGAGGCTCGAATCGGGGCGGAACAAACGGGTTACCGTTCGCATCCAGCATCGGCGGTCCCAGCACGAGGGCGGGATCGGCGGGCGTCTTCGCCAGCTCGCCGGCATCCAGGTTGGCGAGAAACTCGATGTCGGTGGTGGTTTTCGGCGGATTATCCGCCGCGGAGATGCGCATGTCTTCGAGCACGCCGTTGATCTCGCCGCCGTTGGCGCCGAAGCCCGTCAGACGCATGCCCGAGGCGTTGACGATGAATCCCTCGTCGTCGACGCCGAATGCCCCGGCGCGGGAGTAAACGATCTCGCCGCCGCTGTTCAAGCGAAAAAAGCCGTTGCCGTTGATGGACAGGTCCATGTTGTTGTTGGTGAAGCTGACCGTTCCCTGGGTGAACTGTTGGCGCACGTTGGACAGTCGCACACCGGCCCCGATCGCCACAGAGCTGGCGCCGAACTGACTCGCGGGGAAAACGTCCGCGAACTCCGCTCGCGACGCCTTGAAACCGTGGGTATTGCTGTTGGCGACGTTGTTGCTGATGACCTTTAAATCCGACTGCGAGGCGTTTAAGCCGCTCACTGCGGTTCGAAATGGCATGACTAACCCCCTAGGTTATGCGTCTGCGTGTTAAAACCGATATCACAAAATCTCATTCACATCCGTCAGCGGTACCGGGCCGACTCCGGCGACATTCAGGGTGATGTCTTGCGCACCTCCCTGATCGAGGCTTACGCTCTCCACCTTGGACGCGATCCGGGTCGGCAGTGCCGACGTTTCCCCGTCGATCAAGGCATCGACCCGAATCCGATACTCCGCCGCGGGCAGCGGCTGTCCCGTGTCGCTGAGCCCGTCCCAGACGAACTTCATCGTACCCGGCGGTTGCGGGCCCAGCTCGAAGCTGCGCACGGTCTGGCCCGACGCGTCCTGAATGCTCACCGTCACCGCGCTGGCCGCCGCGGATGCGTCCGCCGCGCCTTCGACGGCGGTCCCCGGTTCGAGCCTGGCCTTATCCGTAGACACCATCACCGATCGGCCGACGAGGCTGGAAGCCTGCAACGCCCTGTTCGACTGCAGTGAACTGGCGAGCTGATTGAAGGCGTTGCTCAAATCCTGAATTCCGCTCACCGTGCTGAATTGGGCCATCTGGCCGATGAATTCGCCGTTCTCGAGGGGCTTCAACGGATCCTGATGCCGTAGCTGCGCCAACATCAGTTGCAGAAAATCCTCCTGGCCCATCTCGTTGTGCGGCTTGGCCTCGTCCTTCTGCAGCCCCAATCCCAGGCTCTCGAAGGTGGGCGCGTTCTTGTCTACGGGGTTGACCATGGATCAGCGCTTCTTGTTGTACCCGACTGTCGGTTTACTGGCCCAGAGCCAGGGTGCGCAACAATAGTTGTTTCGAGGTGTTCATGATCTCGACGTTGTTCTGATAGGCACGTGAAGCGGAGATCATGTTCGCCATCTCCTCTACCGGGTTCACATTGGGTCGCAGCACGTAACCCTGTGCGTCGGCGAGCGGATGGTGCGGCTGATACTGCCGCACCGGCGGCGCCTCGCTCTCCAGGATGCCGACCACACGGACCGTGGCGACCGGTTGTTGCCCGAGGCCGTCCAGGACCTCGACGAAGCTCGGCGTCCCCGAGGCGAACACCGGATGTCGCGCGCGGTAAACGCGGCCACCGTCGCCGGTCACCGCGTCGGCGTTGGCGAGGTTACTGGCTATGACGTTGAGCCGGATGCTCTGGGCGCTCATTCCGGATCCGGCGACGTCGAACACGCTCAACAACGACATGTCTATTCTCCCTTTATGGCGCTCAATATGGATTTGAACTTCCCACCGAGGAACCGCAGACTCACCATGTACGCGAGCGAATTCTTCGTGAACTCACTGCGCTCGACGTCGGTGTCCACGGTGTTTCCGTCCAAGGACGCCTGTTGGGGAGTGCGGTAGGAAATACCCTCCGGGTGCGGCCGCACGGTCGAGACGTGCAGATGGCCCGCGTGCGTGCGCAGCAGACGAAAATCCGCCGCCGCCTTCGCCCCCGCCGCCGCTTCCCGCAAGGCGTTCTTGAAATCGAGATCTTGCGCTTTGTAGTTCGGCGTGTCCGCATTGGCCAGGTTCGACGCCAGAATCGTGGCCCGACGGGCGCGGATGATCAAAGCGTCGTCGTGAATGCCGAGTGCCCGGTCTATGTTCGTTACCACTGCTGTCTCCAAGTCGGCCTTTGCTCGATGGCAGCCTGTGCGGCTGTGGCAGTTCTGGTTGCAAACAGCGTGCCAAGGCCGGAAGTCTTTGGAAACCGGGGAATTGCGCGGGACCGGAAACGACCGCGGGCGGTCGTGCGGCAAGCCGTTACCGCTTGCACGGCAAAATTCGGCTGCGTTTCCCATGGCGGTCCCGCACCCGGGCATCGACACCGTATTCCGGCGCCCGCCCGCTTACGGTGAAAGGCTCAATCCGGTGAATCGTGCGCGCGCACCGCCCGCTCGCCGGCGTTGTCAGCCTTGACCGCCTCGATCATGTCTTCGACGACGCGGGTATTCGCCTCCAGCACCCCCATTGTGTTCAGCCGCGGGGCGGCCGATTCCCGGGCGGAAAAGGTAGCGCCCTGCTTGTCCGCACCTCGCGCGATCAGGAGCTCGACGCGTCGGTTGCGCGCGCGCCCTTCCGCGGTGGCGTTGGATTCCACCGGTCTGGTGTCGGCAAAGCCGGCGATCTGAAAGCGGGCCGGGTCCAGGGGATCCTGCTGCAGTAACTCGTGTACCACGCTCGCCGCCCGCGCCGCCGACAGTTCCCAGTTGGAACGATAGCGCGGTGTATTGATGGGAACGTCGTCGCTGTGTCCGGCCACGGTGATTTCTCCGGGGGTGTAGGTGAGGACCACGGCGATCTTACGCAGAATAGGCAGGAAGTCCTGCATTAGCTCCGCGCCGCCCGAAGGAAAGGACCCCTGTTCGCGTATACGGATGATCAGTTTCTGTCGTTCCTTGTCGATCTCGATCAAGCCGCTGTCGATCTCCTGCAACAGCGCCTGCTCGAGGCGTTCGTATTCGGGTATTTTCGGCATACTCGCTTGCCGTTCGCGTCCGCTTTCGCTTTGGTCCGGTTCGACGTCGATTTTCACTCCACGTTGGTCCTCGGGGACATCCAGATAACGCCTCATATTGTCCACCGTATGTTGTTCCACCCTGTTCAAGATCGTCGGATCGGGACGCCCGGCGCTGAACTCCTTGGCGATGATATTGATACCCCGCGGAGGATCTTTGGTCTTCACTTGTCTTTGCAGGCCGAATGCCTCGCGCATGGAACCGGCGATCTGTTTGTACTTGATGAGGTCCATTTCCGAAAAGCTGAGAATCAGGACGAAGAAACACATCAACAGGGTGGCCAAGTCCGCAAACGTGACCATCCACATGGGCGCGCCGCCGCCCGTGTCTTTTTTGGCGACGACTAGCGAATCATCCATGGGTCTCGTCCGCGTTGCTGGCGGTTGCCGGCACCGCGCCCATCACGCCGCTTTCTTGGGTTTGCGTTGTCCTACGGGCAGATAGGTCTTCAGCAGGTCTTCCATGACGTGGGGGTTGAGACCTTCCTGGATCGCGCCCACCGTTTCCAGTATCAGAGACTTGTTGCTGCGTTCTTCCTTGCTGCGGCGCGCCAGTTTCTCCGCGATCGGAATGGCGATCGCATTGGCGATGATCGCGCCGTAGAGCGTGGTCAGCAGCGCTACGGCCATGGCCGGTCCGATTTTTTTCGGATCGTCCATGTTGGAGAGCATTTGCACCAGGCCCACCAACGTGCCGATCATACCCATGGCCGGCGCCACGTCGGCGATAGCCTTGAAAATCGCCTGTCCCTCGTCGTGGCGCTCGATGGTGAGGTTGATGTCGTTGACCAGAAGCCGACGCACCAGTTGCGGATCGTGACCGTCGACGCAGAGCTGAATGCCCTGCTGCAGAAAATCGTTGTTGACTTTTTTGTCTTCTAGCGCCAGCAGGCCTCCCTTGCGCGCGATGTTGGCCAGCTCAACACCGCTCTTGATGAGATCGTCGGGTTTTTCGGTTTTGTGAAAAAAGGCCTTGACCGCGACCTTGAATCCGCCGACCGTCGCCGAAAGCGGAAACTTGATCAAGGTCGCCATGAAGGTGCCGCCCAGGACGATCAACAGGCCCGGAATGTTGAGAAAGATAATGGCATTGGGCCCTATCATAATGGCGGCGCCAATGATTGACAGACAACCGATCAAACCGATTAAGGTTGCAAGATCCACGTATACCTCCACCACGTCAATTGCCGAAAACACCGGCGTCCTGTGTCCCGCCCTACCCGCACCCGGACGCGGGGATGCAGCCGGGTCGCGGGAGCCGCGGGCCTCGTTGTTGATTATCGGAACGATGGCGGGGT
>CAMYIN010000188.1 GCA_947258495.1 uncultured Gammaproteobacteria bacterium
ACGTGTCGTCGTGCTGTTGTATCAAGGCCTCCATATTCTTGACCGTAAAGCCCGGTCGCGATCCTTCTGCAACACGATGACGCTGCCGAAGTAAAGCGCTTATCTCGCGCGCCACGCCGTCCAACGCCTCTGGATCGGTGATCTTCACCAGTATCAAACCGACCGCCTCGCGAGGCGTACGCTGCGCACGTCCCGATACGCGCAGTTTGGACGTTGATATCGGCAGATACACGACGTCGTCCTGGTCCCAACCGAAAGGATCCTGTCCTTTGCTTCGGAGCACGCCGACTACGGTGAGCGGCACGTTGTTGATGCGGATTTTTTTGCCCGGTGCCTGGTCGTTACCGAACAGACTCGCCGCCACCGTCGAGCCCAGAACGGCGACCTTGGCCGCGCCGGCAACTTCGTCGCCGGTGAACGGCCGTCCTTCGACGAACTTCCATTCCCGGGCCCGCAGAAACTCCGGCACCGTGCCCACGACGGTCGTCGAGCGGTTGCGATTTCCCCGTACCGCCGTGGCGGTGTTCGACACCGTGGGCGCGGAAATTTCCACCCGTGGTATCTCCGCGGCGATGGCGCCGGCGTCCCCTTCGCTGAGTCTGCGACGCCCACTCGCGGCACTCGGATTACCCGCGGTCCCGTCCGCGTTCGGCAGCACGTAGAGAAGATTGGCTCCCAGACTCTGCAATTGTTGCGAGACCCGGGCGTGGGTACCTCCTCCGATAGCGAGCATGGTGACGACGGCGGCAACGCCGATGACGATGCCAAGCATCGCCAGGGCGCTGCGCAGAAGATTCGCTTGCAGAGCCGCGTACGCCGCGCGAATTGCGTCCCTCCAGCTCATACGCTCCGGCGCTCACTGTGAGCGGTTGCGGTGGTCGGCTCGTTCATCACGCAGTTCGCGATACCGACTCACCCACGTGCCGCGTGTACGACGCGGCCGTCCTGTATCGATAAGATCCGCTCAGCGTGATCCGCGATTGCACGATCGTGTGTCACCAGGACTATCGTGCGACCGTTGCCGTGCAGACCCCGCAACAGTTCGAGTATCTCCATGCCCGTCCGGGTATCGAGCGAACCTGTCGGTTCGTCGGCGAGGATTAACAGCGGCTCGTATACCAATGCCCGCGCGACGGCCACCCGCTGCCGCTCGCCGCCGGAAAGTCGATTCGGCAGGTGTTGCGTGCGATGCTCCAGCCCCACCTGCGAAAGCGCGCGCGACGCGCGTTGGCGTCGTTCCCAATTCGGCAGGCCGAGGTACGCGAGCGGCAGTTCCACGTTTTCCAACGCCGTCATTCTGGGCAGCAGGGCGAAGCTCTGGAAGACGAAGCCGATCTTACGATTACGAATTGCGGCGCAGCGATCCGCATCGAGCCGGCCGGTGTCTTCGCCGTCGAGCACATAGCGACCGTCCGTAGGGCGGTCGAGGAGCCCGAGCAGGTAGAGCAGAGTGGATTTGCCCGATCCGGACGGTCCCATGACGGCGACGAATTCCCCCGCTGCGATATCGAGATCGACGGAGCTGAGTGCCTGCACCGCGGCCCCGCCGGCGTGGAAGCGCTTGCTGAGTCCGCGCATGCGCACAAGGGCGTCTGCCATGGCCTTCGCGATGTTTCAATCGTCGTCGACGCGTTCGCCGACGAGGACTTCCTGCCCCGCCGACAGACCGCCGGACAGCAATTCACTGCCGTGGGCGTCGCTGTCGCCAATGCGCACGGGCACCGGCGCGGGTCGTCCGCGTGCGTCCAAGACCCAGACCGTGGCGGGGCGACCGTCTGCGTCGTCCGTGGAAGCGGTGTCGGGAGCGCCGTCGGCCCGGACCGTGGCCGGCACGGACGGCCGAAAGCGCAGCGCCCGGTTCGGCAGCTTGACCACGCCGCGTTTGTCGTAGACCGTGATCTGAACGACGGCCGTCATCCCCGGCAGCAACAGCAGCTCGGGGTTCCGCGTGGCGATCACCACCGTGTAGCTCACGATGTTATTGAAGCGCTCCGGCGACTTGCGGATTTGCGCGACCTCGCCCGAGAACGCGCGCCCGGGAAACGCGTCCACGGTAAACGTCGCCGTTTGCCCCACTTGCAGCCGACCGATATCCGCTTCGTCAACACTCGCGTGCACCTCCATTTGCCGAAGGTCTTGGGCGATGGTGAACAATTTCGGCGCCTCCAGACTCGCCGTCACGGTCTGGCCGGTGTCGACCTCGCGACCGATCACGACGCCGTCGATGGGCGAGCGGATGCTGGTACGCGCCAGATTCACCTGTGCAAGTTGCAGCGACGCCTCCAGTTGCGGGACCTTCGCCTTCGCGTTGGCAAGCGCGGCTTCGGCCTGTCTCAGTTCGGCGGAGGCCGTGTTGATTTCATGTGCGTGCACGCTCCGCGCCGCCTGTGCCGCCAGCATGTCGGCGTAAGTGGTGTCGAAAGCGGTCTTAGCGCGATCGAGGATCTCTTCGGTAAGGGCGCCTTTGCGCTTCAGGGATCGTTTGCGTTCCAGCGAACGCTTGGCTTCCTCGTAAGCGGCCAGTGTGCGGCTGAATTGCGCCTCCAACACTTTGTCCTTGGCCTCGGT
The DNA here is from genome assembly GCA_947258495.1 of uncultured Gammaproteobacteria bacterium. Lineage (GTDB taxonomy): Bacteria > Pseudomonadota > Gammaproteobacteria > Arenicellales > JAANXG01 > CALZGZ01. Next base: position 2,569 of record CAMYIN010000188.1, read on the forward strand.
GGTCGCCAGTGCGCTGCGCGCACGATCCACGCCCGCTGCCGCGATCTTTACCGCCGTAACCCCGACCTGCAACGCCGCTTCCGCAGCGCGCAACTCCGCCATGAAAGCGGCCCGATCCAGCTGCGCTATGGTTTGCCCTTTGCGGACGGCATCGTTGAAATCCGCGAACAGCGCGTCGATACGGCCGGAGACCTGGGAACCCACATCGACGCTGACGACGGCGTTGACGACGCCGGTGGCTGTGACCGTCTTGGTCAAATCGCCGGTGTAGATCTTACCGGCTACGAAAGCGGCGGCCGGATTTTCACGGTAACGGCTGTAACCCGCGGCCGCGGCCGTCACCACGGTGACTACCAGCAAAAGCACGGAAAGGCGGCGGTAGACCGGTTTCATTTCGTTTCGAATAACAGCCAATTAGCGTGTGTGTTGTTATTAGCGTAGCAGCACGACATGGCGTTTTCATTCGACGGGTCCCGAGTCCCTTCGCTGCGTGCCGTTGTCACTGCAGAGCGTTCCCGATGTGTAACGTTTGTCACGCACGGTGTGTGCGGTCGTCTTGAACGGCGGAGTATCGCCGGAACAGCGATTTCGACGGGCGTTGCGAGTTGAACGTCGGGGGCCTATCATGAAAACTGATGACCCTGATTGCCTCGTCTGCGTCGGATCCGTCCGCGTTTTCGACGCTGCGCATCGACAACCGAATCTATGTTCTGGGGAGACCGATGAAAAAATTGACGATTCACCTGCTGGCGTTGCTGTCTTCGATACCTTTTGCCGCCGCTGTAATGGCGGATACGGTTAAAGCGTCCACGAATACGGCGAGCTCCGTGTCGCAGGACGAGTGTGCAACTTCGGGGGCCGGGTACGGCTCCGATTCGCAGACCAGCTCGGGACCGGCTGCGTGTCAGAGACAGGTCCTCGACCGTTTCGAAAACGATGGGAAGCGCAGCGGCGCCAGCGGTTCTTCCTCAAAAAAATCTACATATCGCCAATAACTTCTTAAAAAGTAACGTTAATTCACTCGATCTTGCGGCCGGGATGGCGGCCTTGCGCCGTATCGGCGGGGCGGCCGTCGAACCGCGGCCGAAGGATCGGAGTAACTCCGGCGTCTTGGGGCGACGCCCCGCAGTCGGTGTTCTCCTTGCAGCACAAGTCAGCTGGTCTAGACTTCTCTATAGGTATTCCGTGGGGGTTGAACCGGGACCTGCCGGCTTCGAACCGGGTTATAGGTGGGCCCGAAAATCGCAATGATCCGAAAGAAATTTCAACAGGCTGTGGACCGGCTGCAGGAACCGCTGCAGCACGAGCAGGAGTTCGAGACCAAGGCCGTGACGGTGCCGGACGTGTCCGCGCTCTGTCTGATCGACGCCCTCGCCGCCATGTGCGACGCCGTCCACGACATGCGATACACGGCGATCGAACCGGTCGCAATGCTTGATGCTCTGGACGACTACGACAGGGTGATTTCCTCGGGGTTGAACAAACGTATTCAGGAACGGCGACTCGGTCTGTCGTTGCCGCCGACGGAGGAAGATATAGAGGTCAGTGGTCTGTGCATCGAACTCCATACCCACTTGGCCAATGGCTACAAGTCGGCGATACCCAATTTGAGAGGCGGCGAGCATGCGCGCAAGGAGACGGAGCAGTTCCTGCGCGCCGCCTGCGGCGCGATTCATCATCTGAAACGTGCCCTGGTGAGCGCCTACGAATGTTATCGGGTCGAACCCAAGGGGATTTGGGTGGCGATCCATCGTATCTACGCCCGCGCATGCCAGCTCGATCTGCACAACGCCTGCGCTACGCAGACCGATGAACGCGGGACGCAGGATCTCAACATCGCGCGGATCTACAAGCAGGCCCTGTTGTTGGGCTTGTGCAATCCTTACCAGTTGCCGTTTCGAATTATTCACACCGTGGACAGTTCCCTGGAGAAGTGGGCGGATCATGCCGAACTTTCCGTGGAGCACGGTGAACGCGCCAGCCGTTGCCGTTTTCTCATCGATCCCAACCTGGACAGGCCGGGCGTGCCGTTGCTGTCGCAGCGCGGCATGGACATGTCGGCGGACCACTGGATACTGGATACGACCGCGGTCGCCGCGGAGCTGCGCGAGGAGATGCAGACGCTCATCAAGAACTTCGCCAAGTCCGCTAAACGCCTGGATTCATTCAACAATTTCGCGATGCTGGAAATGTTGCGCGCCCTCATAGGTCGCTGGGGCTCGCACCGGGTCCGCGGATCCCAGCGCAAGAAACACGGCGGCTACTGCGACCTCGCCATCGGCATGAATTCCGTCAGTTATGTCGTCAACGGCATGAAATCGTACGAGGTCTACAACGAACCCGCCAACATTACCGTTGGCGACAACGTCTTTCGTGGGAGTTTCGGCGAACAGCAGGCCAAGCAGAAGGGCGACGTGCGGTTATCGAAGTCCTGGCAGATTGCCGACGTCAGCCAGAGCGGATTCCGACTTACTTTGCAGAAGTCGGAAAAAGCGCAGATCCAGATGAACGAACTGATCGCCGTGCGGCCGCGGGACCTGTCCATGGGTTGGCTGACCGGGCTGGTGCAGTGGGCGCGTTACAACGAGGACGGCGAGTTGGACATCGGCGCGCGCACGCTGAGCACCGAAGCCCGTCCGGTGTCGGTCAGCGTGTTCACGTTGTCTCACGAGGCAAGCAGGGGCTATACCATGGGGCTGTTCCTGCCCGAACGGAACGACAGCGACCCCATGGTCATCATCCCGGCGGGCCTCTATCATCCCAACCGCGTGTTTGCCGTGCGCTTCGAAGACGGTGAGCAGACCGTGCGCGTCAACCGCCTGATCATGTCCACGCGCGCCTTCGACTGGTTCGAGGTCCACATCGACAACACCGACCGCGAATACATGCTGCGGGCCGTTCTGCCGCACTGACCCTCATCGTGGAGATACGCTGAGCCCGACGTTATTTCGAGCCCCCCCGGCTTCTAGTTTTTCACTGCACGCGGCGGCTCGGTGACCGAAAGGACGTATTCCGTCGAAGTTTGTCGTATATCCCAGCGCAGACCGCGACGCAGTTTTGGCAATTTGGTTTGCCGGAATGCGCCGCTGAGATGCGTGGCGCGAAACAGCAGGAAGGTGTCACCCAGCGCCGGGATGAATTTCGCATCGTTGGCGATCAAGCGCACATCCAGTATGCCGCCAAGCACCAGGGAGCTGCCGACGTGAACAGCGTCGTGCCCGGTTCCGGGCAGAGACCCGCCCAGTTCCACCGTCGTCGTATTATCAAAGCCCAGCTTCAGGTCTCCGGCGAACATCATCTGCGCCGTACCGTCGCCGGGGCTGAGCCCCCCTTCGACCACCGCCTCTCCAAGCCCCGAGACCGCCCCTGAACCGGAGACCGTACTCCGAAATATTGCCTGGCTCCCGACGTCCAGATACAGCTCGGCGCTGTTGATCACCGGATCGTGGAACGCGGCCCGGACACCTTCGGTAACGACGATACTGCCTTCGTTCCGGACCGTGCCGAAGACGTGCGAGCGGCTGCCGGCAGCCTGCAGCACGCCTCTGTTCGTCAGCCCGCCCGCAAGGCGCAGCGTCGCACCTCGAAGTTCGATGCGTGCGTCCGTTTCGTTGGCGAATTCGCCGGTGAACGTTAATTCGCCGTCCTTAGCCCGAAGGTCGTCGGAGTCTGTATCAGTCGTAGCGGCAAACTGCCGTGCGCCGCTCTGACCGATGCGCGTCCGGTTGCCGGTGTGCGTGTCCAGGGCCTGCATTGGCCCGGATTCCTGTCTGCGCGACGTATGGCGCAGATTGCTTCGGGTTGACCCGTCCCCGGCTGTCACCGTACCGCGATTACGCACATCGCCGTCTATCACCCCGATTCCGGTCAATACGCCGTTGTTGGCGATCTCGACAGCAGCATTCGAGCGGATGGTGCCGCCGTTTAACTGCAGCGTCGCTGTTCCCCGGCCACCGCCAACGACCAAGCGCTTTACCTCTGCCTCGTCGGTTGGTCCGGTCACCGTCAATGTGCGCGAGGTGTCGATGATCACTTCGTGGACCTTCCAAGGTGAGAGACCCAATGTCCAGTTGGACGATTCGTCCCAGTCTCCACTGCGGATTGCCCGCCAATGTAGCGTGGGTGTAAAGAGAAAAATTCCCTCGCGGCCGTCGGCTAAAGAAGCCTGGTAAGCGATCTGACCCAGATCGTTCAAACCCCGGCGACCCGTTGTTTTCGACCGCCCGCGAAAGCGGACCGCCGTGAATGCGTCGCCGGCGACGATGTACCCTGTGCGCGTCGCCGTGATCAGTTCACGACCGTCCGACATGTAGATTCCGCGCAGCGCGGCGCCGCGCCCGTCTGCCGGAACCAGCACCGCGCCAAAGGCCAACACGCCCTTGTTGTTGAGCGCCGGTAAATCCAACTCGGAAAAGACTGCCGCGTCGAGAGGGGATCGTTGGCCTTCTCGCGCGATCTGCACCAGCGAGATACCGTTACCGAGGAAAATACCGCTGTCATCGCCGACGCCCTTTTTGGTATCGGAAAGGAACGCGGAGAAGGCGACGCCGCCGGCATCATTGAGGACGGGAGCATTGAAATCCGCGAACACGCCGTTGCCGTCGGGTGCCGCTTGACCGGAGCGTGCAATCTGTGTCAACGGACCGCCGTTGCCTCGAAAGACGCCTGCGCCTTGGTGCGGGCCGTTTTCTTTCCCGGTGAGATGGGCATTGAAAGCAACATCACCCGTACCGTTGATCATCGCTTCGACGAAACCGGAAAACCGCCACGCGCCGTCGGGCGTCGCCTTGCCGACGCGGGCTATTTGTGTCAGTGGTCCACCGTTTCCCCGGTAAACGCCGGTATGGGCGCTCCCTGCACGCGCCGCGCCGACGGAGGTAGCGCTGAATGCGGCTTCTCCCCGGTTGTTCAAAGACGGACCGCCGAAGCGTGTAAATCGCCCGGTCTCCTCCGGAGCATTCGCCCCCTGGGCGGCGATCTGAGTCAATCCCTCGCGCCGGCCCAAGTATACCGCCCATTCCGTAACGCGATCTCTCTTTGTTGCCAGGAGAAAGCTCACGACTCCCGATGCGTTGAAATCGTACGAGAGGAAACCTTCCACTTTACCGCGGCCGTGGGGCGCGACTTGGCCCTCGCGCACGATCTGGGCGATGTCTCCGTTCACGCTGACGAATACCCCTTCGTCGTCACTGG
>CAMYIN010000189.1 GCA_947258495.1 uncultured Gammaproteobacteria bacterium
CGGCGGCCGGTAGGGAACACGCGGGTCCGGCCGCTCGCCGCGGATACGATCCAGGTACGCGAGCAATTCGGGGCCGAACCGGCGCCCCAGGCCATCGCGGGGCAGCCGCCACAGATCCCGCAGCTGCCGCAGCCCGGTCTTGTGCAGGCGTGTCAGCAGTCCGGTATCGATCTCCAGGCGTGCGAGGGGAATCCCTCCCAGGGCCGACGGCAGGCCCTCCCGGTGCGTCACGTGGTGCGCCGGACGGCAGCGCGCCAGCAGCAAACCGGCCTCGGGGGTCGGCGCACTGGCCCAGCGGTAGCTCCCGCCCAGCGGCGCCAGCGCCTCCTCCAGGGCCTCGCGCATGCCTTCGAATCCGCCGAACAATTTCAGGCTGCCGCCGAGTTCGAGCAAGACCGCGTCCGGAGGCGCCAGGCTCACCGTCGGTGTCAGCCGACGGCAGCGGCGGGCCGCCCGCTGCAGGGCCTCGAGTTCCGCTCGAACATCGCGCGGCAAGAGCTGCAGAGTCCCGTTCAACGCCAAGGCGGCGCCGACGGACATTCCCTCTTTCACGCCCGCGGCCCGGGCGGCCTCCGACACGGCGTGCAAACGATTATGCGCACCCACCACCGCCCGAATTTGCGATACCGGGGGCGAATGAACGTCGAGGGCCAACAGCGGGAAATGGATACCGCACCACAACGGTTGCGGTCTTCGGCTCGAAAAACCGCCGCTGGAGACGGGGTAGGCTTGGGCTGCTGCCGGGACGGCTTGGGCGATCATGGCCAGTCAACGCTAACGCGTCGTCGCCGACAACCGCCCCGGGCCTTGAGGACCTCCAGGGAGAAGCCGGTCTCGCTGGTTTCGAGGCGCAGCCGCAGCGCGGCGAACGAGGGATTTGCGGGGGCATCCCCGTGGTAACACAACACCCCCAGGGTTTGGCCGTTCCGGGCCGCCAGCTGCAGGCGGCGTACGGCCCGGCCCGGAGATTGCCGCGGCCAGGCGATCGCCAGGCCGCAGGCGGTCGCGCGCAATACCCGTTCCATGCTCCACAGCAGCTGTTTGCACGCCGTGGCTTCAACGATGACCACGCGGGCCGGGGCGATGCCCGCCTGCATCAGGGCCGGGGCGTACGCCGTATAGGGCGGGGCAATCCACGCCAGCTCCAGACCCTGTCCAGACAGTCGCCGCATGAGTGGCAAAAACAGACTCAACTCGGCCGTCCCCCACTCCCTGAGGAAGAGCTCAACGATCGATCCCGGAGGCCAGCCTCCCCCGGGCAGCGCGGCGTCGAGGACGGGAAAGCCCGTAGCCAGTCCGCATTGCTCGCCGAGCGGCGCCCAGCTCCGGGTCTTTGCCGGCAAGCAATTGGGATCTGAAGATAATCCCGACCTCCGCCTCTTGGGCTGCGGAGGTACCGCCGTTCGAGTGCTTGCTTGCATGGACTGGTTATTTATATACTGTTTTTATAGACAGTATATAGTATCGGAAACGGACGGCAAAATAAAATAAGAAAATACTTTAAGTTTTCTTTTATATTCTTTTTTTTAATTAGTTATAAACTATTTCTAATGTTAATTAGAAGATAACGGTGCGCCGGCCCCACGCCCCCCCTGCAGACCTCGACGGGTCACCGCTAACGCGGATAAAAACGCTCGCCGTCGCCAAGCAGGGGGGCGGGAGCGAAGCGCTCGCCGTGGTCTGCCGCCAACGCTTCCAGCTTTGCCTTCACCTCGCCGACACCGCGGGCGTCTAGGTATCGGAACGGTCCGCCTCGAAACGGCGGAAATCCCAAGCCGAAGACGGCGCCGAGGTCGCCGTCCCGGGGGCAGCGCAAGACGCCCTCCCCCAGGCAGCGCACGGCTTCGTTCACCATCTGCAGCGCGCAGCGCTCGGCGATCTCCTGCACCGGCATGGGGTTGTCCGCTGCCACTTCGAGCAACGCGTACACGGCGTCGTCCACCACGCGTTTTTTCGCACCGCGATCCGCGTAGCGGTAGAAGCCACGCCGGTTTTTCTTGCCCAGCCTCCGGTCCTGCAGCAGCCGGTCCATACCCGGCGGCACGCGCAGGCGTTCTCCGAACGCCGTCCCCAAGGTGTCCGCGACCTTTTGACCGACGTCCACGCCGACCTCGTCCAGTAGCGCCAACGGCCCGATGGGGAAGCCGAATTCCTGCAATGCGTCGTCGATGCGGTCGATGGCCACGCCTTCCATGAGCAGGTGCACGGCCTCGTTGATATAGGGCGCGAGTACGCGAGAGGTGTAGAAACCGGGTCCGTCGCCGACAACGATGACCGTCTTGCCCTGCTTTCTTCCAATACCGACACAGGAAGCCACCGCCCAGGGCGCGGTGTGTTTGGTGGCGATGATCTCGAGCAGGGGCATCTTCTCCACGGGCGAGAAATAATGCATGCCGAGTACGGTTTCCGGCCTGCGGCTGGCATCGGCGATATCGCCGATCGGTATCGCGGAGGTGTTCGACGCGAAGATGCATCGATCCGCGGTGATCGTCTCGATCTCCCGCAGGATGCGTTGTTTCAGCGAAAGGTCCTCATAGACCGCCTCGACGACGAGATCGCAGTTGGCGAACCCGGCGTATTCGACGGTGCCGCTGATGCGCGCCAGGGTCTGTGTCCGCTGCAGCGGGCTCAAGGACCGCCTGGAAACGCGTTCGTCGAGCAATCGATGCACGTACGCCAATCCGTGACCCAAGCCGGCGTCGTCCTTGTCCTTCATGCGCACGGGTACACCCGCCTTCGCTATCGTGACGTAACCGATGCCGGCGCCCATCAATCCTCCGCCGACCACTCCCAGCTTGCCGATAGGCCTCGGCTCGACCTGTGCAAACTGCGCGTCCAGGTCCTTTTTCAGTACGCGGGTGGCAAGAAACAGACCGATCAGTTGCTGCGCTTCGCGACTCACGACCAGTTCGCCGAAGGCCTCGGCTTCCATTTCCAGCCCCGATTCAAATCCCCGCTCCAGCCCGCTGCGCACCACTTCGAGTATTCGCAGCGGCGCCGGATAGTTACCCCGCGTGGTGCGCACGACCCGCGCCCGCGCCCGTTCGTACAAGATGCGGCGCCCGACCGGGTTCCTCGAAACAAGCAACGCGCGCAGCGATTTTTTCACGCCGGCGAGACCTTGCCGTCGCGATCGCGGTGGCTGCGCCTTGCGCGCAAGTGCGATGGCGGCATCGATGAGTATGTCTTTCGCCACCACCTCGTCCACGATGCCGGCGCGCCGGGCCCTTTCCGCGCGCAACTCGCGGCCGGTAAGCAGCAGTTCCAGGGCGCGTTCGGCGCCGACGAGCCTGGGCAGGCGCTGCGTCCCGCCGCCGCCCGGCAGCAGCCCCAGCCGGACCTCCGGTAAGCCGATACGCGTTCCCGGATCGGAGCTGGCAACGCGGAGATCCAGCGCCAGGACGAGTTCCAGACCGCCGCCGAGACAAGCGCCGTGTATGGCGGCAACAGACCTCGGGCGCAGACCTGCCAGTCGGTTGTTCAGATTCTGCGCGAGTTGCGACAGCTCCCGCGCCTCCGCGGCGGTGGCGACCCCCTGGAGCATGTCGAGATTCGCCCCGGCAATAAAGCTGTCGGGCTTCGCCGAGGCGAACACGACGACGCGTAAGCCGGCGTCCGCTTCCAGTTCTTCGAGCAGACGATCGAAGTCCGCCACGAGTTCGCGCTTCAAGGTATTTACCGCGTCGTCGGGGTCTTCCATCCAGACCAGGGCGACCTCCGCGCCGCGCTTTTCCAGGCTGAAAAACGATCCGGAGTCCATGTCAGCTCGCCTCCAGCACCATGGCGGCGCCCAGGCCGCCGGCCGCACACGCGGTGCACAGGGCAAATTGTCCACCCACACGTTTGAGCTCGTGGAGGGACTGCATGATCTGCCGCGCGCCGGTGGCCGCGAACGGGTGCCCCAGGGAGATCGAGCCGCCGCTGATGTTGAATCTGGACCAGTCGATGTCTCCGGTTGCCCGATCCCGACCGAGACGGGTCTGGGTGAATGCCTTGGACTCCATGGCGCGCACGTTCGACAGCACCTGGGCGGCGAACGCCTCGTGCATGTCGAGGACGTCGATCTCCCGCAGTGACAAGCCCGCCCGGTCGAGGGCGAGCGGCGTGGCGAAAGCGGGCCCCATGAGCATCTGCCAGTTGGGATCGAGCGCGGCAAAGGCGTAGCTGCGTATGAACCCGAGGGGCGTCAGGCCCTCGGCGCTAGCGCGCTCTTCGCGCATCAGCAACAAGGCGCTGGCGCCGTCCGTAAGCGGCGAGCTGTTTCCCGCGGTGACGCTGCCGTGCCGTCGATCGAAGACCGGCGTCAATTGGGCGTACGCGGCAAGATCGGAGTCGTCGCGGACGAGGTTGTCCTGCCGCACCACCTCGTATTGCGGCGGTGTATAGACACGCATCACGTGAGAATCGAAGCGGGCATCGCGCCATGCCTCGGCGGCGTGCACGTGACTGCGATGGGCGAACTCGTCCTGGGCCTGTCGCGCGATGCCGTTTTCCTTCGCCATTTTTTCCGCGCTCTCGCCCATGCTGTAGTCCGACGACGGTTCCTTGAGGGCCGGTGGCTCGGGGATGATGTCGCCGAGGCCTACGCCGCGAAATGCGGCGAAGCGCGCCGCCAGGGTCCCGGCCTTGCGCAAGCGCAGCAGCGCCCGGGCGAGGGGTCTCGATAATGAGATAGGAACGTCGCTGGCGCTTTCGGCACCGCCACATATGCCGCTGCCGACGTCGCCGGCGGCGATGGATTCGGCGAGGTTGACCGTGGTCTGGTAGCTGGTGGCGCAGGCGCGGCTCACGCTGTAGGCGTCAACGTCGACCGGCATTCCGGCGCCGAGTACCACTTCGCGGGCGATGTTGGGCGCCTGCGGGGTGGGAATAACCTGTCCGTATACCACACGTTCCACGGAACCGGGATCGAGGCCCGTGCGCTGGAGCAGCTCCGCGACTACGGTCTTGCCCAAATCGCGCGCGGACAGCGCCCTGTACGCCGTGTCCTGCTTGACAAACGGGGTGCGCAACCCGGCAACGATGGCAACGCGCGACCCGGGTATTTGGGTAGGTGTAGGCAAATTTTCTATCCTGTCGTCGCTGCGTCGACGCTATGACGGCCACCGCACAGTGTCAAGCGTCTCCGTTGCCGCGGCGCAGTTGCAGCCCTGCCGCGGAAACCCGCATTATCGCGCCATCCCCGTAACGGGAACGCTATAATTCGGCCCCGGTATCGCGACACACGCGGTCCCGAAGACCATCATCAACGTCTTTGCTTGAGGATTTGTCGCGCACGTGCCCAACCGCCGCTTGATTCTCGCGAGTTCATCTCGCTATCGCCGTGCGTTGCTGCAACGCCTGTCGATCCCGTTTGAAGTCGCGGTGCCGAACGTCGACGAATCGCCGTTACCCGGCGAGAGCCCCACGGACCTGGTCAGACGGCTGTCGGCGGCAAAGGCCCGGGCGGTCGCGGTGCGCTACCCCGCAAGTGTGGTGATAGGTTCCGATCAGGTCGCGGTGCACGACGGCGGGATCGTCGGCAAACCCCGTGATCCCGAGCACGCCGTGGAACAGTTACGCAGCGCCTCCGGCAAGAGGATCACGCTGTTGACCGGGCTTGCCGTGGTAGACAGCGACAGCGGTCGGTCCCAGGTCGACGTCGTCCCTTTCCACGTACTTTTTCGCACGCTTTCCGCGGCGCAAATCGAGCGCTACCTGGAAAAAGAAAAACCCTACGATTGCAGCGGTAGCGTACGCGCAGACGGCCTTGGGGTGGCCTTGCTCGAACGCTTCGAGGGCGACGACCCCAACGCCTTGATCGGACTGCCTTTGATACGCTTGGTCGATATGCTACACAATGAGGGGTGGGACGTGTTGTGAGGCGACACGGTCGAAACAATCGAACGGGAGTAGCATTTGCATATCGGTAAAGTAATCCCATTGCTGGTGACTCTGGTCCTGTCGGGAGCTGCGTTCGCGCAATCGCAACAGGCGGCGGTCAACGAAGTCCAGGCGCTGGTGGAGTCGGGTGAACTCGATCAAGCGCTGGACGCGGCAGACCGGTTCATACGCAACCACCCGTCGGATCCGAGAATGCGATTCCTCAAGGGACTCATCTTCACCAATCAGTCGAAATGGGATCAGGCGATCGAGGTCTTCCGCAAGTTGGCGAACGACTTCCCCGAGCTGCCGGCGCCGCTCAACAACCTCGCCGTGGTCTACGCGGAAACCGGCAACTACGAGAGCGCCAGGGACGTCCTGATCGAGGCCATTAATATCGATCCGAAATACGCGGCGGCGCACGAAAACCTGGGAGATATCTACGTGACCCTCGCGGCTCGCTCCTACCAGGAGGCGCTGTCGATGGATTCCGGGAAACAAACCGCGGGAGCGAAGCTGCGCGTGCTGCAACAACTCGTCCCCGAAACGTCTCCGGCGGAGACACACGCGGACGTCGCGACCGAAGCCGCAGGTGCCCCGGATTCGCCGGTGCAAGCGGCTGTCGCGGACCGCGCGATGTCCCGGGAGGAGTCCCGAACCGCCTCCGTGGACACCTTGGAGGACAAGGTCGCGTCGGAGATCGGCGACGTCATCCGCGCGTGGGCGGCCGCCTGGTCGGCGCAGGACGTAGACCGCTATCTGGGGTTCTACGACCCGAATTTTCTTCCGCCCGACGGCAAGACGGTGCAGCAATGGCGCGCCGAACGCCGCGCGCGCTTATCAGCGCCGAGCTACATACGCGTGTCGGTGCAGAACATCGAACCCCGCTATTCCGACACGGGTCGGGCAACCGCACACTTCGTTCAGTTCTACGAGTCCAACACCTACCGCAGCACGGCGCTCAAGGAGTTTCTGCTGCAGCGTGGGGAAGGCGGATGGAAAATCGTTCGCGAGACGGTGCGTCGCGAGCGTTGACCGCGATCGACCGCGGTGCGCGCACTGCGCGCGCGTGCGCAGTGCTCGATCGGCTCGCACCCTAGCCTTCGCTATCGCAGCTCAGACTTCGCGCAGAATACGCCACGGCGGTGTGCGCCACAGACGATAGCTGGCGACGGTTCCCGCAAGGGTAACAACGGCGGTGGCCGCGCTCGTACCTATCCAGAAGATATGGAAGTTGATGCGAAAGGGGATGTCCAGGACGTATTCGGAGACGCCAAAGCCGACTAGTACGGCCGATAGGGCCCCGACCACACCGGCTAAGAATCCGATCAGCACGAATTCGGCGGCCATGCTGGCGGACAATTGTCGCCGGTGGGCACCCAGCGTCCTCAAAACCGCGACTTCCGCGCGGCGTTCGCCGGCGCTGGTGTAGATCGCGGTATAAAGGACGACCACACCGGCGACGACGGTAAAGAAAAACACGTACTCCAAAGCCAGATTCACTCGATCCATGAGGCGACGCACCTGCTGCAGGAGGGCGTCGACATCGATATCCGTGACGTTCGGGAAGCGTTTGATTAGGGCATAGAGTTGGCGTGACTGCGACGGCTCCACATAAAGGCTGGTGATGTAACTGACGGGATATTCGCTGAGCAGTCTGGGCGGCACGATGAGAAAAAAATTGGGCTGAAACGAGTCCCACAGGACGCTGCGCAGACTATGGACGGTGACGCTGATCCGCCGGTCCCCGATAACGTAGGTGAGCTCGTCCCCCAGTTTCATGTTCAATGCGCGGGCGTATCGCTCTTCCACGGAAACCAGCGCCTGAGACCACTCGTTCTCGGTCCACCAGGACCCCGCCGTAAGTCGGTTGTCGCTCTGCAGCGACTCCACCCAAGACAGATTTGCGGCACGTTGTACAACGCGCTTCGCGAATGCGCTGTCGAAGTCTTGCGGTTGCACCGGGCTTGCGTTGATAGCCGTCAGCCGAGCGCGGACGATGGGGCGAAGATTGGGCCCCGGCCAGCCCCGGTTGCGGAAGAACGCCTCGATGTCCGCGATCTGATGCGGCTGGATATTGATGAGGAAATGATTGGGGGTACCCGGAGGGATGGTGGTGCGCCAAGCCTCCAACAGGTCGTTGCGGACCAGGGTGAGCAGCAGTATCGCCATCACACCCACACCGAGTGCGACGATCTGCCCGGTGGCCGCACGCGATCTCCGCGCCAGCGCCGCCATACCGAATCGCCAGACCATGCCTGCTCTCCGCCGCAGGCGGCCTGCGGCGAGGATCGCGAGATGGCTCATGGCGGCCAGGGCGACGACGGTGAGAAGACCGCCTCCGAGCACGTAGGCGGACAACACCGGGTCCTCTCCTATCCACAGCACGAGCACCGCGAAAGCGCCCAACGCCGTGAGATAAACGGCTGCGATCCGGTTTGGCAGTGCACCCAGTTCCCGCCGCAGCACGCGCAGCGGCGGTACGTTCTGCAAACGCAGAACGATGGGTGAGGCAAAGCCCGCCAACGTCGTTATCCCCACCACCAGACCCATTATCGCGGGCACAAGAGACGGCCACGGAAGCTCGCCCGCCACCAGGTCTGGGAACAGGTACACGAATGCCTGCTGGGCAACGTAGCCGACGCCGCCGCCGATGGCGCTGGAGACCGTTCCGAGGATCAATAATTGGTACAGAAACAGGCGCAGAATGTCGCGTTGCGGCGCGCCGAAACAGCGCATGAGCGCAACCGCGTCCAGATGCCGTTCGGCGAAATGGCGTGCCGCGCGCGCTACGGCAACACCCGCTAACAACACGCTCACCAGGGTCGTGAGACCGAGAAAGCGTTCGCCTCGCTCCAGCGCGGTTTGAAAGCGCGGTTGCGCGTTTCTGGTGTCCAGCATTGTCGCGCCCTTGTGGCTCTGTTGCGCAAACCAGCGGCGAAAATCCTCGACCGCTTCCTGGGCGCCCGCGATCAACAATCCGTAGGTCGCAAGGCTGCCCGGTTGAATGAGCTCCGTCGCGGCAAGATCGCTGAGATTGAGCATGATCCTTGGCGCGATCGCAAATACTTCCCCGCCCCGATCCGGTTCCAGTGTGATGATCTTGTCGACGACGAATCGCCGCTTGCCGAGTGTTACCGGGTCCCCGGGGCGGACGTCCAACAGCACCAACAACTGGGCATCCATCCACACCGTGCCCGGCGGCGGGATCCCGGCTGCCGGGCGATCGTGCGCACCCGGCGCATCCGTAATCCGCAGAGCTCCACGCAACGGATATCCCGCCGCCACCGCCTTGACTTCGGCGAGCTGGCTTTGTTCTCCACGCACGATGACGCTGCGAAACGTCACGGTCCGGGTCGTACGCAGTCCGCGACGGGCGCTTTCCGCGGCCCACTCGTCTGCGGGCGGATAGGATGCACGCACCAGCAGGTCGGCGGCGAGAAGTTCGCCGCCCTGGATCTGCAGGGCCCGATGAAGGCGGTCGGCGAAAGACGTCACCGAAACCAGGGCGGCCACGGCTACGGCGAGCGCCAGCATGATCAATCGCAGATCCCCCGCTCGACGCTGCCGCTTGAACAGCCGCCACGCAAGTCGCATCGCCTTCAAGAGGCGCCCTCGAGCACGCGGCCGGCGGATAATTCCAGATGACGAGCACAACGCGATCCGATTTCCCGGTCGTGGGTTACGACAATCAGCGTAGTATCGTTCTCGCGATTCATTTCAAACAGCAGATCGATGACGCGACCTCCGGTTTTTTCGTCGAGATTGCCGGTCGGTTCATCCGCAAACAGCAACTCGGGACCGACCGCAAATGCGCGCGCGATCGCCACGCGCTGCTGCTCGCCTCCCGAGAGTTGCGACGGGTAATGGGTGGTCCTGTCCTCCAGCCCCACCCGGGCAAGACTGGAACGCGCTGTTTCCTGCGCATCGGATCGGTCCGCGAGCTCCAACGGCAGCATCACGTTCTCGAGCGCAGTCAAGTTGGGAAGCAGCTGGAAATTCTGAAACACGAAGCCGACACGACCCGCGCGCACCCTCGCGCGGCCGTCTTCGTCGAGGCGGCTCAAGTCCGCACCCTGCAGGATCACGCGGCCGGCTGTGGGAACGTCGAGGCCGGCAAGCAGCCCGAGCAAGGTCGATTTCCCGGAGCCGGACACGCCCACCACCGCCAGGGTCTCGCCCTTGTCGATGGAGAAACTCACGCCGTCCAGTATCGTCAGCAGACCTTCGGGGCTTTCGACTTGCTTTGTCAGCCCGACTGCCTCCACAATATTTTCGAGGTCCTTGTTCATCAATGCGTACCAGGAAAATCGTTCTTAGCCTTGTTCGCGGATTTTTCGGATTCGCATTGCTGGCAACCGCCGCAGCACAACAACCGGTGTTTGTGAAACACGAGGTGCCGGCGGCGGCGCCGGCGATTCTCGTGCTTGGAGACAGCCTGAGTTCCGGTTATGGATTGGCCAATACCCAAGACTGGGTATCCCTGCTGCAACAACGCTTGGCGCGATCGGGCTACTCCTTCCGCGTGGTCAACGCCAGCGTCAGCGGGGACACGACCGCCACTGCATTGACGCGTCTGGGACCGGCCATGGAAAAGCACAATCCGCGGATAGTCATACTGCAGCTGGGCGGAAACGACGGCCTGCGGGGATTGTCCCTGGCCGCCTTGCGCGCCAACCTTGCCGAGATGATCCAGACGGCGCGTACGCGCGATGCGAGAATCGTGCTCGCGGGAATGCGCATCCCTCCCAACTACGGCCCGGAATACGCCCGGGGCTTTGAAAGCGTCTACCGGGAACTGGCGGCGGAATACGGTACGACCTTGATCCCGTTTTTCCTGGAGGGCGTGGCCACGGTGCCGGGGATGATGCAGGATGACGCGATCCATCCCTCGGTCGAGGCGCAGCCGGTCCTGTTGGACAACGTCTGGAGATATCTGCAGCCACTGTTAAAAAAGCTAGCGGATCTCGAGCCGCTCAAACATGGCCCGCAGGTCCAAAGTGCGTGCAAATGCCGCACCGATGCGCTCGGCGAAGCGGTCGAGGATGCTCTCCTCGGGTGTGTAGTCGACGATTTTTTCCTGGCCAACGATTTCACGCGCAACATAACTGGCACTGCCGAAATCGTCGATCAAACCAAGTTGCTTCGCTTGCTCACCGGTCCAGTACAAACCGCTGAACACCTCGTCGTCGTCCGCAAGCCGTTCGCCGCGGCCCTGCTTCACCGCGGCGATGAACTGCTCGTGAATATCGTCCAGGATTTTCTGGCCGTGTCCCCGCGCCTCGGCGTCGAGGGGAGAAAACGGATCCAACATGCCCTTGTGTTTGCCTGCGGTCATGAGTCGTCTTTCGATACCGAGTTTGTTCATGGCTTCTACGAAGCCGAAACCGTTCATGAGCACGCCGATGGATCCCACGATGCTCGCCTCGTTGGCATAGATCCGATCCGCCGCCACGGCGACGTAATAGCCGCCCGAAGCGCACACGTCCGAGACCACGGCATACACGGGTTTGTTGTTGTGTTTTTCGCGCAGCCGATGAATTTCGTCGTTGATGTACCGAGACTGCACCGGGCTGCCGCCGGGACTGTTGATTCGCAATATGACGCCCTTCGCCTTATCCGTCTCGAATGCGGACCGCAACCCGCTGACGACACGGTCCGCGTTCACGTCGCCGTTGTCCGTAATGACGCCATTCAGCTCCACCAAAGCCGTGTGTTCACCGGCGGACGGCGTAACGCTCGGATACAGATACATGAAGCTGGCAAATAACAGGTAGATGGCGAAAAACCCCTTGAAAAACACGCTCCATCGGCGGGCTCTGCGCTGTTCCCTGAGACTTTCCAGGGCGATTCGTTCCAGTATGCTGCGCTCCGACGGCGGAATCGCCGGCGAGTTGGTACGCGCTGATTTGAACCATGCAGCCATTCGTTACTCCTCGATCGTCTCAACGGAAGCGGATTGATAGCGATTCCCAGACAATAGCACATGGCCGTCTCGTTCGATGACGGCGACAACCATGAGACCCGCGCCGTTGCAGGGACCGGACACGCAGCGGCCGTCGGTTGGATCGTACAGCGCCGCGTGGGTTGCACAAATGATATACCTTTTATCGTTGTCGAAGAACGCGCCGGGCTTGATATCCAAGGGCAGCGCCATGTGGCTGCAGCGGTTGACAAAGGCATACACCTTGCCGGCATAGCGGATCGCGAACGCGGGAGTTCTGGTCCCGCCGTCGTCGATGACGAAACGCACACCCGGTCCCCCATTCGCCAGTTTGTCGCTGCGGCATATCACGACCCCAAGTGATTGCGGATCCATTCGTAGACCTCTTTGAAACTGTTCACGCAGACATCGGGGGCGCAGGCCTGCAGGTCGCCGGCATCGTGCGCGCCGTAGGTCACCGCAAGCGCCTTCACTTCGGCTTGCTTCGCCATCTGCAGATCGAACACGGTGTCGCCGATCATGATCGCGTCGTCGGCGTCGATTCCCGTTTCACCGAGTATATCCAAGATCATGCGGGGATGCGGTTTGGACGGCGCTTCGTCGGCGCAGCGGGTCGCGCTGAACAAATCGGCGAGACCGGTCTCGAGCAAGCTCTGTTGCAAGCCCCGACGCGATTTACCCGTGGAAACCGCGAGCGCGCAACCCTCGGCGTGCAACGCCGGCAAATACGATGCAACTCCCGGGAACAGCGGCATGGCGGTGCGATCGCATTTCAGAAAATGCACGCGATAGCGCTCCATCAATTCCACGCGCTGGAGCGGGTCTGCCTCGGGCCAGAGGGCGTCGATGGCGACATCCAGGCTGAGACCGATGACTCTACGGAGGGATTGGACGGGTACGGCGGACAACTCGACCTCGCGGGACGCCGCGTCGAAACATTCCACGATCTTGGCGGCGGAGTCCACGAGGGTTCCGTCCCAATCGAAAATCGCAAGTTTAATCGGCATCCGCCTGCGAGGCGTCGAGCAGGGCCTGCAGTTCCGCAGGTAACGGCGATTGCACGCGTATCTCTCTCCCGCTTATCGGGTGGTTGAATTGAAGCTTCCAGGCGTGCAGAAACAATCGGCGCAGACCCCGGCTGCGCATTTCACGATTGAATCCCTTATCTCCGTATTTGTCGTCGCCGGCGATCGGATGATCGATGTGCGCCGCGTGCACCCTGGCTTGATGCGTTCGACCGGTGATCAGTGTGATCTCCATGAGACTCGCCCCGGGCCAGACGCGCAACGGGCGAAAACACGTCGTCGCGGCGCGCCCTCCTGCAGACACCGCCATCAATCGTTCTCCGGCGCGCAGGCCGGTCTTTGCCACCGCCGCGTTCACCTCGCGCGCGCCGCCGCACCAGGCGCCCCGTACCAGAGCGAGATACACTTTCCGCATCCCCCGCCGGGCGTTCGCATCGATGCCGCCGCGGAACGCGGATTGCAGCGCCAGCAACATGGGGCGCGACTTCGCTACCAGCAGACAGCCCGAGGTGGCACGATCGAGCCGGTGCGCCAACTCCAGCGTTTCGGCCTCGGGCCGCGCCGCACGCAGCCATTCGATGAGCCCCGAGGGCGCGGCGCTGCCCGCGTGCACCGCGCTGCCGCTGGGCTTGTCGAGCACCAGCAGATGCTCGTCTTCGAACAGGATCCGTTGCACCGCGGCGAGCCGGAGCGCGGACAGCGTGGTGGATTTCGGCGCGGACACCCGGATCGGCGGAATGCGAACCCGGTCGCCCTCGTGCACGCGGCTGCTGGGCCTGGCCCGTGAACGGTTGAGCCGCACTTCACCGGTGCGCACGATGCGGTAGACGTGGCTGCGGGGAACGCCCTTGAGCTGGGCAAGCAGAAAGTTATCCAGTCGTTGTCCGTGGTGCCTGCTCGACACCTCGACAATACGGCTGTGGTGATCCGGTCGGTCCGCCATGAGCGCGCGGATCATAGCAGATTGATGGGCTCAAAATACGCTGTTATAGTGAAGTGGATAAGTCATTGAGCCGCGTTTGCGTTCCCGAGCGAGCGGGGACGAGACCTCCCGATCGTCGCGGCGATCCGGGACCCGACTGGGTACCGGCTTGTTCTCAAACAAGTATGATATACTACTTAAACTAGCAACAATAATTGCTTGATTAAATAGAATTTTAATGCAGAGCCACAGCTCGGCACTTGGGGCCACAGCGATTGCGCGCGGACGATCTCGGCGCAGCCCCGGACAGGGTTAAGCGTCCCTCCCTAACGCATACCGCAGGGGCGCAACAGGAACGACCGGTCTCACCGAGGTGCGGCCGACCATGCATAGACTGAGCGCACGAGCGTGCCCGCGTGCCCGCGGGTGCAGCGCGCCGATGTGTTTCGTGCATGCTGTCGGCGCGTGGGCGGGGCCGAAGGAAGATTGAAAAAATGAAGAGAATGCTGTTTAACGCAACTCATCCGGAGGAGTTGCGCGTCGCCATCGTCGATGGCCAAAAACTTCTCGATCTGGATATCGAATCCGCCACCCGCTTCGAAAAGAAAGGCAATATCTACAAGGGGCGCGTTACCCGCGTCGAACCGAGCCTGGAAGCGGCATTTGTCGACTACGGGTCCGAACGGCAGGGATTCTTGCCGCTGAAGGAGATTTCAAGGACCTATTTCACCGATTATTCGCCGAAAACGCCCATGGCGCAGGTGCGCATACAGGACGTGATCAAGGAAGACCAGGAACTGCTGGTACAGGTCGAAAAGGACGAGCGCGGCAACAAAGGCGCCGCCTTGACGACCTTCATCAGTCTCGCCGGCCGCTATCTGGTACTGATGCCGAACAACCCCAAAGGCGGGGGAATTTCGCGCCGCATAGAGGGCGAGCACCGATCCGAGCTGCGGGAGATGATGGTAAATCTCAGCGTGCCCGCGGAACATGCGCTTATTGCACGTACCGCCGGGATCGGTAAGTCTCAGGACGAACTGCAGTGGGATCTGGACTACCTCCTGCAACTGTGGGAAGCCATTCGTCAAGCGAGCGACGGAGGCCAGGCCCCGTTCCTGGTTTTTCAGGAAACCAACCTCGTGGTGCGGGCAATACGCGACTACCTGCGGGGCGACATTTCCGAAATCATTATCGACAGCAAGGAAATCTACGACCGCGCGTCGAAGTTCATGCAGCAGGTCATGCCGCAGAACCTGGTGAAATTGAAGTACTACGGCGACTCGATCCCGCTGTTCTCCCGCTTCCAGATCGAACATCAGATCGAATCCGCGTTCTCGCGCGAAGTTTGTCTGGCATCGGGAGGGGCCCTGGTTATCGATCATACCGAAGCGCTGGTGACCATCGATGTGAATTCCGCCCGCGCCACCAAGGGAGCAGACATCGAAGAAACCGCGCTGCAGACCAATCTGGAGTCAGCCGACGAAATCGCAAGACAGTTGCGCATCCGTGATCTGGGCGGGTTGATCGTCATCGATTTTATCGATATGACGTCCAACCGAAACCAACGCACCGTGGAAAATCGCCTGCACGAGGCCCTCAGGACGGACCGCGCACGCGTACAGTTGGGGCGAATCTCCCGCTTCGGTCTGCTGGAGATGTCACGCCAACGCCTGCGTGCCTCGCTGGGAGAATCCAATTACCAGTCCTGCCCTAAATGCAGCGGCACGGGATACATACGCAGTGTTTCGTCGTCCGCGTTGAGTATACTTCGCATCCTCGAGGAAGAGGCGCTTAAGGAGAACACCGAAGCCATCCACGCACATCTCCCGGACGAAACGGCGACGTTCTTGCTGAACGAAAAGCGGCACGAACTGAACATGATCGAAAACCGTCTCGGTACGCAGATTTTCGTCATTCCCACGGACGAGCTGGAGACCCCGCATTTCCGCATCAAGCGCCTGCGAAGCGAAGACCTGGCGGCGCTGCCGGTGAGGCCCAGCTACGAGATCGAAATGGAACTCGACGACGCCGAGATCCCCTCGCCTCAGAGCCGTTACCAATCGAGTCCGGTGGCCGCCGTCGGACTGGATCAATTGCACGTCCAGGAACACCCGCCGACGCCGAGCGTGACCACGGCCCCGGGACTGGTGCGCCGCATCTGGGATGCCCTGTTTGCCAAGAAGCCCGACGGCGCTCCCGCACAGCCCGCCACACCGACGGCACGCGATACGTCATCGCGGACACCGCGCAGACACGCGGGGCGCGGGCGCGCCGCCGGGCGGTCGGGACGCGGCGGAGGTCCGGGACGCGGCGACCGGCGACCGCAAGCACGCAGTGGCAGTGGCAACGGCAAACCGCAACAGGCCAAGTCTGCAAGCGACCGCCGCGGTGGCCGCGGCCGCGGCGGCGGCCGCCCTCGTCGGGGGGCGCCTCGCCGCGAGGCGCAGGACCGGGGCACACCTGCCGCCAAGGGCCAGCGGAATCGCGCGAGCGATACCTCGCAGCGGCCCTCGCAGGCGAAATCGAAGGCTGCGGCCGAATCCGGCGTTTCCAACGCCAAGCCGTCCAAGGTGACCGAAATCCCACGAAAATCGGACGTCGCGGAGGCCGCTGACAAAGCCCCGGTCGCCAAGCAGGCGCGCGACGGTTCCACCGATTCGGTGTAGCCCGCGTGCCGCCCGTGCGGCGCGTTCGCCAAGCGCTATGCGCTCGTGAAAACGGCGATGGATTCAACATGGTTGGTATGGGGGAACATGTCGACCACGCCGGCGGCGAGCAGCCGAAAACCGTGCACATGGACCATGACCGCCGCGTCGCGCGCCAGCGTCGCGGGATTGCAGGACACGTAGACGACGCGCTCCGGCCCAAGACGAGACATTTGCTTGATGAGATCGATTGCTCCGGTACGGGGGGGGTCCAGCACTACTTTGTCGTAACGGGTCTTCAGCAACGCGTGCTCCAGCGGCTCTGCGCACAGGTCCGCGACCGCGAAGCGGGCGTCCCCGCAGCCGTTTCTGCGCGCGTTGTGCTTCGCCATGCCCAGCAATCGCGGGTCGCCTTCGATGCCGACGACGCTGGCGGCGGCGCGCGCCAGAGGCAGGCTGAAATTGCCCACGCCGCAGAACAGATCCAACGCGCGATCGGTCCGCGACACCCGCAGAAGCCGCAACACCTTGTCCACCAGGCTGCGATTGACGTCAGCGTTGATCTGGACGAAATCCGTCGGCGAGAACGCGATCTCGACGTCGTGCGGGGGCAGCGTGTAGGTAAGTAAATCGGGTTGTTCGGGATACAAAGGGGTTACCGAGTCAAGTCCATTCGGTTGCAGAAACACCTGCACCGCGAGTTCCTCGCCGAACACGCGCAGCTTCTCCAGATCCGTGCCCTGCAGGGGGTCGAGATGGCGAAACACCAGCGCGGCGGCACCGTCCCCCGCCGCAACCTCGATCTGCGGTATGCGGTCGGCGCAGGACAATCCGGCGATGACGTTACTCAGCCGCGGCAGCATTACGGAGATGCGGGGATCGAGGACGTCGCAGGTTTCCAGAGGTGTAACATAACTCTTTCTGCGCTCCCGGAACCCGACCAACACGCCGCCCTTCTTGGGGACGAAGCGCACGCCCAGTCTTGCCTTGCGACGGTATCCCCACACCGGACCCCGAATCGGAGCCAGTACCTGTTCCGGCGCCGACTTGCCGATCTTCTCCAGATTTTCCAGCAGCAGGTCCTGTTTGACGAGCAACTGCACCTGTGAATCCATGTGCTGCAGCGCGCAGCCCCCACAGACGCCGAAATATCGGCACTTCGGTGAGACGCGATCCGACGACGCAGACAGGATTTCCATGGCGGTGCCGACGTTGAAGGACCGCCGTTGTTTCCCCGGGCGAAAGCGAACGCGTTCACCGGGCAGCGCATCGTCGATAAAAACCACCTTTCCGTCGACGCGCCCGACCCCGCGGCCGTCGTGGCTCAGGGCGTCGATGCGGGCGATGGGCCAATGTTCCGTATCGGACAGCGGACCTCCGTCTATACCCATGCCTGCAGAAATTCGTTGAGGTGTTGCTTGTCTTCCCTGCGCAAGGCCTCGCGTGCACGTTCGCATTCGTCCTGCCAGGAGTGCTCGTCCAGGTTGCCGCGTATCAGCTCCCAGCGCAGATAGATCAAGTACGTGTTCAGCGCGTCGGTTTCGCAATAGTTTCGAATCTGCTCGATCTGGCCAGCCTGATACTGCTCCCACACGTCGGCGCCGCTTTGGCCCATCTTGCCGGGCAAGCCCAACAGCACGGCGACCTGATCCAGGGACGCGAATTGGCGCGCCTGATACCCGGAGAGCACGTCCATCAGATCCGTATGCCGGTAGTGAAATCGGTTGAGATAATTGTTCCACTTGAATTCGCGATCGTCGTCGCCCACGTCCCAGTAACGCGGCGCCGGGATTCCGTGCACCAGAGCGCGGTAGTTCAGCACCGGCAGATCGAATCCCCCGCCGTTCCAGGTCACCAGGGTGGGCGTGTACTTCTCGATTCCGTCGAAAAACCGGGTCACTATCTCCTTTTCGTCGGAGTCCGGGGTGCCGAGAGACCAGATCTTGAACATCTCCTCCGTTCGCAACACCGCGGAGACGGTGACGATCCTCTGTAAATGCGCCGGCAGAAATTCCGACTCCGTCTGTTCGCGGCGCTTGGTAAACATGATCTGCGCCACGTCCTGGTCACTGATATCCGTCAGACCGTACAGCCGCCGACCTCCGGCGGTGTCGGGAACGGTTTCGATATCGAATGCCAGGCTGTTCACCGGGGTGTTCCTTGGTTCAAGCCGGAAATACTCCCGTAGAGATGTACCGGTCGCCGCGATCGCAGACGATGGTTACGATCACCGCATCGGTGGCTAGGGCGGAGACCTGCAGCGCCGCCGCCATGGCGCCGCCGGAGGACACGCCGCAGAATATGCCTTCCTGCCGCGCCAGTGCGCGCATGATGTCTTCCGCCTCCTCCTGCGACACGTCGATGACGCGGTCGACGCGGGCGGGATCGAAGATCTTCGGGAGGTAAGCCTGCGGCCAGCGACGGATTCCGGGGATCGACGCGCCCTCCCTGGGCTGCACCCCCACGATCTCAACCGCCGGATCACACTCCTTGAGGAACTTGGAAACGCCCATGATGGTCCCGGTGGTGCCCATCGAACTGACGAAATGCGTAATGCGGCCCTGCGTATCCCGCCAGATCTCGGGACCGGTGCCGCGGTAATGGGAATCAGGATTGTCGGGATTGGCGAATTGATCCAACACCCGCCCTTTGCCTTGTCGCTGCATCTCCTCCGCGAGGTCCCGCGCCTCTTCCATGCCGCCCTCTTTGGAAACGAGGATGATTTCCGCGCCGAAGGCCTTCATCGCGGCACGGCGCTCCTCACTCATGTGCTCCGGCATGATCAGGGTCAAGCGGTACCCCTTGATGGCCGCCGCCATCGCCAGCGCGATACCCGTATTTCCACTGGTGGCCTCGACGAGGACGTCGCCCGGATTCAGGTCCCCGCGCGCTTCCGCCGCCTTGATCATGTTCAAGGCCGGACGATCCTTCACGGAGCCGGCGGGATTGTTCCCCTCCAGCTTGGCGTACAGGGTGTTTGTGGTTCGGCCGGGCAGGCGCTGAAGCCTGACGAGCGGTGTGTTGCCGACAAAATCTTCGAGCGAACTCATTGCGCCATGTTAACAGCCTGTCGGACTCAGGACGACTCCGGCGTGGCCGCGGCCGCGCCGGCGCGGCGACGAATTCTTACCCGAAATACGGCGATTTCGCTTCAAATATTCTCATTGCCGGCCTGCATTTCACCCGCTATCGGCTCGACCCCCTCACGCCCACACGCGCCGATCAACACGGTTGCAGATGCTCGATGATCAACTGTGGAGTGCGTGTTCCCTGGTAGTCGTTGACGTCGAGCCGATACGCCAGGCGCACGGTACCCGACGGTGCCGGTGCGTCATCGTTCTCAAAATAATTGAACGCCAGGGCATCGATCACCCTGCGCCCGCGCCGGACCCGCAGCTTCAGATGACGCTGCGCGATCCGAAAATGCTGCAGGATCTCGAATTCATCGTCGAACACGGGTTCCGGAAATTGCTGGCCCCAGGGACCCGCGGAACGCAGTAATTCAGCGAACGACAGATCCAGGTTCCGGTCTTCCAACGATCCGTCGCTGAACAAGGACT
Source organism: uncultured Gammaproteobacteria bacterium (assembly GCA_947258495.1). Classification (GTDB taxonomy): domain Bacteria; phylum Pseudomonadota; class Gammaproteobacteria; order Arenicellales; family JAANXG01; genus CALZGZ01. Next base: position 19,959 of record CAMYIN010000189.1, read on the forward strand.
CGGGCCCGTTCTCCGTACCGAGCCGTTGCCGCACCGATTGATTGAACGCTTCTCGGAACTGCGGCAACGCATTTTTCTCGAGCGCCAACCCGGCCGCCATGGCATGGCCGCCGAATTTTTTCAACATGCCGGGATGCCGCGTGGCAATGTCCTCGAGCAGATCGCGAATGTGCAACCCATGCACGGAACGCGCAGACCCTTTGACGATTCCGTTCGCATCCGGCGCGAAAGCGATCGCCGGCCTGCCCGTGCGCTCGCGAACGCGGGCGGCCACCAGGCCCACGACGCCTTGATGCCAGGATTCGTCGTACAGACACAAACCCATGGGTAGTCCGTCACCCAGGTGCAGGTCGTCGACCGCCTCTTTTGCCTGTTGCTGCATTCTCGATTCGATTTCCCGCCGTTCCCGGTTCAGGTGATCGAGTTTAGCCGCGATCTCCCGGGCGACCTCGACATCGTCGCTCAAGAGACATTCTATGCCCTGCGTCATATCCTCAAGACGGCCCGCCGCATTGAGTCTTGGAGCCACAATGAAGCCGAGATCGCGTGCGGAGACGCTCGAAATCGCGCGACCCGCGCTTCCGAGGATGGCCTTGATCCCGGGGCGGCATCGTCCCGCATTGATTCTTGCGAGTCCCTGCGCCACCAACACACGATTGTTGCGGTCCAGGGGCACCAGGTCGGCCACCGTCCCGAGCGCCACCAGATCCAGGTACTGCGCGAGATTGGGTTCCTTTATCCCGCATTCGGTGAACCAACCGACTTCGCGCAAACGCGCGCGCAGCGCCATCATGACGTAGAAAATCACCCCCACACCGGCCAGCGCCTTGCTGGGAAAACGGTCACCGGAGAGATTGGGATTTACGATCGCGTCCGCGGGCGGCAGTTCGGGGCCAGGCAGGTGGTGGTCGGTAATGAGCACCGACATCCCCAACTCCCGGGCCACCCGCACCCCGTCTATGCTGGCGACGCCGTTATCGACCGTGATCAATACGTCGGGCTGTTGCGCGGCGGCGACCCCGACAATGTCGGGGGACAGACCGTAGCCGAACTCAAAACGATTGGGAACCAGATAGGCAACGTGGTTGACCCCCATCCGGCGCAACGCCAGCACCCCCAATGCACACGCCGTCGCTCCGTCGGCGTCGAAATCGCCGACGAACAAAACGCTCGCATCCGCATCCAGTGCCTGCCAGAGCAGCTCGACGGCGACGTCGACGCCTCCAAGCGACGTGGGCGCCAGCAGCCGCGTCAAGGAATAGTCCAGATGTTCGCAGTCGGTGACGCCCCGCCCCCGGTATATGCGGGACAAGATCGGATCGAGTCCCTCTAGACGCGCCTCCCCGACAGTCCTGCGCACGATCTTTTTTTCGCCGAGTCTGATGCTCTTTCTCTACTGGTTGATGGTCAATCTTTGCACGAAGCGCCGCCACCGGCGCAGGTCGGAGCCACGGATCGTCACGCGATCCCAGCACGGGTCGATGATCGTCAAAGCCTGCAGATCGTCGCCACGCAGCGCCGACCACAGCGGCCGCCACCAGCGTTTCTCCAATTCGTCCGAGTCGCGACACGCCAATCGAGGATCGCTGCGTCGCAACTCGGACCAAGCGTCGCCAAGCACCAGCAGACTGGAGCCGATGGGCAGGTCCTCCATCAATGTCTCCGCGCCGTCCGGCACCGATTGTAATGCGGCATCACCCAGTCTCGCCAATCCCCGGGTAAACGCTTCGTCGGTCCACACCCGCTGCCAGTCGTTTGTCGGTGACGGTAAATCGCCCTCTCCCCACGGCCACACCGTGTTGATGGTGTATCTATCTTCCTCCTCCCGTACGGCATTGACCGTCGATTGGTGTAACAGCATCTGGATCTCGTTCATCATCGAGTGCCAAGCGGCCGCGTGCCGTCCGGACGGAAGGAGTTGATCGATATCCTTGCCGACGGCGTGCGCGATCGGGGTGGTAAGGATACCCGGATCCTCGGGAAGCTCGAGAAACCATTGGTCGGTTCGCGGGGCGCTAATCGACCAACCCCGATCTTTATACAGTTCGGAGATGTCCGCGACCAGGCTCGCGGCCTCCGCCGCACTCACCGACAGAAGGTCGCCGGCAATCAGGTAAAGCTGTGAACGCCGGGGTTGCAGATGTCCCGGGTCCAGGCGCAGGCACCATCGCGTCGGCCTGCGTCCGGTGAGTCCGAGATAACTGACCGCGGCAAAGGAGGACACCGACGCGTCGCGGGCCGGGCAACCGAAGAGCGACAGGGCCCCCGCCGCGAACGATCGCTCTCCGGTCTCGACTCTGGATCCGCCACGGATCAAGCGGCGGATGTATTCGTTGGCCTGCACGTCGTCGCAGGCCGACATCGCCCGTACCAATCCGGGAACCAGAACGTGTAGATGGCTAGCTCGCATCCACAGCGAGTTTACAAGAAACCGGCATTGGATTTCATGCTGGGCGGTACAGAAGACCGGGGCCACGTCGTACACTTCGACGTGGCCCCGGGGCGTGTACTGGCGCTAACGGTCGCGGTTAGGCCAGTGGGGGATCGTCACCCGCTACGGCGGCTTTTTACGTTGTCTGCAACCTGATTCTTACATTGTCTGCGGCTTGAACAGATCTGCATATTCCTCGGCGCTGATCCCGCCGTCACGATTGATGTCGAGCTTTTCGAACAAGGCCGCGAACTTTTCGTTTGCGGTCGCTTCGGTCACCGAGATCTTGCCGTCCCGATCAACATCGAGTTGCTTGAATTTCGGTAAATTTTCCTGGTCACCGGCGAGGGCGCCGGCCATGGGCGCGGCGGCGATTGCGAGTGCGAGCAGTTTTTTCATAGGTATCTCCGGAAAGACAGACAACAGCGGTTCAAGACGGCGTCCCTGCTGCTTACGTTTCCTCTGTCATGGTCCTTTGCGAAATACGTGCCAACTTTCTTTCCTCGAGAAAACAACGCGAAATCGCAAGGGGGACCGACTCCACGCCGGCCGCGCAGTGTGGGATTGTCGCCGGAAGCCGACATTAGAATTCAGTTTTCAGCCGGCGTCGCGCATACACTGTCGGCGATTCGCAACAGGGTCAGTGTTTGTTCTTGAACGAAGCGGGGTCGATGTTGCTGCGGGACAGCAGTTTGTAAAAATCCGTGCGATTGCGCTTGGCCATCCTCGCGGCCTTGGTCACGTTGCCCCCGGTGATGGAAAGCAGTTGAGTCAGATAGTTTCGCGTGAACTCGTGCCGCGCATCAGAGAACGACGGCAGGTCCTCCTTCCCGCGCCCCAGGGCCTCTTGTGCCAAGCGAGGACTTATGATGCGGGCCGTAGACAGCACCACGTTTCTCTCAACAGTGTTGTAAAGATGGCGAACGTTGCCGGGCCATTCCGCCGACACCAGTAGTTCCATTGCCTCGGGGGCGTATATTTTCGGTGGCTCGTTTCTGGCCTGGGCGAGTTGTTGTAGGAATCGATGCACTAATAATGGAATATCCTCCCTGCGTTTCGCGAGTGGTGGGATGTCGAGATTGACGACATTGAGCCGGTAGTAGAGATCCTCGCGAAATCGACCCTCAATCATCCGTGCATTCAGGTCACGATGTGTCGCGGATATCAAGCGAACGTCGATCTTCATCGACGTCGCGCTCCCCACTCTGCGAACTTCGCCTTCCTGCAGAACTCGCAGCAATTTCATCTGCAGACCCAGCGGCATGTCGCCGATCTCATCCAATAACAGTGTCCCTCTATCCGCCGATTGGAATATTCCGGTGTGCGAACGGGTCGCACCGGTGAAAGCGCCCTTTTCGTGCCCGAACAATTCCGATTCGAGGAGATGCTCCGGGATTGCTCCACAATTGATCGCGAGGAATCCCTGCCCGGTGCGGGGACTGGCGTAATGAATCGCCCTCGCCAATAGTTCTTTGCCGGTGCCGCTGTCTCCGGTTATCAGAACACTGGACTCCGACTGAGCAACGAGACGGGCCTTTGCCAACACGTCTTCCATGAGCGGGCTTCGAGTGACGATATCCTCGAACACGTCGTGATCGAGCGCCGAAGACCCATAGACGCGCAAGGCCTGCAGTACCTGTTCGTGCAACGATTCCTTATCCACAGGCTTGGTCAGGAAACCGAAAGCGCCTCTATGCGTGGCGGCTACCGCTTCGGGTATGGTCCCGTGGGCGGTAATCAGCATCACCGGTAGACTGGGTTGGCGACGGTGTATCTCGTCGAGTAATTCAATGCCATCCATGCCCTCCATGCGCAAATCGGTGATCACCGTCTGTGGACGGAAACTGTTCAACACCGCAAGCGCCTGTGAACCGCTGGCCACGGCCTTAACTTCGTGACCAAACGATCGCAGACGAAGGCTCAACAAGCGCAGCAGACCGGGATCATCGTCCACGAGCAGCACCCTTCCGCATGGCATATTCATATCACGGCATCTCCGATTTCTTGGTTCTGTCTATGGACTCTTCGATTGTTTTCAACGCCTTGATCTTCTCATTTGTCTCCGCGAGATCTTGTTGCAGCGAATCGATTTCATGCTGCATGATCGCGCGTTGCGTTTCCAGGGCGTCTATTAATTCTTTGTTTTCTCTGATTTTTTCCATTGCCAATATTCTTTCGTTGACTTCGCGTCTGTTGAGATCAACGAAATCCCTCACCGGAGGCGACAGCGCACTGGAGAACGTCAACACATTGTCGAGTATTCGCCGCGCGCGCAACAGTTGTTCCTCGCGCTCTCGCGGTGACGACAAAACAAGTGCCAGGCGTATCTGCGAGTCGAGGCTCGGATCAGTGTCGTTCTGATCTTCCACACGCTTTGATAAATCCACGATGTCCGCCTGGTCGCCGCCGGCGAGCCTGTGTTTGAGCACGACGTACTCATCGACGGACGTTACGTGCACACAGGCAAGTACGGAGCCGACCAGATACAACGTGATTGCCTTATTTTTCATGTTTCGGGATCGTAATCCGAAAGCAGGCGCCGACCTCCCGGTCATCGACGATTTCGATTGCGCCGCCGTGTGATTCGATACACTCACGCGCCACCGAGAGCCCGAGGCCAGTGCCTCGAAGATGCCCGTGTCCCGGATTTCTTCCCTGAAAAAAGGGCTCAAAAATCATATCCTTGTCTTTATCGTTTACACCAGGTCCCCGATCCGCGACCTCGATCGAATAATCAACTCTGTTTTCCTTGCACGCGATGCTCAGTGCCCCGCCTTCCGGTGAAAATCGGATGGAATTCGACACCAAATTATCCAACGCCGCACGAATCCTGTCGCGATCTGCAACCAAGGTGAGATCTTTACCCTGGACATCCCATCGGATCTGCTTGCCGACCAAGCTCAGATGATGGTTCTCTCGAATTTCGTTTATGATCCCGCTCAATTTGAACTCGGTCAAATTCAACGAATCTTCCATGGTCTGTTGTGAACTGAAGTTCAACAGATTTTCAATCATGTTCTGCAGATCCAGGCTGTTGTTCTTCAAAATGTTAGCCACCTCGGATTGAGTCGAATTCAATTGACCCGCCGTGCCGTCGATGAGCAATTCGGTGCCCTCACGAATGCTGGCCAGCGGCGTTTTCAACTCATGAGACATATGTCGCAGAAATTTTCCCTTGGCCTGCTCGAGCGCGTTCAAGCGGCGCCGCAGCCAATCCAATTCCTGCCCCAGGTTGGCGATCTCGGGCGGCCCACTGATCTTGATCGACTGGTCAAAACCGTCTTCACCGAGCCGCCTGATGGCGATACTCGTCTGGCGAATAGGTCGGACAATGAGTCGGGCAAAGAATAACGCGAGAACCAAAGTCCCGACCACCAGCGCTGTCCCCTGCCAGGCGAGACTCTGGCGCGTCCGGCGGGCGGTCTCCCTCAGGGACTGTAGCTGGTCGTTGATGTAGCGACGGCTCTCCACGAGAAATTCCGCCGCCATGGCCTGGAGCTCGGGAAAAGTTTGCAGCACTTCATCCATCTGCACGTAGTCCGGACCGCTTTTTTGCAGCGCCAGGGCGACGCTTTGCGCGTCGCTTTTTATACGGTCCAGGCGTTGTCGCATCGCATGGGTCCTGCTCAGCCCGATGAGAAAATTCACGCTGTCGATCAAACGCGCGTGCTTTTCATCGTATAGCTGCAACATGGACTCGTCGCCGAGAACGCGAAATTGCCGCGCGTTCCGTTCCATGGCGATGAATTGTTCGCTCAGCAACTCACCCTCGGCGATGAGTTCGAGGCCCTCCGAAACCAAGCCTTCGCTACGGAAGGACAGGTCATTGACGTAGCTTGCTGCTCGAAACGCGGCGACGATTGGAGGAAGCGCGACCACGGAAAACCCCAACAGAACCAGGCCCAGCATCGACCTGGGCCGCGACGAGAACAAGGACATTTAGACGGTTGTAGTCGATCCTTAGTGAATGACGAGCTGCACGTTTGCTGCGGAGCGATTATATCGCCGTCGAATCGTCCTCGATCCGCCCAGAGTGTCCGCCCGTCGGCTGGGTCGAATACCGTCCTACGGCGGGTCGGGGGTGCGCGACCGACCTGTTCCTTACCAGTGACAGTAATTCGACGTTGGCGGTTTGTCGCCAAGTCCAGCGATGACGTATCGTAGCGTGCGGCGGCGGGTGTTCGGACACCGGGTCACAATCGCCGCTGAAGCTCCACCCGTATATTCACTTTATCGTCGTTGCCCTTGGTGACCGTGCAGGAAGCCACTTCCACGCCCTGTCTCCTCAATGCTTCCAGCCAGATCAACCAATCGTCGAAATTGGCTTCCGTAAGCCAGATCTTGACCTGTCCTTCCTCGTCACCGGGCGACATGCGCCGAATCGTAGAACGCATCCCGGTCTTTTCCGCGCTGGATTCTACGATCGTCAGCAGCGGCGCGCTCGGCTCAATCTGCGTGTTTTGAGCGCTCAACGAAGGCTTGATCAGTTCCGCTTGCTGCTGCATCCACGACAATGTTGCCTGCTTGGCCGGCACCTGCACGCGAAGTCGATTCAAGGCGTCTTGAAACGGGCTCCAGGCCCAGGCGTACAATACAATGAGCGCGACGAGGACCCCTCCAAAACCTATTATCTGGCGCTCGCGCGCGCTCAGACCGCTCCAATAGGTTGCGATACCGTTCATCCCCGAGCCTGGGAGATTCTGAATCGACCGCTGACGCGTTCGTCCCGCGATCCGGACGACAACAGTTCGACGTCCACGGCAGAATCTTCAGTAAACCTGGTTTTCAGCTGGTCCAATCCGGCAAAATCCTTGGTGACGCAGGTCACGATCATCGCGTTGTCTCGAAAACTGATCTCTTCCAGTCTTCCCTGTGACCCCGGGATTACTCGCGCGACCGCCGACAAAAGAATTTGAAACTCTCCGGCTCCTATCGTGCCGGTTCGCAATTCTCTTACCTTCTGCTCGAACTGGACCCTGGGATCGACAATGCGCGTGGTCTGCGGAAAAGTGTCCATAAAAACCTTTCGTATCTCGCCGTCGAGGCGCCGACTGGCGGAGGCCAATTCGAAATACTCGTAACCGCTGGAGATAAACTGAATTGCCGCCGCCACCAGCAGGATAACGGCCGCAATCTTGTAGCGTCCGAACTTTTGTTCATGGTGCCGAGGTCGATAAGCACCCTGTAGAAGATTTCCGGTAATTTCGAATTTCTGGTGATGGCGCAGCCAGTCGGTAAAATCCGATCCGATTTCCCATTCTCGCACCATGGTGCCACCGAGAGTCACCAGGTGCCGGGCGAGGTCTGGATCCTGGCAGGCAACGGCGACGTCCTTTCGATCGAAACCGCGCCACCAAAGGTCCACCGAAGCCGAGTCCAGCTCGAATCCTTGATATGGTCCGGTGCGAACAGCAACGCAATCATCCTGCGTGCGCACTACCGTCGCTTCGGTCTGCGGGTGTATCGGTATAAAAAAATATTCGGGTACGAGCGCATCGACAGGAAAAGGCAGGTCTCGAATGGCTTGATGCCATGCGTCCATCTTGTCTTTGGCGACAATTGCTACCACTGTCTCGGCGCCGGGTTTCCAGTCCAAGATCTGGAAATAAAGCTGCTCCACGTCGGTGGCAAGCGTGTCCTCCAGCGCGTAAGGCACGGCGGCCAGCGCCTTGGCCCGGCTTCGCGCCGGTAACTTCACATTTCGAATCGTCACGTCGCCGGCGGGAGCGACCGCAACGACGTCGCTTACACCGCGAGGCACCGACAAAGCCGCGAGATCGTCGGCGATACCCCGGTCCTGGACATTCCCGCGGTCATCCGCCGTCGCCCATCTGAACGGCGGGTCGATCGAAAACACGAATATCACGACAGGCCCCGCCGTCTCTGTATCACGCTAACGCGCTCTCCACTCGATGTTCGGTGAACGGTGCTCAACGAGACGGTCGTCAAGCGGCCGAACTTTGCTTGGCTTCGAACTTCAAAATACTCACTAGCCACCGTTATCAAAGGTTGGACGTTGTCGGATTCGGCAGCGAGCTCGGTGCGCGTAAGAAAACTATCGACGTTCAAATATCCTTCTTCTCCTCTGCCGTCGGCAAGTGATTCCGCTTCGGCTTCAGACAGAACCTCTTTGGCCAGGACCCGCAACAGTAACGGTGAACTCGTATTGATATTGATCTTGGTGTCTTTAACCGGTAAGGCCGTGATGAAAGGCGCGAGCGTCGACAGGACTTTTTCGTCGAAGCCCTTGACCCACACCAGCTCGCCGATGTCGGAAAGCATTCGGTTCCCGGCACGGTAGGAAGGATCGAGGCTCAAATAATCGGGGTCTTCAGCGCCGTTCGAACCGGTTATGTCCTGATCACCGTCTATCCAATCGATCAGCGCATCGGCCAGGGATTCGTCCAGTTCCAGCACTCCCAAGAGTCGAACGAACATGGGATACCAAATCTGGTCTCGACCGGCGGAAAGATTATTCACGTTGAACACTCCCTGGAGGTCTCGCACGCTCGCGACAAGACTTCCCTCCTCGACTTTGACTTCCGGCAACAAATTGCTCCAGGACTCATTCAAATGGTCCACCTTATTTTGCTTGGCGTCACGTTCCAGGACCTTCAATGCCCAATGTTCGGCACCCGCCGTCATTTGATATCCCTGTTCGAAATCTCGCGAGTTGCTGATGCGACGTATCGCGATGTGTTCGTCTTCCACCAGATACACACTCAATGTCGTAATCAATACCAGTATAAATAATACCGTCAATAAGGCCACTCCCCGGTTTGATCTTGACACAACTGCGATACGGTTCATTGAGACAACCA
>CAMYIN010000190.1 GCA_947258495.1 uncultured Gammaproteobacteria bacterium
GGCACGCCTGATGTCGCAGGCGTTGCGCAAGCTCACCGCTAACATCAAGCGCTCGAACACGCTGGTGATTTTCATCAACCAGATCCGCATGAAGATCGGCGTGATGTTCGGCAATCCCGAAACCACCAGCGGCGGCAACGCGCTCAAATTCTATTCCTCGGTGCGCCTCGACATCCGCAGGGTGGGAGCGATAAAGAAGGGCGATGAAATCCTCGGCAACCAGACGCGGGTGAAGGTGGTCAAGAACAAGGTCGCGCCGCCGTTCAAACAGTGCGAATTCGATATCCTCTACAACGAAGGCATCTCCCGAGAAGGTGAATTGATCGACCTGGGTGTGGACGCCGGTGTCATCGACAAGTCCGGTGCCTGGTACAGCTACCAGGGTGACCGCATCGGCCAGGGGCGCGACAACGTGCGCGAATTTCTCAAGACGCACGAGGACACGCTCAACGAGATCGAAGCGGGGATCCGCGCGGCGAAGGGGATCGGAGGTTCGGTGGTCGTAGAGGAAGGGCTGGCGGCGACGCAAGCGGAGGCGTAGCGTCACGGATTCCGAGCGAGACCCCCGAGAGCACGCATTGGGTTTGGCAATGCGCATGCTCGCGCGGCGAGAACACGGTACCCAAGAACTCACAGCGAAACTGATTGCCAAAGGAGTCGATGAGCAAGTTGCGGCGACGGTGGTAGCGGAATTGAGGTCGCGGGACCTGGTTTCAGATCAACGATTCGTGGAGGCCTTGATCGCGGCGCGGGTGCGGCGTGGATACGGTCCGCTTCGGATCCGTCACGAGCTGCAGCGGCGCGGTATCCAGCCGTCGTTGGTGGAGCAGTGCGTGGACGCGCACGATCCCGTTTGGCTGGATCGGTTGCAGCAGGTATGGAGTAAGAAATTCGCCGGCGTGGCTCCGAAAAATTATACGGAGTGGACTCGGCATGCAAGATTCCTGCAGCATCGAGGCTTCAGCGCGGAACAGATTAAACAGATGATCCGGTACGAGCATTGAATGAAGACCGCAGATATTCGTCGTAGTTTTTTGGATTTCTTCGTTCGCAACGGGCACGAGCTCGTACGGAGCAGCTCGCTGGTTCCCCACAACGATCCTACCTTGCTGTTCACCAACGCGGGCATGGTTCAGTTCAAAGACGTATTTCTGGGTCACGAGAAACGCCCTTACCTGCGCGCGACCACGGCGCAGCGTTGCGTGCGCGCCGGCGGCAAGCACAACGATCTGGAAAACGTCGGCTATACCGCACGGCACCATACTTTCTTCGAGATGATGGGCAACTTCAGCTTCGGCGACTACTTTAAACACGAAGCAATCGAGTACGCGTGGGAGTACCTCACCGTCGATGCGGGGCTGCCCGCGGAGCGATTGTGGGTGACCGTGTACGAAGACGACGACGAGGCGGCCGACTTCTGGCTGAAGGAAATCGGTGTCCCCAGGTCCCGCTTTGCGCGCATCGGCGCCCACGCCAATTTCTGGGCGATGGGCGACACCGGCCCTTGTGGTCCCTGCAGCGAGATTTTTTACGATCACGGACCGGAGGTCGAAGGCGGTCCGCCGGGTACCCCGGAAGAGGACGGCGACCGCTACGTCGAGATCTGGAACCTGGTGTTCATGCAGTTCAATCGCGATGCCGAGGGCACATTGACGCCGCTGCCGAAACCGTCGGTAGACACCGGTCTCGGATTGGAACGCCTGGCGACCGTAATGCAGGGCGTGCACAGTAACTACGATATCGATTTGTTCAAGAATCTGCTGCGGGCCGCGCAGGAAATTACCGGCGCTTCGGACGTGCACGACAAATCGTTGTGCGTGCTGGCCGATCATATCCGTTCCACCGCGTTTCTCATCACCGACGGCGTCACGCCGAGCAACGAAGGTCGGGGTTACGTGTTGCGCCGCATCATCCGGCGGGCGATTCGGCACGGACACCGGCTCGGCGGCCGGACGCCGTTTTTCTGTGATCTGGTTGCTCCCCTGGTTGCCGAGATGGGTGACGCGTACCCGGAGCTGGTCGAGGCGCAGGACCAGGTCGTGCAGGTCCTTGAGAACGAGGAAATACGATTCGCCGAAACCCTCGAGCAGGGCATGCGTATCTTCGATCAAGAGGTCGCCAGAGCCTCGGGTAACGTGATCCCGGGAGACGTCGTGTTTCGACTTTGGGACACTTACGGATTTCCCGCCGATTTGACCGCCGACGCGGCCAGGGAACGCGGCTTGTCGGTCGATATGGTCGGCTTCGAAAGGGCCATGGAGGCGCAGCGTGATCGCGCCCGCGCCGCGAGCCGGTTTACCGCAGGGGAGGCGGTCGTGGTTGACGTCGGCTCCTCTACCGATTTTGTCGGCTACACCAAGGTCGTGGACATCGCAGTCCTGCAGGCAATCGTCCAGGACGGTGAACAGTTGTCGGAAGTGGGCGCCGGCGAAGAGGTGATTATCGTCCTCGACCGCACGCCGTTCTACGCCGAGAGCGGAGGGCAGGTGGGTGATACCGGCCGTTTGCGTCGCGGAGACGCCGTGTTCGACGTCACCGACACGAGGAAACTGCCGAACAACGTCGTAGGTCATGTCGGTCGCGTCCGCATGGGCCGGTTTCGGGTCGGCGATCGCGTGCAGGCGGAAGTCGACGACGACAAACGCGCTGCCACGGCGCGTAACCACTCCGCCACCCATCTGCTGCATGCCGCCTTGAAGGAAGTTCTGGGGTCGCATGTGCAGCAGAAGGGCTCATTGGTGGAGGCCCCGAGACTGCGTTTTGATTTCTCGCATCCCGATACAGTGACTGCGGAGCAGCTCGCGCGTATCGAACGTTTGGTGAATACGGAAGTGATGCGCAATTCCGAAGTCGCGACCCGCGAAATGGAGTTGGAAGAGGCCAAGGCGGCGGGCGCTGCGGCGTTATTCGGAGAAAAATACGACGATCGCGTGCGCGTGGTCGGTATGGGTGACTTTTCACTCGAACTGTGCGGCGGGACGCACGTTCGGCGCACGGGCGACATCGGACTGTTCAAGATAGTGTCGGAAGGTGGGATCGCCGCAGGGGTGCGGCGCATTGAGGCGGTTACCGGCGACGGCGCACTCGATTACGTCGCCGCTCAGCAGGAAATCCTCGATCGCGCCGCGCGGCTGTTGAAGGGAACTCGGGACGAGCTCGAAGACAAAGTGTCGCAGGCCCTGGAGCGCGTCAAGCGTCTGGAAAAGGAAAAGGCCCAGTTGCAGTCCCGCCTGGCGTCCGGCGCCGGCTCCGATCTGACCGACAAGGTTCAAGAAGTGGCGGGCATCAAGGTCCTGGCTGCGCGCCTGGACGGCGTCGACAGCAAGGCAATGCGAGCGACGATAGACCGTTTCCGCGATCGGCTAGGGGAGGCTGTCGTCGTGTTCGGCGCCGAAGAAGACGGGCGCGCGCGGCTGACGGCGGGGGTATCCAAAACCCTGAGCAAGCGCCTGCACGCGGGCAAACTCATCCAGCATATCGCCGCGATTGGCGGTGGCAAGGGGGGCGGCCGAGCGGACATGGCGGAGGGAGGATTGCCCGAAGCAGAGAACCTGGACCGCAGCCTCGAGGCGGTTGTTGAATGGATTCAGGAGCAATTGTAACGATAGGAAAAAGGTCGTTGTCCGGCGCTTTACACCGGCATCAAAAACGGCTTTAATCCGCACCCTTTTTTAATCGCAGCATTCGGTGTCGTAGTGGCGTTGATCGTAGAAAAATACGGGGGCACATCGGTCGGAGATGTAGAGCGCATCAATCACGTCGCCGACAAAGTGGCCACGTCCCGCGAATCGGGCAACGATATGGTGGTCGTCGTATCCGCCATGAGCGGCGAAACCAATCGACTGCTGGAACTTGCCCGGGAGATTAATTGCGAGGCCCCGGCCCGGGAGCTGGACGTGCTGTTGTCTACCGGCGAACAGGTGACGATCGCTTTGTTGTCGATGGCGCTGCACCGGCGCGGATTCGATGCGCGTTCGTACACCGGAGGCCAGGTTCACATTCGCACCGACAGCGTGCACGGCCGAGCGCGCATACTCGACATCGAAGATGCGCGCGTACGCAACGACCTTGCAAATGGACGCGTCGTCGTGGTGGCAGGTTTTCAGGGTGTCGATGAAGATCGGAACATCACCACACTCGGCCGCGGCGGCTCCGATACCACGGCCGTGGCAATGGCGGCGGCGCTGAATGCCGACGAATGCCGCATCTATACGGACGTGGACGGCGTCTACACCGCCGATCCTCGCATCGTGCCCGAGGCACGACGTCTCGACCGCATTACCGACGAAGAGATGCTGGAGCTCGCGAGTTTGGGTTCGAAGATACTGCAAACGCGTTCGGTGGAGTTTGCCGGCAAGTATCGGGTGCCGTTACGCGTGTTGTCTTCATTCGAAGAGAGTCCAGGAACATTGATAACCTATGAGGAGCCGTCAATGGAGCAGCCAATGATTTCGGGCATTGCCTACAACAAGGACGAAGCGAAACTCACGATCCGTGGAATCCCCGATGAACCGGGCATCGCTTATCGCATCCTGGGACCGATTTCTGAAGCACACGTAAACGTTGACATGATTGTACAGAACGTGGGTGCAGACGGCACCACGGATTTGACTTTCACGGTCCATAGAAACGACTACGAAAAATCGCTGGATATCCTGAAGAAAACCGCCGTTGAGTTGAAGGCGAGAGATGTCGGCGGAGACAACAACATAGCAAAGATCTCGGTAGTTGGCGTCGGCATGCGGTCTCACGCCGGTATCGCCACGACCATGTTTCAGGCGCTGGCGAACGAAGGCATCAATATACAGATGATTTCTACCTCGGAGATCAAGATTTCGGTCGTCGTCGAAGATAAGTATCTGGAGCTCGGAGTGAGGACCTTACACAAGGCTTTTGGCTTGGAAAACAGTGATGAGTCCTAGAACCAAGGGGGAGGGGGATTTGGTTAGGTGGGGGTTCGGCATCTGATATATAATGCCGAGGGTTCCCGGAGGATAGACCCTTCGGGACTCAGGTCACCCAAATTGTAGAGTAGAAGTCTTCAGGAGATCATTGAAAGATGCTGATTTTAACCCGACGTATAGGCGAGACTCTGAACATTGGAGACGATGTTCAAGTTACCGTTCTCGGGATTAAAGGGAATCAGGTTCGCATTGGAATTAACGCACCGAAGGAGGTTCCGGTGCATAGGGAAGAGATCTATGAGCGAATCAAGCAGGAACAAAGACAAAAAGAATCGGACGCTCAAACCGAGGAACCGGGCGAAGCCGCCGCCGAAGGCAACCAGAGCTGATTCAATTTGCCGGGAGAGATGGCCGAGCTGGCTGAAGGCGCTCCCCTGCTAAGGGAGTATGGGGCTAATAACTCCATCGAGGGTTCGAATCCCTCTCTCTCCGCCAAATAGTAAGTCAGCGATTCTTACAAGCAGCGATCAATCGATTGCAATGCTATCGTATTCGCTTACGCGCCCGTAGCTCAGTTGGATAGAGTACCTGGCTACGAACCAGGCGGTCGGGAGTTCGAATCTCTCCGGGCGCGCCAATAACTCTTTGTTTCACTGAAACAAAAATCACGCCTTTGCACCCGCCTGTTGTTTGAGCACCACCAGTGCGGGAGTTTTGCGGGACCCTCCCTCGACGACCTGGTTCGCGGCGGTGATCAAGCTCTCCAATTCTGCCGCCGAGTAGTGCGTCGTGATCCTTCCGGATCGGTGTCCCAACAAATCCTGCCGGTCCTCAAACGACACACCCGCCGCGCGAAGTCTGCGGCCGAGTGTGTGCTTAAGATCATGGACGCGGACCTGCGGCAATCCTGCCCGCAACCGTGCCTTTCTCCATGCGGTGTTGTTTATCTTTGCCAAAGGTCTCTCCTTGTACGAAAAGACAAACTCTGGGTGCTGTCCACGCACACTGTCGATCACCGACTTGGCGACCCGGTTCAGGACAATCACGCGTTCTTCACCATTCTTGACCCGGTCTCCGGGAATGATAAAGACCGTCGTGTCCAGCTCCGGCACCGCCACTTCCCACGCCCATCTGAGCCCGCAGACCTCGCCTTCCCGGCAGCCTGTGTTCACCTTGAACAAGGCCATCCGCGCCAGGTACACCGGCAGCTCCTTGAACAGCCGCGCCTGCTCTTCCCAGGACAGCGGGTAGGGCTTGCGCGCATCCGTGACCCGCAGCAGCTTGATCTTGGGCGGACGCTCCAACCAGGTCAGGTTGGACTCGTCCAGCCACTCCGAGGCCGCCAGATTGAGAATCCGTCTCACCACGCTCAAGGCCAGGTTGACCGTTTTCGATTTGGTCCCCTTGGCCTTGCGCGCATCGATGAATCCCTGCAGCGTGCCCATGTGCACCGACGCAATCGGCAATTCCCCGATATACGGGTCCAATTGCTTCAAATGCAGCGCGTCATCGATCAGGCTGCGCTTGTGCTCGTTTTCCCGCAAATATCGTGTGGCCGCTTCCCTGAACGAGCGAGTCGGCCGTACCCCATACACCTTAGCCTGGCGGAGGTCTTCAATCCGCCGTGCTAAGTACGCCTCGGCTTCCGTGAGATCACGCGTTCCAGTACTTTCGCAAAGTCGCGTTCCGCGGATCCGTTTGTCGATGTGCCAGATCTCTTCACGTTGGTAGAGCCCTGGCGTTCTTTTGCGTCCCATAATTGGTCTCCTATTCGTTGACCGGGACGCCCGTTGCGGGCCTTATACTGATCCGCCCAGGCGTCCAGATCAAGGCGGTCAAAGGCAATGCCCTGACTGCCGATAGAAATTTCAGTGACGAACGGCCTCACGACCGCATTAAAACGGTTCCGATCCATGCCCAAATAACCGGGGGCATCGCGCAGCCGGAGCAGTCTGGGCACGATCTGTACGGCCATTGCTTGCTTGCCCGCCATCTGTTTATCGATGCTTTCCCGCGTTGCGGTTTGCCCGGTCACGGTCGATCGCTCGATCTCTCGGCCCGAGAACCGGACTGGCATGCGCTGTTTGACGTGATTCGGTTCTGGAACCGGTCTGTTTTGCCCGCTCTAACGCCCTGAGCAGGGGTGCATACCGGCGACACAGCGCTTCGAGGTGTTCCTGGATCACCTCGAAGATTTGTATCGCTATGCACCCCTGAAATTGGGTTTTCGCACTGGATTTGACGAATTCGCGTAGGTAGAAACAGATCGGCTCACCCTTGCGATAAACACGAGCCCGCCAATCGGGATCGAGCGGGCAGATGGGTGCGGCACATTTGTCGAATCTGGGGCAGTCACACATTTTCATTGAAGTCGTCATAGCCACCTCACCGTCCTAAGTACACGTAAGTAATCGTGATCCGGCTGTGCCCGAGCTCTTTTGCAATCTGGTGACGGGCCTCGATATCGTGCTGCCGCCTTTCAGCTTTCAGTTCGTCTCTAGCCGGGCCACCTTGGAGAGGGGATTTCCAGCCGGTCAATTCTTGATATCGAGATTGCGCGTACGTGTGCCGCAGGCCGTGCGTTTTCGAAATTCCCGCTTTGCGGGTGACGTGTTCCCAAGTATGCAACTGTTGCTTGTACGTCTTGTGTGCCGGGATCATGGAGCCGTTTCCGGCAATCCGTTTGGCTTCCTCCAAGACACCGCGCTGATAGGGCGTGCGGATCGGAATCTCTCTGCCTCTCCCTCCTTTGGTCCAACCGCCTTT
>CAMYIN010000191.1 GCA_947258495.1 uncultured Gammaproteobacteria bacterium
GTCCCGCTGCGCGGCCCGCTGTCCATCAACCTACAGGCGGCTGGCAGCTCCCCGAATACCCGAACGGGTGGGAGCCTTCGGAGATTTGGAACGCTCGGGCGACCGCGACGCTATCGAGCGCCGGGAAGCGGCCGGTACACGCGAATACACCGCCACTCCTGGGGCCGCACGACGCTCCCGAACCCATCTCGGTGGCCCGTGGCGGCGAGCGCCCGCCGGCAGGGCGGCGGGCCGAACAGCCGGAGACGCATACCGCCACCGCGCCGAAACCGGCGTCGAAAACGGAACCGGCGACACCCGCGACAACCGCCTCGACCGCAGCGGCGCGCGGCGGCGAGCGCCCGCCGCTCGCCGACAGGACCGGTTCAATACCCGCGTGGACGCCGGCGGCGACGCCGCAGGCGGCCGAAGAAACGCCGCAACAGTCCATTGCCGACCCCCCGGATGACGTCGAAACGATGTCGCCGACCGCGCCCGCGACGAAAATGCCGCAGACCGCCGCGGTGGGGAACACGGACTCGGCGATGGAACTCCAGCCGCATGTCCTGGCGAACCTCAATCAACCCGATCGCATTTTTCTGCCTCCGACTTCCGTGGACCGCGACCCGGCCGACGACAACGAGTCCTGGCTGTTCGAACAGCCCGAGGACTTCTACACCCTGCAGTTGATCAGTGATCCGTCGTTCAAAGCGGTCAACCAGTTCCTCAAGACGCTGCCGCAGGTGGACGACGTCAGACTCCTGCATACGCGGATCGACGGAAAACGATGGTGGTACCTGCTGCACGGCAGTTATCCCGATGTTGGTGCCGCCCGGGCCGCTGTGGCAAAGCTGGGCCTGTCGCCGCCGGAAGTGTGGATCCGGCGTTTCGGTGCGGTGCAGCAGAACCGTTGCCGCAACCTCGCCGGCACCGATCCCCGGTTATCCGATCGTTGCCGGCATGGGAAAACCGATACTGCGTCCATCGAGTCTCGAAACGGCTTCGCGATGAATGGCCATGCGCTTCCGCGCCTGCGGCCTGCGGAAAAGGACGACCCCGCCCGCAGACCCGATGCCGGCGCCGTCGGCGACCGCCCGTCGCCGGCCACGGAGGACGAGCCGGCGGCAGCGTCGCATGTGCGTCACGACGATCACGCGTGGCTGTTCTCCCAGCCTGGAGATTTCTACACCGTCCAACTCATAAGCGTACCGCGGGTCTCCCAGGTCGCGGATTTCTTACGGCAGAATCGTTTGCAACGCGACGCCGTATACTTCACGACCCGTCGCGACGAAAAGAACTGGTTTATCGCCCTCTACGGTTCGCATTCAGACCTGAGGGCGGCGAAACGGGCCACCAGATCGCTGCCCATGGAGTCGGGATCCGTCTGGATACGTCAATTCGCCTCGATACAGAAACGGCAATGCCGCATCGCCGATCAACTCCCCGGTAGCCTGGCCGACAGCGTAAACTATTACTGCAGGCCCTGAGTCGTGCCGGCACCGGTGATGCGCCCTTCAAACTCCGCAGTACGCGGGCGCGGCAGTCGGGAAGCTACGATCAACGCCAACAGCGCAAACAGGGCGAGCAGCGTAAACAGCCAGTAAAATTCGCCGGTTTTTGCAGCGATGACCGCGACCAGTTGAATCGCCAGCGGGGCGACTCCGAAGGCCAGCACGAACTTCAGACCGAACACCAAACCATGCCGTCTGGCCGGCGTGTACGCCGCCAGCAGCATGTTTTCCGCGGGAAGGGCGCCGACGTTGGCCATCACCATGAACTTGGCGATGAGCAGCAGTGGCACGCCGGCCTGGCTGGCGGCCCACCATAACAGCGGCACCTGCACCGCGAGCGCCCCCAGGTATACGTATTTCAGTGGGTGCCGATCCGCGAGGTGCCCCCCCAGCAATTGCATCACGCCCGCGGCGGTATACACCGCGGCTATCAATATGCCGATCCCCAACGCCCCCTCCCCGGCGAGCCCGTCGTGGCGCAGCTCGAACAGCTTCGGCAGCGCGGTCTGCGTGCTGTTGTAGATCAGCGATGCAAAAAACATGGTGATCAACAGCACCAGAAACACCCGCACACGGTCTTCGTCGCCCGATTTCGCCTGCGACGTTTCTTCCTCGTGGAACGCCCTGTCGGCAATGCGCCCGCTGCGCACATGCCACCACAGTGCGAGACCCGTCGCCACGCAGAGTAAGCCCGGGGCGATGAACGCCGCGCGCCAGTTGATCAGGTCGATCAGGCCCCCCGCGGTCAACCCCGCCACGGCGGTGCCGAGGGATCCGAAGATGCCGTTGAAGCCCAGGGCCTTGCCCTTGTTGGCGTCGGTGTTGCGCACCAACCAGGGAATTCCCACCGGATGATAAATCGAAGCAAACACGCCGATGCCGGTAAGTCCCCAAAACAAGGTCGTGGTCGAATTGGCGAGCCCCGCGAGGATCGAACAGACCCCCATACCGAGGAAAAACACCACCATCATCGCCGACGCTCCGAACCGGTCGCCCAACATACCCGCGGGCAGGGCAGCGGCGCCGATCATCAGAGCGCCCAGGGTCCACAGTTCCACGAGTTCGTGATAAGGCAGGCCCCAGTCGGTTTCCAGGGCCAAGACGATGACGAAGTAAAACGCCATGCAAAGATGGATGAACAGGTGTCCGAGACACGAGTACACCACCACCGGCAAAGATGCGGTTCTGCTTACCAAGGGAATAGAGACGGTGAATCTTGTTCTGGTAAAAACCTTATTCTAACCCGCGGCGTGGAATCCGGGTTATTTCCATATATCTACATCCACGCCCTGCTCACGAATATGTTCAGCGCGCGCCGAGATGTAGCGTTGGAAGCTGCGCTGGGTTTTGTAGGCGCCGCTGAGCACGTAGTCAAAGATGGACTGAGTATGAAACACCTTGAACATGGCCTCGCTGCGGATGATTTCACGACCGGCGGCGTCGAACAACACGATGGAGGGCGCATATTTCACATTCAACGACTTCGCCCACTCCCGAGCATCGGTCTGATCTCCGGCGGGGGTAACGACCGGCACCCGGGACCACATATCGAGCTGGACACAGGTGAATTTTCCGGCCAACTCCCTGATCTGTGGGTCGTTCATCACCTCCGAGTGCAGTGTGTCGCAGTTCGGGCAGTCGCCCTGCTCGAAGAACACCGCGATCGGCCTGTCGCCCCCGGCTGCGGCAGCAAGGTCGTAGGGGGGAGACGAAAAGAAATCCTGCGAATGCAGTTTTTTTGAAGACGATCCAGCGGCGCGTAACGCGACGAAATCCGTGTAAGAGAGTTCACTTTCCTTTTTCTGCGACACGTAGTCCAGCGCCGCCTCGAATTGCCGCGGTGGAAGATAGCCGTTCAAGCGCAGCACCATCTCGCCGGTCTCGTTGAAGAATATCAGCGTCGGCGTGAATTGGACGCGCAGCGCCTCGGCGAAGGCCTTCTCGCTGTAACTTTGCCCCTCGACGGTCAAGACTTCCCGATCGCCCCACATGTTGATGGCAATGATTTCGAACGACTCCCGCATCTTGTCTTCGATATGTTTTTGCGACAGATTGCGTTCCACCAGGGCGTTGCAGTAGGGGCAGTTATCCTGATGAAACATCACCATGAGCCGCTTGTTGCTTGCGGCGGCTTCGCGCACGTCTTCGGAAAACTCGAGGAAGCTCTGCTTGAACCAGGCGGGATACTCGGCGGGCTTGGCGCCCAGAAAACGACCCAATTTCGGAGCGTCGTCCTGGGCGGCAGCGACAGGTGCGCTTACCCAGGCAACGACAATCAGCAATACGACGACCGCGGCGTTGCGCGTCTGCGACCGTGCCATAGTTCTCCTCCTGGTCTAAAGAAAGAGAGTATGGTGGTTGGACAACAAAAATAGAGCATTGTTGTGCTGCGCCGACGGCGGCGGCGCAGCCGATGACTAACGACGATGAGTGCTAACGCCCCAGCTGCAACGCCATTGGATGGGTTTCGATGAAGCGTTTCAAAACGTCGCGCAGCAGGCCCTCCTTGACGGCGTCGTTCTCCTCCACGGCCTCCTCGATATCGTCCAAGATCATGCGCTGGATCTTGAATGCACCGCCCGTGGTGTGAATGAGCGCTTCCGCGAGAATGATGGCGTCCATATCCGAAATGTGCTCGTGTTCGGCGATCGCCATGATCTCGTCCTTCGTGAACTCACACATGTCCAAACAATCTTGATACGTCAACATCGCGTGCCCCTAATTCGCACCCCTGCACCCTGACTTCAGTTTCCCGGTTTCTCCTTGTGCCGCGGAGTATATAGCCGCGCAAATCCCGCCACCAGTCTTGTTCCGTCCAGCGGCGGCAGCCGACCGACACGTGGACCCGGGGCCGCGGGGACGCAGACATCCGGCCGTCTCCGGCCTTCCGCGGACCGCGCGGCACGCCGTTGCGGCCCCCGGCGGCCGCAACCGGGCCGTGCGCGTCGGCAGCGGCTTACGCGGCCTGACTTCGGTAGTAGTCCATCAAGATCTGTGCCACTTCGGGCCGGGAAAACTCCGGCGGCGGGGCAATGCCGTTTCCCAGCATCTCCCGCACCTTGGTGCCGGACAGCAGCACGAAGTCGTCCTTGGAATGGTCGGGGGCGTCCCGCATCATCACCACCTTGTTCAGCTTGCGGGAGTACGCCGTGTGATCGGCGCGAAAGATGTCGATTTCCAGCGCACCCTGCGGCACTTCGCGATCGAAGATGGTCTGAGCGTCGAAGGCGCCGTAGTAATCGCCGACTCCCGCGTGGTCGCGGCCGATGATGAAATGCGTGGCGCCCATGTTCTGTCGGAAAATCGCGTGCAGCACGGCCTCCCGCGGTCCGGCGTACAACATGTCGAAACCGTAACCCGTTATCATGACCGTGTTCGGCGGGAAATACAGCTCGACCATCTTTCGAATGGCCGCGTCCCGCACCGGTGCCGGGATGTCGCCGGGTTTGAGCTTACCCAGCAGCATGTGAATGACGACGCCGTCGGCGTCGACCGCCTCCATGGCCATCTTGCACAGCTCCTCGTGGGCCCGGTGCATGGGGTTGCGGGTCTGAAACGCGACCACCCGATTCCAGCCGTGCTCCTGAATCTCGTTGCGGATCTCCACAGCGGTACGAAAGGTATCCGGAAAATCGGCTTGAAAATAACTGAAATTCAGCACCTCGATGGGGCCGGACACGCAGTAATTGCCCAACGAAGCAAAGGTCGCCACGCCCGGGTGTGTCCCGTCCGCAGTGCCGAACGTCTTTTCGGTCATGAAGCGGATTTCATCGTCGGAGAACTGTTCGATCGCCTCTACGTCCATCACCGCCAGCAGCGGATGGCCGTCGCTGTTGGGGTCGCGCAGGGCGATGCGTTTGCTGTCTTTGATGTCCTTCAAATCCATGGCGAGATTGAGTATCGGAGTGGGCCAGAACAGACCGCCGGTCGTATGCAGGCGCTCGCACACCGACAACGCGTCGGCTTTGTTCATGTACCCCGTGAGGGGATTGAAGTAACCCGCGCCCAGCATCACTGCGTTGCTCGCCGCCGCCGAGTTCAACAACAACGCGGGTAGCTTGGCCGCTTCCCGTTCGAGCGCGTGGCGGCGTTCGGAATCGTAAACGAATAAGGGATTGAGGGTGTCGGAACCATGTGGCTTGATCATGCCTGTTTTTCTCCTCGCTCAGCCGTTCTGTCGGCGCGTCGATATTACTGTGGACCTGGCGCGGGCCGGCAAAAATACCGCACAACGCACATCGTTAACAGAAACCAGGCACTAAAATATCTGATTCGCGGATTAAGAATATTTGGTATTTGGCGCTAGGAGCCTGTCCGAGTATTCTGCCCGTAGCGAGAATGTGGGAGAGCGAGAGCAGTTGGTCGAAGATTCGAGGAGAATAGCCCGCTATACGACGAGAAGCTTCGGCAAAGTGGGCCGCTGTCCCGGGTTCGCAGTAGGAGCACGCATACTGGGACAGGCTCCTGGCCTGTCCGAGTATTCTGCCCGTAGCGAGAATGTGGGAGAGCGAGAGCAGTTGGTCGAAGATTCGAGGAGAATAGCCCGCTATGCGACGAGAAGCTTCGGCAAAGTGGGCCGCTGTCCCGGGTTCGCAGTAGGAGCACGCATACTGGGACAGGCTCCTAGGAACCCACGGCCGTGAGCCGGTTCTGCCTGCGCCGGCGAACGCCCGCGGCGATTTTTTCCAGCAGAGGCTCGGTGTCGTTCCAGCCGATGCAGGCGTCGGTGATGCTCTGTCCGTATCGCAACGGTTGTTCGGGCGTCACGTCCTGCCGCCCTGCCGTCAGGTGACTTTCGATCATCGCGCCAATGATCCGCGCCTCCCCCGCGGCGATCTGAGCAGTCACGTCTTCCGCCACCTCGATCTGCAGGGGCGGTTTTTTTCGGCTGTTGGCGTGGCTGAAATCCACCATGATATTGGGACGCAGCCCGGCGGACTGCATCTCGCGCGCCGCCTTACGCACATGCGGCGCATCGTAATTGGGCTCCCTGCCGCCGCGCAGGATCACATGACAATCGTCGTTGCCGGCCGTGGAAAATATCGCGGTCCGCCCCTCCTTGGTCACCGACAGGAAATGGTGCGGATGCATGGCGGCGGCGACCGCATCCACCGCGATCTTGAGCGAGCCGTCGGTGCCGTTCTTGAAACCCACGGGGCACGACAGCCCGGATGCCAACTCGCGATGACCCTGGCTCTCCGTAGTGCGCGCGCCGATCGCGCCCCAGCTGATGAGATCGGCCACGTACTGGGGCGATATCAGGTCCAGATATTCGGTCCCCGCCGGCACCCCCTGTTCGTTGACGTAAAGCAGCAGTTCACGCGCCAGCCGCAGACCCTTGTTGATGTGAAAGCTTTCATCGAGGTCCGGATCGTTGATCAGTCCCTTCCACCCCACGGTCGTGCGCGGTTTTTCGAAATACACGCGCATGACGATGAGCAGATCGTCGCCCAGGCGTTCGCGCACCACCTTCAAGCGATCCGCGTACTCCCTCGCCGCCGCCACATCGTGGATCGAGCAGGGTCCCACCACCACCAGCAGACGATCGTCCTGACCCTGCAGGATTTCGTGGATGGCCTGACGCGTGGAATACACCACCTCCGCGGCCTTCTCGCTCACCGGGTACTGCTCGTGGACCTGGGCCGGAGAGATCAGCTCCTTGGTCTCGCGAATGCGCAGATCGTCGGTTCTGTACTTCATCGATTTCAGGCGGCGCTTGAGTATGCGCCTATTTTACTCATATTCGACGCGCCACTTCGAGGATCGCATCAACCGCATCCCGGCGCCGCCGGACCTCGATACGAGCCGCGGAACTATCGTGTACACTTGTAGTTGAGACACAGCCCTCTTGCACAAATGGTAGCGACGGTCAAAGACACCCTTCCGCGGCAGCAGGATCTGCAGCGGTACGAGCTGTTCATCAATCGCGAACTGAGTCAACTCGCGTTCAACCGCCGCGTCTTCGAACAGGCGCTGGACGCCGGCGTGCCCCTGCTGGAGCGCCTGCGGTTTCTCTGCATCACCTGCTCCAACCTGGATGAGTTCTTCGAGGTGCGCGTCGCCGGCCTCAAGCAGCAGGTCGAGTACGGCAGCACCCAGACCGGCGACGACGGCCTGACCCCGAGCGAAGCGCTGCGCCGCATCAGCCGCGAGGCCCACGCCCTGGTCGAGGATCAATACGGGTGCCTCAATGAGCAGCTGCTGCCGGCCATGGCGAACGAGGGCATACGCTTCCTGCGCCGCGAGGAGTGGGACCCGAAGCAGAGCGAATGGCTGAAACGCTATTTCGACAACGAACTGCTTCCGGTCATCACCCCCATCCGTCTGGACCCCGCGCATCCTTTTCCCCGCACCCTCAACAAGAGCCTGAATTTCATCGTGTCCCTGGACGGCAAAGACGCCTTCGGCAACAAAGGCGGCATGGCCGTGGTGCCGGCCCCGCGCTCGCTGCCGCGCCTCATTCACCTGCCTGCGGAATTCTCGGACGGACCCTACGAATTCGTGTTTTTGTCCTCCGTCCTGCACACCTACATCGGAGAGCTGTTTCCGGGCATGAAGGTCAGCGGCTGCTATCAGTTCCGCGTGACCCGGAACAGCAATCTGTTCGTCGATACCGAAGAGGTCGACGACTTGAAGCGCGCGCTCGAGGGCGAGCTGCCGTCGCGACGCTACGGCGACGCCGTGCGTCTCGAGGTCGCGGACAACTGCCCCAGCCACCTCGCCAACTTCCTGCTGCACCGTTTCGAGCTCGCCGAAGACGATCTGTACCAGGTCAACGGACCGGTGAATCTCAATCGCCTGATCGCGCTGCCCGACCTGGTGGAGCGGCCCGATCTCAAGTACCCCAGCTTCACCCCGGGGCTGCCGCCGCGTCTCTCCCAGGGCACCAACATGTTCAAGGCGATCGCGGCCAAAGACGTGCTCCTGCACCACCCGTTTCAGTCTTTCATTCCGGTGGTCGAATTCCTGCGCCAGGCCGCCGCGGACCCCAATGTCCTGGCGATCAAGCAAACCCTGTACCGCACCGGTCTGGACTCGATCATGGTGGAAAGCCTGATGAACGCGGCGCGGGCGGGAACGGAAGTGACCGTCGTCGTCGAACTGCGGGCGCGTTTTGACGAAGCCACCAATATCGAAATTGCGACCAAGCTGCAGGAGACCGGGGTACAGGTGGTCTACGGCGTCGTCGGCTACAAGACCCACGCCAAGATGTGCATGGTGGTGAGACGGGAGGCGGACAAACTGCGACGCTACGTGCACCTCGGCACCGGCAACTACCACGATCGCACCGCGCGTCTGTACACCGACTACGGCCTTTTCACCCGCGACGAGAAGATCGGCGAGGACGTGCACAAGCTGTTCATGCAGCTCACGACGCAGACGAAAACGCCACGCCTCAACAAGCTGCTGCAATCTCCCTTCACGCTGCAGCCGGGGCTGCTGGAACGCATTCAAGCTGAGGCGGACCGCGCCGCCGCCGGCAAGAAGGCGCGCATTATCGCCAAGGTCAACGGCCTGGTGAGCGCCCCGGTGATACAGGCACTGTACCAGGCGTCCCAGGCGGGTGTGCCGATACAGTTGATAGTGCGCGGGGTATGTTGCCTGCGGCCCGGTGTTCCCGGTGTCTCCGAAAACATTTCCGTGCGTTCCATTATCGGCCGTTTCCTGGAGCACACGCGGGTGTACTACTTCCACAACAACGGCGATCCCGAGGTCATGCTGGGGAGCGCCGATTGGATGCCGCGAAATCTGGTGCAACGCGTGGAGCAGAGTTTTCCGGTCGAAGACAAGAAACTCAAACGCCGCGTCGTTCAGGACCTGGAACTCTATCTCAGCGACAATACCCAGGCCTGGGAGATGCAGAGCGATGGCAGCTACGTGAGAACGAGTCCGGGGCGCAAGCAAACCCCGATCTCCGCTCAAAATAGCCTGTTGGAGTCCCTCGCCCGGGTCTGACCGTCGACGTCCGACGTCCTCGACATCGGCAGCGCCCACCGCGCTATTTCTCGCGGCGGACGCGTACGCGTGGCGCGCTACTCGAAACTCAGCTCGAAACCGACCGGAGCGAGGTAACCCTGCTCTCGTTCCAGATCGGCGATGGTCAGAGGATGCCGATCCAGCCAGCGCTTCGGAAACTCCAGGTGCAGAGCTTTTTCCGTCACCGCCAACCGCATCGCGGGCGCTTTGGACGCCGTCCGGCTCCGATGCAGCAGCACCGCTAACCGCAGCAAGATGCACAGGCGGATGCTCGGATCGACGGAGGATTTGTGCAGCGCCTGGAAATCCTGCAGCGGAAACTTGCGCCGGTGCCCTCGCACCAGGGCCGCCAGTACCGCCTGTTCGCGGCGCGAGAAACCCGACAAATCCGTGTGCGCGACCACGTACCCACCGTGTTTCTGGTACTGGCTGTGGGAGATGAGCAAGCCGATTTCGTGCAGCGCCGCCGCCCAGGCGAGAATGTTGCGGTTATCGGGTGAATCCAGGTCCCAGGCGCCTGCGGCCTGCTCGAACAGGTTCAAAGCGGTGCCGGCGACGCGTTCGGCGTGGTGAGGGTCCACGGCCCAGCGCGTAGCGACGGCCGCCACGGCGCGGGTGCGAACGTCGGTGTTCTCGATGCGTCCGACGAGGTCGTAAAGCACCCCTTCGCGCAACGCCTGACTCGACACGTCCATGCGCGGGATGTTCAGCAGTTCGAACACCGCCCACAACACCGCAACACCGCCGGGGAACACCGCCAGGCGGTCTTCGCTCAGGCCCAACGGCCGCAGCTCATCGACATGCGAACAGGCCGCCACCGCAGTTCGCAGCTTTTCCAGTGCGCCGCGCGTGATTCCACGCTTGCACCAGCCCTTGTTCTGGACCGCATCGCGGATGGCGCGGATGGTGCCGGAGCAGCCGATGGTCCGATCCCAGTTCTGCTCGCGAAACGCCGCCGCCACGGGTTGGATCTCCAATTCCGCTGCGAACTCCGCTTGTTTCAGGCGCTTCTTCTTGATCTTGCCGTCTTCGAACCAGGCGCGACTCAAGCTCACGCAGCCCATTTGCAGGCTTTCACGCCGCATCGCGTCGAATCCCACGCCGAAGATGATCTCGGTGCTACCCCCACCGATATCGATCACCAGGCGCCGCTCGTCGCCCGCCTCCAAGCCGTGGGCGACACCGAGATAGATCAACCTGGCCTCCTCACGACCGGCGATGATTTCCACCGGATGGCCGAGCGCGGCCTCGGCTGCGCTCAGGAACTCGTCGGAGTTCCGGGCCTGCCGCAAGGTATTGGTTCCGACGACGCGCACGCTGCCCGGGAGCAGGCTGCCGACCCGCTGACCGAAACGCTCAAGACACTCCAACGCGCGCGCATGGGCCTCGGCGGTGATCCGCTTGTCGGCGTCGAGACCCGCTCCGAGACGCACGCTTTCACGAAGCCGATCGATCACCGACAGTTCTCCGTGTTGCAGGTGCGCCACGATCATATGAAAACTGTTGGAGCCCAGATCGACGGCGGCGACCGATTCAAAAGTGTTTCTGGCTTTGGCTTGTGCGAACAAGAAACGTGGGCGGGTATTGTTCGTGTCTGCCTGCGGCTAGCTGAAAGGATCCCGCGGCAGCGAATGTTCGATGTGAAAACCTGCGAGGAGATGTCGTTGCGTCAACCCAACTCCGCCAGCAAGGTTTCAATTTGGCGCTCGATATACCTTGCCTGCTCCGCACCCTCACGCATTTCACCCACGTAAACAGCGCGCACCTTGCCGACTTTATCGATGAGGTAGAAGGACGGCCAATAGCGATTGCGCATGGCTTTCCAGTAGGAGAAATCGTTGTCGATCATCACCGCGTGCTCGAGTCCGAATTCTCTGATCTTCTCCGCCACTTTGCGCCGATCTTTCTCGTGATCGAATTCCGGCGTATGTACGCCCAACACCATGAATTCCTGACCCTTGAACCGGCTCTCGAGATTCTTCAGCCACGGAAACGAGCGGAAGCAATTCCAGCAGCCGAAGGTCCAGAAATCGATCAACACCACTTTTCCCTGAATATCGCCGCGCAACAAGGGCCGTGAATTGATCCAGTTCTCGGGCTCGGCATGGGTGAATTCGGGGACGGCATACGGCTCCGACAGTTGCCGGGCGTTAACCCCCGATCCGTTGACGCTCAGCAGCGCCAGCGCCGCCAGGGCAGCGGCCATTGCAAAAATAATCTTCAAGGCGACCCCGCTCTATGAATCCAGTTCACGGTCTTCGTGCAGAAACAGCGCGATACTATAATCCTATCAGCGACGTGAATAAATCCCAGCGTGGAAAAAGTTCAGCCCCCGACGCGACGAAGAGCGGCCTCGACGCGCGACTTCGTCACCAACTGATCGTCGACGACTTGCGGATACAGGCGATGCAGTCGCGCCACCTCTTCGGCGCGGGGACCGGCGACGGATTCCCAAAACGCCCTCGAAACGGGGCTTAAACCGAACAGCGTCAGCAGGCGGGGCGCCAGCCATGCGAGATAATCGTGCACCAGGGACTGGGCCCGCGGGTCCGGCCAGTGCTGTCGCAACGGCACCTCTGGAAACCGCTCCCTGGGCAGGCGGCGCCCGACAAGCGACGCATCGAGACCCACGCCGGTAAGGCCGCGCCCGTTTCCCCGGGAATCCCGTTCGAACCATTGCCCGACCGGCGGTCTGCCGGCGGTGTCGCGCACCAGTGCGGCGAGGGCATCCCGATGATGGGGAGATGCGCGATCCAGAGACCGCGCGAACGCGGGGTCCTGCGACAGAGTATCGGACACAAAGGAGAGGTCCCCGGGGGTCGTTGCCACCCAACGAGCTTCCTTGATGCGCGAGCAGTTATCGGCGTCGCCCGTCGAGGCGAGCAGGGCGAGCGGCACGCGCTGGTCGCGATCCAGCAGCCAGAGTTCGAGGTTGTCGTCCGGGGCAAACGGCAGCTTCCCGGCGTGAAGCCCGATCTGCTGCAGCAAGCGCTCCGCGGCGGACTCCACCTGCGCAACGTCCATCGCCGGGTCCAGCGGAAATCGCTCGAACCCCATGTCCCGGTTCCAGACACCCGCGACCAGATATCGCCAGGAGACGCTGTCCGCTCCGGTTCGCCCCCACTCCGTGGTGCGGAAGGGAAGCCACAACTGAATCTGCCAGTTGACGCCGTCGGCGGTCACGGCGCGGTCGTCCGCACACTTGATCATGTGCAAGGTGCCGCGAAACGGCGACAGCCGCCGCACGCTGAAGCACTGTGGATCAGCCGGCACGCCGCACCACGGAACACGGACCGCGGCGTAATGGTCGCGCGGCCGTTGGCGGGCCTGTGTGGGCCGCATGGGAACGTCCGCCAGCAGCGAAGACGAGCGTTTGCAGAGGGCTGCGTCCGGGGAGCCGTTCCGCGGCCGTCGCCGGGAGGCATATCCGCGCACGGCCCGCGCCGGTGCAGCTACGGCGTGTCACGGGAGTCTTCTGCCACACCGCGGGGCGCGGCACCTCGCAGAGACGGCATCGGCGCGGGCGTCCACAATGATCTTCTGCTATCGGCTGCGGCCACCGGTCGCGCCGAACGCCAATCCCTGCGGTTCGTACCATCGCGACTCCCCAACCCGCGGGTGAACCGCGGCGATACCAACCGGGTTGACCATACGACCCTATGCATCGCCATCACGACAGCGCGCGGAGGCGTCGGTGGAGTCGCGTCACGACCTGATCCACCAGCTCCTGCAGCGTCGGGTCTACCGCATCGTAGAGAAACTCCAGGTCGTCCAATTGACGGTTTTACCGCCTCTTTGGTCGTCAAGGTGTCGATCTTGTCGAGAACGTGTTTCAGGTATTCTACGGTATCTGCCATCCTATTATTCTCACAAGCCGCCCCGCGCCGTTCGCAACGCCTGCGTCGGTGGTCTCTGGTGCGGATAGACTAGTGGGTCGTCGGGTCGAGTACAATCGAAAGCGATCGTGACGAGAAAAATACTCATGCTGACCAACGCGCTGCTGTCAACATTCGCGGTTGCCGCCACCGCCTACGCGGTCCTGGTGCTGACCGTGTATTTTCTGCAGGCCAGCATGATCTATTTCCCGCAGAAGCGGTTATACGCGACCCCCGCCCAGGTCGGTCTGCCGTACGAAGACCTACACTTCCACACCGAGGACGACATCCGCCTCCACGGCTGGTACGTTCCCGCTCCGGATGCACGCTTCACGATCCTGTTTTTCCATGGTAACGCAGGCAACGTCTCACACCGCCTGGACTCGCTGGCGATATTCCACGAGCTGGGCTTGAACACGCTCATAGTCGACTATCGCGGGTACGGCAACAGCCAAGGCTCGCCGAGCGAAAAAGGCACTTACCTCGACGCGCTTGCGGCCTGGCAATACTTGTTGACGCAAAAGCGGGAGCGGCCGCAGCGCATTGTCCTCTTCGGCCGTTCGCTGGGAGGCGCGGTGGCCGCCTGGTTGGCCGCGCAGATCGAGGCGCGCGCGCTCATCCTGGAATCGACGTTCTCCTCGATCGTCGATCTCGGGTCCGATCATTATTCCTTTCTACCGGTGCGCTGGCTTTCCCACTATCGCTACGACACCGAGGCCCTGTTGCCGGATTTGTCTATGCCGGTGCTGATCGTGCACAGCCTGAACGACGAAATCGTGTCTTTCGAGCACGCGAAAAAGCTCTTCGCGACGGCCAACTCACCGAAGCAACTTCTGGAGATGAACGGCGGTCACAACGACGCTTTTCTCGTCAGTCGGGACATCTACATGAGCGGGTTGCGGCAATTTATCGCGACGCTGCAATGACGCTGCGGACATGGTGTTCAATTTCTACCATCGCTTGAGTCAACGCAACAAACAGGTCTATCGGCTCAGCGATCGCATCGATGCCATGGAGCTGCCCCACCCCGAGCGGCTGCGCGCCGCCGTTGCACAGTTGCCCGTCGTGCTCCGACAGCGGGACCCGCGGGCGGTAAGACCGGTGTGCGCGCAGATCACGGACGGCATCACGAAACAGCTCGAAGCACCCCCGGTCCGGGTCCAGGTCCTGGCGACGCGTCCCAGCAGCGACTGGGGTGAGCTCCACGGCCTCTACGAACCAGTGGAAGAGCGCAAATCCGCTCGGATTACGGTATGGATGCGGACCGCGAAGCGACGCCAGACCGTGGCGTTCCGAACCTTTCTGCGCACACTGCTCCACGAAATGTGTCATCATCTTGACTACGAACATTTCCACTTTTGTGAATCCTTCCACACCGAGGGTTTCTACAAGCGCGAGTCGAGTCTGTATTACCAGTTGACCGCAACGGCGCCGGAGCAGCAGAAACTCAATTTTTAACGACAGCGATGACCATACCGGAGCACATTCTCGATTTCTGGGAGCGCCGCTACCTGGACGACGATACGCCCTGGGATCGGGGCGACGTGAGCCCGGCCCTTACGCACTGGCTGGAAAGCGGTGTCCTGCAACCATGCCAGATACTGGTCCCCGGATGTGGACGCGGCTACGAGGTGGTCGAGCTCGCACGCAGGGGCTTCGATGTCGTCGGCGTAGACGTGGCCCCGGCAGCGGTCGCCGGCCTGCAGCGGCGCTTGGTTGATCTCGGCTTCGCGGCGCAGGTGGTGTGCGCCGACCTGCTGAAGTGGGAACCGGAGCAGACCTTCGACGCCATTTACGAGCAGACCTGCCTCTGCGCCATCGCCCCCGCGGTGTGGCCCGTCTACGGCCGTCAACTGCGCCGCTGGCTGCGCCCCGACGGGTCTCTGTTCGCCCTGTTCATGCAAACGCACGCCCCCGGTGGACCTCCGTATCATTGCGACATCGGCCACATGCGCGAGCTTTTTGAAGAATCGCATTGGGGCTGGCCGGACAGCGCGCCCCTCGTCGTTCCCCATCCGTCCGGAATTCGCGAATTCGCGTACGCGCTGCGGCACCGGGTCGATTGACACCGTCGGCGGACGCCGCGCCCGGCTTGCACCGGCGGCGCATCTTCCTTACATTCCGCCCTTCGAATTCCCTGCGGAGATAAAACACCCATGAAACCAGTGTGTATCGCGGCGGCGCTCCTGATCATGTCCGGCGCAAGCGTGAACGCCGGCGCATCCGGCGACCCGGAAAGCGGCCGCTTGAAGGCGGCGACGTGCATGGGGTGTCACGGCGCGCCGGGAATGCGCAATGCGTATCCCGGTTATCGGGTCCCCAAGCTCGGCGGCCAACACGCGCAATACCTGGCGGACGCCCTCAAAGGCTACCGCGACGGGCTGCGCTCGCACCCTACGATGCGCGCACAGGCCGCCTCTCTATCCGACGAAGACATCGCCGATATCGCGGCATACTTCGCGTCCCTCTCCGCCTCGGGGAAATAGACGTTCGCGACACTCAGGAGACGATTTGATGAGTAAAAATCCCCTGCCGTACCTGCTGATTGCCGCAGCGACGATGACCGTGGGGCCGCTCGCGGCCGCCGGCGGCGACGCCACCGCAGGGAAAACCAAATCCGCGGCATGCGCCAGCTGTCACGGCCCCGACGGAATCAGCCCGCAGCCGAACTTCCCCATTCTCGCCGGCCAATATCCGGATTACATCGTCCGCGCCCTCAAGGACTACAAGTCGGGCGAGCGCGAAAACGCCATCATGAAAGGATTTGTCACCAACCTCACGGAGCAGGACATGCACGATCTGGCGGCTTACTTCTACAGTCAGAAGGGTCTGGTGGCGCCCGAAATCAGCAATCCCTGAGCCGCCAATCGCATCCAACGCCGTCGCCGACGGCAGCCGTCGGGCAGGCTTGATCCGGCTCGAATTTCCGCCGCGCTGGAGCGAAATGCATAGCCGCAGCTATGGATTGCGTGAAGCGCAAGTCCAGGCGTTCGAGACCCAGCCAGCGTCGGGATAGCCCAGCTACTATTCTGAGGGTAAGTCATATCCATTGCTTACTCCGTCTCTTCGTAGAATCACACCGTGGAAACTCGAATGCATATCAGGAATAGTAGCGCCTTGGTGGAATACGTGGGCTAGTGAGCGTAGGCGCTGCCGTGCAGAGCGCGTTTGACGAGCGACTTGCGCGCGTCCCACTTTGCCGCGTCGTCGAGCTCCTCGCGATAACGCACCTGTCGACCGATCTGGGTGGCAACCACCGCGCCGTCGCGGAACAGCACCCGATTGCCCGCCAGGGCGGGGACGCGCTCTCCGGGAACCACGATACCCGCCAGGTTCAGCGGATCCGCGCCGCTCACCGAAATCATGTCTCCGTTCTTGGGTCGGCGCCGCATATCGCGCAACAGACCCACGGCCTCGACGAGGGCGAACTGCTCGCCGGAAAGTCCGGCCACGAAACGCCCGCCGCGAATCTCGCCGCGGGCCTCGAGGCGTCGCAGCAGCGGCAGCAACGTGCGCCACGGCGGCATCCAGGCCGCTTCGCGATCCAACAGGCGCCGACACAATACTCCGTAGCGTCGCAGCAGGCTCCAGACAACATCCGCAAGTCCGCCCTCGGATTCGTCGCCCTCCCGCGGCGCGGCGGCATCGGGTTGTATCAGCGTCCACCGACCGGCGGCTTCGATATCGCGCCCCAACCCTCGGCGGCGTGCCCGGGAACGCCGCGGCCGATCTGCGGGCAGCAACAGGGCACGCATGCCGTTGAACCCGTCGCAGGTGACGCCGCCGGCGGCGACCAGCTGGCCGAGAATCCGTTCCACGTGGCTCGGCAGCATGCCGCTGAGATCGGCGAGTTCGTCGAAGAACAGCGCCCCCCGGGCCTGCAGAAGCGAGACGATGTGTTGCGCCGACGCCGACATGGGGCCGCGTCCCGTCTCGTTTGCCGCCGCCAGACGCTCCCACACCCGGCGCCGGTTGCGCTTGATGAGGGTGATCGGCGTGGTTCGAATCGGGGCGTTTCCGCGGGGTCCGGTTGCCGAGGCGCCCAAACGCAGCCATTGCACCCGTCCCGACAGGCACAGGCGGTCCAGGTCGGCGGGGGCGTACGCGGAAAGGCGCGCCGTCAGGATTTCTTCTTCCCACGCGGCCGCCGCCGCTTCGAAGCCCTCCAGCTGTTCGATCACGGCCAGGAGCGCCTGATCCCCCTCGCCCCGCTGCTCCGGGTCGAGCCGCTGCCACTGAAACAGAAAACGCATGTAGTCCGCACAGCTCACCGGTTCGATCTCCCGGCGCAGCTTGTTGATGGTGTAACGGTGAATGCGTGCCAGCAGACGCCGCTCGCACCAAACGTCAACGCCGTCGCCGGACAGGTCGGTGCGCATCACGAAACCCTCCCCCTCCAGCGCCGCCAGGGCAGACTCGACGCGGGACGGCGGCAGCGCGAAATCGGCGCACAGGACTTCCGACGTCACAGGTCCCAGCGCCTCCAGCCGTCCCCGCAGCAGCTCCCGTAAGGCGTCGTCCTCGGTCTCCGCAGCATGAGTCCTGGTCTCCACCGCAGCGATCGGCGGGTCGCTGCGCGCGTGCGGGTACAACAGCGTGATCTGGGGCAGGCGCTCCGCCGCGACCCACAGATCCGCGCCCCCGTCGCGTCCCACGACGGTGGCACGCCGCTGCTGCGCCAGCGCCTCAAAAAGATGGCGCCAGCCGAAATCGAGCCCGGACGACAGATCGCGGGCAGCCTCTTCGCGGTCGCCGCGGCGACCCTCCTCGACGGTGACGAAACCGGAGGTCAAGAGCGCATCGTGCAGTTCGTCGGCCGTCCGTGCCTGCGGCCACGCCTCCAGGCGCACCCTTTCCACCGCCAGCGGGTCCAAGCGGCCCAGTTCCGCCGCCGATTGCGGATCTAGGAATCCGCGCGCATGCACCGCGTTGGTGCGCCGTTCTTCCGCCGGCGCGTCGTCCAGGAAGGCGTAGGGACGGGCGGCGAGTATTTCCTGCGCCAGCGGCGAGGGCGAGGCGAGATCGCGCGCCACCACGCGCACCTCGTCCCGCTGCACGCGCCGCAGCAGGCGCCGCAGCCCGTCGACGTCCATGACCTCGTGCAGACAATCGTCGAGGGTCTGGGCCACCAGAGGGTGGTCGGGGATCTCCCGGTCGCCGGCGAGGTTCTCCTGGCACGCCAGCTGATCGGGAAACACCACCGCCATCAGGTCTTCGGCGTCCATCCGCTGCAGCTGCGGCGGCACCCGCTTGCCGTTGCGGTTGCGGCGGACGGCGAGCGCGATATTGCTCACCCAGCGCCAGTGGGTCATGAACATCGGCACTGTCAGCAGCGCCTGTATCAGCAGCTCCTCGACGTTTTCCGCCCGCAGGTAGCGTCTTACCTCGATGAGCGGAAAACTGTGGGTATTGCTCAACGACAGGACGATGCTGTCCTCCAGGGCCGCTGCCTGCAGTTCGAAGTTGAATTTGCGGCAGAAGCGTTTACGCAGCGCCAGGCCCCACGCCCGGTTCACACGCGAGCCGAAAGACGAGTGTATGACCAGGTGGGTGTCGCCGGCCTCGTCGAAGAAACGCTCGAACACCACCGTGTCCCGGGTCGGCAGACAGGTCAGGGCCGCCCGCGCGGCGCTGAGATAATCGAAGATCTGGCGCGACGCCGCCTCGTTGAGCCCGTGACCCCGCAACCAGGGCATCGCCGCGTCCTGCTCGTCCTTTTCCAACCGCGATTCGAACTCCCGGCGAAAGCGCGACACCGCCCGCGACAGCAGATCGCTGCGACCCGGCGCCTCACCGAACCAGAACGGGATGTTGGGGGGCTGGCCCTTTGCGTCCTCGACCCGGACCGTGCCCTGCTCCACGCGCAGGATGCGGTACGAGGTGTTTCCGAGCTGGAAGATATCACCGGGCAGGCTTTCGAAAGCGAAGTCCTCGTTCAGGGTGCCGACCTTGTGTTCCTCCGGTTCGAGCATCACGTCGTAGTCGAACTGGTCCGGGATTGCACCGCCGTTGGTCAGGGCCGTCAGGCGCGCACCGCGGCGTGCGCGCAGCCTGTGGTTCACCGCGTCGTGGTGCAGGTGGGCACCGCGGCGGCCGCGGCGCGTGGAAAAGCCGCTGCCCAACATGGCGACCACTGCGTCGAATTCCTCCCTGTCCAGGAAGCGGTACGGCCACGCGCGGCGCAGGCACGCGTAGAGGCCGTCGCAGTCCCACTCGCGGGCGGCGATCTCCGCTACGATCTGCTGTGCCAGGACGTCCTTCGGCTTCGCCGGAACCGAGACGTCCTCGAGCTCGTCGCGACTCATTGCGTCCAGCAGCGCGGCGCATTCCACCAGCTCGTCGCGGGTAGTGGGGAACAACCGGCCCTTGGGCACGGCCCCGAGGGCGTGCCCGGATCTGCCGACGCGCTGCACCAGGACCGAGACCGATCGCGGCGACCCGATCTGGCAGACCAGGTCGATATCGCCGATGTCGATCCCCAGTTCCAGCGACGCGGTCGCAACCAGGGCACGCACCGATCCGGATTTCAAGCGCTGCTCCGCGCGCAGGCGTTTCTCGCGCGCAAGGCTCCCGTGGTGCGCGGTCACCGCCTCCTCGCCCAGGCGTTCCGCCAGATGGCGCGCGCAGCGCTCCGCCATCCGCCGCGTATTCACGAACACCAAAGTGGTGCGATGCGCTTCGATGAGTGCGGCAATCCGCTCGTACAGCTTGGCCCAGCCCTCTGTGGACATGACCGCCTCCAGCGGAATGCCGGTGACCTCCAGGGCGAGGTCGCGCTCCCGGGCGTGTCCCAGATCGACGAGGCGGCGGGGCTCGTCCGCGGCGCCGATGAGGAAGCTGCCGATCTCGGCCACCGGCTTCTGCGTCGCCGACAGACCGATGCGCGTAAAGGGACGCTCCACGAGGGCGGCCAGGCGCTCCAACGACAACGCGAGGTGGGCGCCGCGCTTGTTCCCGGCCAGCGCATGGATCTCATCCACGATCACCGTGCGCACCGTGGACAACATGGCGCGCCCGGATTCCGAAGTCAGAAGTATGAACAGAGACTCGGGCGTGGTGACCAGAATATGCGGCGGGCGACGGCGCATGCGTTCGCGTTCGGACTGAGGCGTATCACCGGTGCGCACCCAGGCCTGGACGTCGACATCCGGCAGTCCCTGCGACCGCAGTTGCTCACGCACGCCCTGCAGGGGCACGTCGAGGTTCTTCCGCACGTCGTTGGACAAGGCCTTCAAGGGGGAGATGTAGAGCACCTGCGTCGCGTCCGTCAGACCGCCGGCGGACAAACCCTCCCGCAGCAGGTCGTCGATGGCGCACAGAAACGCGGCGAGGGTCTTGCCGGAACCGGTGGGCGCGGCAATGACGGTATGCGCGCCGGCTCGGATCGCCGGCCACGCCCGCTGCTGGCACGGCGTGGGCCGGGCGAAGGTCTGCCGAAACCATGTGTCTACGGCGGGATGAAAGGAATCTAGCATCGAAGGGATGTTAACGACTCCGTCTGCATAATGCACGAAAGCGCGCCGGCGTCGAACCGGGCGGTCGCATGGATAAGCGTATTGCTAGCGTGTATGCTTTTCTTCATGGAAGAACTGCTGCAACTCGACGACGTGCAACAGGCGATCAAACTCCTGTTCAACGAGAAAATCCCCTATAACAGACAGCTCGGATTACGCATCGGTTCATTGGATCCGAGAAATCCCACGCTGGAAATCGAAATGCGCGAGACGCTCGTTGGGAACATCGTCCACAAGACGCTGCATGGGGGCGTCACCGCCGCCGTGCTGGACGTAACCGGCGGCCTCGTGGCATTCCTGAATGTGATGGAGAAACTCGGCGATCTCTCGAACCAGGAGCGCCTGGCGCGCTTCGCCAAACTCGGCACCATCGATCTCCGCGTCGATTATCTCCGGCCCGGCCGGGGAAAGCGTTTCACCGCGACCGGCTATATACTGCGCACCGGAAATAAAGTCGCCGTGACGCGCATGGAACTGCACAACGAACTGGACACGCTGATAGCGGTCGGCACCGGCGCCTACACGGTGTCGTAAGCACAAAGAGGAGACGGACCATGTCCGGGACCATGTTTGCACTCACCATCTCCGGCCTGATCGTCGTCGCCGTCGTCGTCATCTACAACCGTTTTATCCGTAAGCAGAACGTTGTGATGGAAGCCTGGAGCGGGATAGACGTGCAGCTCAAACGCCGCCACAACCTCATTCCAAATCTGATCGAGACCGTGAAGGGCTACGTCAAGCACGAAAAGAGCGCACTCACGGAACTCACCCAGCTGCGCACCGGTTCGCAGCTTGCGGCCGAGCGGCAGCAACAGGAGACTCATATTTCCCGGGGCATCCAGAACCTGCTGGCGGTGGCGGAACAGTACCCGGATCTCAAGGCGAGTCGGAATTTTCTGGACCTGCAGGACAATCTGGACGCAATTGAGGGCGAGATCCAGCACGCGCGGCGCTACTACAACGGCGCCGTGCGCGATCTCAACATACTGGTCGAATCGTTTCCCAGTAATCTCATCGCGAAAACGTTCGGTTTTCGCACTGCCGAATTCTTCGAGCTCGAATCTCCCGCACAGCGCACGGTGCCGGAGGTAAAATTCTAGACCGCGAGCGGGTCATGGTCCGACATCGCTGGTTATGTTGTGGACTACCGGCACTGGCCCTTGCGGCCGCTCTGGTGTCGTCCGACGAACGCATTCTGTCTTTTGAAAGCGCCGTCAACGTGGAGGCCGACGGCTGGCTCACGGACGTCAGGCGGGACGGGGCGACGGAACCGTTTCACATCAAGTCACTGGCGAACGACGTGCGCGTCTACGTCGGCCGCGAGGACGTGATGCTGCGTCCGGGTGTGTACACCTACGACCTCACTTACCGTACCAATCGCCAGCTCGGCTTTTTCAGCGGCCACGATGAGCTCTACTGGAACGTGACCGGAAACCGCTGGGCATTTCCCATCGATCGCGCCGTCGCAAAGGTGTCTCTACCTGCGGGCGTGCCTCCGGACCGGATCGGCACCGAGGCGTATACCGGTCGATTCGGCGAGAGCGGCGCGGAATACCAGGCCCAAGTGGACGTGTTTGGTGCCGCGGTATTCGAGTCTACGCGCACACTAGAATCGGGGGAGGGAATGACCATCGTCGTCACCTGGCCGAAGGGATATGTCCGGGAACCTGGCACCGTCGAACGGCTGGGCTTTTTCGCGCGCGACAACGGCGGCGTTCTCGCCGGAATATTCGGTACCGGCGTATTGCTATTGTATTACGCCCTGGTGTGGTCTCGGGTCGGCCGGGACCCCGCTTCCGGCGTGATCGTTCCCCTGTTCAAACCCCCGCTCAATCTGTCTCCGGCGGCAATGCGTTACATCATGAAGATGGGATTTGACACCAAGGCCTACTCCGCGGCGTTGATCGACCTGGCCGTCAAAGGCCACCTCAAGATCTCGGAAGACACCGACGAGTACGTCCTCACCCGAATCGGCAGCGCCGACACGGCGACGCTGTCGCCCGGTGAGAAAAAACTGGCGGCGACACTGTTCCAGGGCCGAAAGACCGCGGTCTTGAAACGCGCCAACCACAAGAGCATCCGAGGTTCCATGAAGGCGCTGAAAAAACTCCTGCGCAAGGAGTATCACCTCGTCTACTTCCGCACCAACGGAAAATACCTGGTGCCGGGCATCCTCATTGCTGCGGCAACGGTTTTACTGAGTGGCTACAGCAGCGTTCAGGACAAGGCCGGACTGTTCTTCATGATCATCTGGCTGACCGGCTGGACCTTCACCGTCTACACCCTGCTGCGTCAGGGTCAATATTTCATGGGCGCCGTTTTCGCCGCGTTCGAAGTGGGCGCCCTGTTCATGTTTGCCACGGACATCGCCTCGCCCTGGATAACCGTACTGCTGGTCGTGCTTCTCGGCATCAACGTCGTTTTCTTTTACCTCAACAAAGCGCCCACGAACAGCGGGCGCAGACTGCTGGACGCGATCGAGGGGTTCAAACTGTATCTTTCGGTCGCCGAAAAGGAGCGACTCAATGTCTTGAATCCGCCCGAACGGACTCCGGCGCTTTTCGAGAAGTATCTGCCCTACGCCCTGGCGCTCGACGTCGATCAGGAGTGGTCCGAGGGTTTTGCGGAAAC
The DNA here is from genome assembly GCA_947258495.1 of uncultured Gammaproteobacteria bacterium. GTDB lineage: Bacteria > Pseudomonadota > Gammaproteobacteria > Arenicellales > JAANXG01 > CALZGZ01. The sequence continues at coordinate 23,488 of CAMYIN010000191.1, forward strand.
GCTGCGACGGTCCAGCGAAAACGATTCCGCGTACCGACCGCGCTGGTATTCCGGTTCCAGTTGGGACAGCGCGCGCGCCACCCGATTTTCGTCGTCGTTGTCGTCGTCGCTGACCAGTGCCGTCAACACCACGTCGCGGGCGCCGGGATCGAGCTCAGGCAGCGGCGGCGGCTCCTCCGGCGGCGGCGGCGGAGGCGGCGGCGGAGGAGGATGGTAGGCGACGCGCGGTTCCCGGCGTTAAATGCGAGCCGCGGCGCAGCCGCCTACGACCCGCAGCCTGAACCCGCAGCACGGTAAACTCCGGTGCCACAGGGATGATCGGCGACGAATGGCGCTTGCGCGCAGATGCGTTATGATGCAAGTGTTGCGTGATCAGCTTCGATGGAGCCGTCCCCATGAAAGACAAAATCGAGAAAACCGCCGACCAATGGCTGAAGCAATTGACGCTCGAACAGTTTCACGTCTGCCGGGATAGAGGCACCGAGCGTCCGTTTTCCGGCGCCTATCACGATTGCAAGGATCCGGGCGTGTACCGCTGCGTATGCTGCGGCGACGCGCTATTCAGTTCCGAAGCGAAGTTCGACTCCGGCACGGGTTGGCCGAGTTTTACCGCGCCCGTTGATGCGGAAAACATCGCCACCGCGCCGGAGACCAGTCACGGAATGCGACGCACCGAAGTACTGTGCGCCCGCTGCGACGCGCATCTGGGGCACGTCTTCGAGGACGGACCGGCTCCGGCGGGGTTGCGTTATTGCATCAACTCGGTGGCTCTGAAACTGGACAAGACGGATAAGCAGGACGACTAATCCAAGATCGCGCGCACCGGTCGGTCCGGAGCGGTCGAAGAGCTAACCGCTGTGGGTGGCCGGAGGTTCTTCCTGGGGCGTTTTCGCCTTGAGCAGAGGAACCACTACGCGGTCGCCGATGTTCGGAGATCGTGTTTCGGGGTTGTAACGCGTCAACACCCAGTACGGTACCTCGTACTCCTGCGCGATCCTCCAAAGGCTGTCGCCTTTTTTCACCGCGTACGTATCCAGCGCAACGACGTCGTAATGTTGGCGAAACTCGTCGGTCAGGGTACGGTGATACTCTTCCCGCTTTTTCTCGAACTCCTCGAGCACTTCCTGTGATTTAACGGGCAAGCTGATCCATCGCCCCACTCGAATCTGGGTGCGCGACGTGACGCGATTCAGTTTTCGAATCCTTCTGGTATAACCGATGCCCAGCCAGTCCGCATAGTGCCCCAGCGTCTCCTCGGGCTGGACGCGGACGCCGTAGACGCGACTGCCGTTGTGTTGCCGACTCGCCACCTTGAGATCCAAAGTCCTGATCAGCGGCTCAAGCAGTTGCTCCGCAGACACCGGCGCCTTCACGCCGACGGCAACCGCGGTCTTTGCGGGCGGGCTTGCGGGCCTTTCCGGTGTTTTCATCTCGGCCGCCAACTTGTCGTCGATTTCAAGCCCGTTTGCCGCAGCGCCGTCGTCGACAGCGGCCGTCCGCGCGCTGGCCACTTTGGTGACGGACGCTTGCACCGGTCTGCTCGCTTCGGCCGCCACCCGGCGTGCGCGCACCGGGGGTTCCGGCCGCTTGGCAACAACGGTCTTCGACGGCCGCCGAGGTTTTCCCGGGATGTCCAGCTTCTGTCCCACGCGGATCAATGCGCGTCGGCCGAGTCCGTTCGCCTGAATCAGATCACGGCACTTGACGCTGAATATCTCGGCGATGCCGCAGGCGGTGTCGCCGCGACGAACCACATATTTTCGGCCGCTCAGCTGCGGCTGCTCCGCCGTCAGCCGTTCGAGTTTCGCCACCTGCGTTTCCCAACCCCGTTTTTTATAAGGCAGGCGCAGCGCGTAGCCCTCCGGAATCAGCCTCCATCCCCTCCAGACGTAGCGCGTCAAGGCGGGATTCATGTCTTTCAACTCCTGCGCCGAGACACCGAATACTTTCTGAATTCGCTTGACCGAAGTCGGCCGCGTCAGGGAAATGAGCGAATATTGCATGGCGCCGTCGGTTTCGAACTCGCCGAAATATTGTTCTGCGTTTTGCGCCGCATAACGGGCAGCAAGAAAACTGGCATAAAAATTCTTTACCGCGGTGCGAAAGTAGGGCGATTTGTACTTCCGAAGGACGGTGATGTAATCCGGGCCGAACTGCTTGATCGCGCGGCGCATGCCGGAGACACCGTAGTTGTAGGACGTGATTACGAAGGGATTGATCTCGGTCACCGTGGCGTTACGGCCGGTCTTCGCCAGTACCGCGTCCTGCAACTTCTTGGTCGCGTTCAAGAGATAACGGGCCGCCCCCCAGGTGGCCGCCTCCGGATCGAAACGCTCGTCTACGGTGGCGTTGAGCTGCAGCCCCAAGGTGCGCGCCGTACGCGGCATGATCTGCCACAAACCCGCCGCCCCGGCGGGGGAATACGCTTTCGGGTTATACGCGGACTCGACGAAAGGCAAATACTGCAGATCTTCCGGCAGGCCGCTGTCCCGCAACGTGTGCAAGACGTAATCGCGGTAGCGGCCGAAACGACGCAGGGCCTCTCGGAAGCGGTCCCGGTTACCCTGCTGGCAGCGAACGCGCTTGGCCGCCCGCCGTATCTCCGCGGCATCGCGAGTGGGAAACAGCTTCAAGACGTCCTTCTGCTCTCGAGTCCATTTCCGGCTTCCGGCCTTCAGTTTCGCCGCTATCTGTCGCAGCTGCGCCGCGATCCGCCGCTTTTCACGCGTCACCGCACGGCCGGGCCTCTTGCGACTGCAACGCGACTTCGTGGTCTTTACCGAATACACCCGTTCCGGATGCACGTTGTCATGGAAAATTATCTGATCCGTGCTCCAGGTGCGAAAGACCTTAATCCAGAAATCAACCCGACGTTCAATTTCCGGAGGGCAAGGGAACACGGACCCACAGGCGAGCGGGTGACGGTCAACCTTGGGCAGGGCGTAGGCGGCGGTCACGCCGAGCCACAGCGCCAGCGCGCAAAGGATCCAGGTCCCGGCGATCGAAATCTTTCTCGTAGTGTTCATTCGTCGTTAGCCTCGAATCCAATCCACGTCCTGCAAGCGCCTGGATCGATACGCGGGCAAGGCTCGAGGTGCGGGGATCGCAGATCCCGTACTTTAAACTTCAGTGTCTTGACCACGGGACGCTCCGTTCCCGCCGGAAAAAACACCAACCGGCTGTCGGCGCGACACCCATAAGCAACGTAAGGTTTCGATATTTCATGCAATCACAGAATCGAATGCATAATCAACGACCGTTCTTCCGTCTTGATAGATTGCGCCGGCTCGCTCAAACTACCCGATGCGGATTCAACACACAAGGAAAAAAATCCTTGCCGCACATCGATGTCTGCGACGCGGAACACCGCCGTAGACATTGAATCGCGATGCTTCCACGACGACTTTCCCTAATAATAGACCAACTTAGCCGCAACGACGGCGGGCAGCGCCGGAAACAGGTCCTGTGGGTGATGCGTCGCGCAGACGACGGTGAGGCGTGTGCACGACGGCTTATCCGAGCGGGGCCTGCAGCGGCGCGAACGGCAACCTCGTGTTATCGCGCGCACGCCGATTCGGGCTTCCGCCGGTTGCCGTAAACCGCGATCCCGCTTGCGTTGCCGGCAAACGCAGTCCGCGTTTGCGTCAACGCCCTGGACCGGCGCCGGCGTAGTGCCGGCGAGAAAGGGGGCTGCTAAAATCCACACCGAACCGGCACAGCGGCATGAAGACCCTCACAAAAATACTCATTGGCTTGACCGTCCTCGGCGGCGGCATCGCCTTGGGTGCGCTGCTGCTCAACAACGTCCCGATCTTCGATCCACCGGGATGGAAAACGCGGCTGTTGATCTATTTTTCCGAAAATTCCGCGATGACCGATGCGAACAGCCCGTTGCCGGAATTACATCCGCGTTCTTATTCACTCTCCAGTCAACGCTTGTTTGAAATCGCTCGTGCCTCGGCGATCGACTTGGAGTGGCGCATCAAGAGCGTGGACGCCACCAATCTTCAGCTCGAAATTGTCGTTACCACCGCCCTGCTCCGTTTCCAGGACGATGTCAGCGTTCAGGTGCGGTCCATGCCGGGGAACACGAGCTCCCTGCGCGTTCACGCCAGGTCTCGAGTGGGCCGCGCCGATTTCGGCGCGAACCTCGCACACGTTATTCGGCTGCAGCGAAAAATACGGGAAAAAATCGCGGCCGAATGAAAGCCTTTCCGCGGCACGCGGCACGCGGCACGCTGCGCGCTAGCCGGGCAGGTTCAGGTTTACGCACAAGCCTGGGGCGTTGTCCGCGAGAGACACCGTGATTCCGTGGAGCTTCGCCACCACCGCCACGAGGCTCAATCCGAGCCCGCTTCCGGCCGAGCTGCGGCTGCGGTCCAGCCGGTAGAACCTTTGGAACACCTTCTCACGTTCGGACTCCGGTATGCCCGGGCCGCTATCACAGATCGACAGACGGTGGCTTGCGGCGTGAAACGTGATCGTTATACGACCTCCCCCCGGCGTATGTTTGACGGCGTTGTCGAGCAGATTGGCCAGCATCTGGAACAACAGGTCACGGTCGCCGCGTATCTTCAATGACGCCACTTCAGGCGGCTTGAATGCCAATCCTTTTTCCTCCGCCACGGGGGCGTACAATTCGCACACGTCGTGCAGAACGGACTGCAGTTCGACCTCGGCAAACCCCTCCCTGCGGGCCTCGGCCTCGATGCGGGCTATACGAAGCAGCGCGTTGAACGTCGCCAGCAACCCGTCCGCCTCCCTGACCGCGCTTTCAATCAGATCCTGCCGCGTTTCATCCTGCGTTTCCATGCCGCGCAGACTC
>CAMYIN010000192.1 GCA_947258495.1 uncultured Gammaproteobacteria bacterium
GAGTCTCTCCATGGGTCTCGGTTACAGCCTGGTGCTGGCACCTGCGCTGATATTGATCCTGTTCTATGGACTTGTTGGCGCAGGCGGCCGCGTGATACAGGTCACGGTATTCGAAGCGGCCATGCCACCGCAGATCGGCGGCGCAATTGTCGCCATGGAACATAAGCTCGAGCCGAGTCTGGTGGCATTGATGGTGGGTGTAGGGATCCCTTTGTCGTTTGTAACACTGCTGGCTTGGTGGTATGTCTTAAAAATAGTGTAAGTTGCTGTTGATCACAGTGACGCGGGCAAGCGCCGGTTACGTGTCTGAGATCGATGCGCTATATCTGGTAGAACGCCCGGGTTGCACGAACTTCCCGCTTCACAGGCCCGCCTTGCGAAGTCCCTCCGCAAGTTTGCGCCGATCCGCCGCCTCGCGGAACGCAGTACCGAACGAATCGACTTCGAAAAAGGGATCGAGTCTGCGGACCATGTTGGCCTCATGCTCGGCATCCGTCGTGCGACCGGCCTGCGCGTACGCAGCCGCGAGGAGCACATGGTGGACCGCGAGATTCGGGGAACGTTCAAGGCTGGGTTTTAACGTCGCGATAACGTCGTCATAGCGCGCCGTGAGGTAGTACGCAAGCGCCAGATGGATATTCACGCTCGGGCGTGCGTTCGGGTTGAAGCGAAGTGCGGTCTGCAAGGCTTCGATGGCGGACTGCGGCTGACCGGTGTAGAGTCTAGCCGCGCCGATGACGTCGTAGCTGTCGGCGTCGTTGGGATTCAGCTCGAGCGCCCTTTCCAGTTCCCGGATTGCGAGATCGTATTGCGTCCACTTGATGTAGACCATCCCAAGCAGGCGGTGGGCGGCGTAGTTGGATTTCTCCAGACTCAGGGCCTGTTGCGCAAGGTCATGCGCCCTATCCAGGGCCTCACTCGGAGAATGAGTCCAGCCGTGGATAACGGCGTTGAAATACGTCAGACCCAGATCGACATAGGCGGAACTGTAGCGCGGATCGATTTCAATCGCTTTTCGAAACATCTGCTGCGCCTCTGCATTCGCCGCACGCGTGACGCGCGAGTGATACTCCCGTCCGCGTAACACATAGTCATAGGCCTCCAGATTGCGGGGGCCCTTGCGCATGACGCGCTCGCGTTCCACGACGTCGACCTTGACGGCGAGGTTGGCGACGATGGTTTTTACGATTTCATCCTGAAGCGCAAACAGATCGTCGGCGCGCCGCACTAGCCGCTCGGCCCACAGATGATGTCCGCTGGAACCGTCTATGAGCTGAACGTTGATGCGAACCTTGTCTCCGCCCCGTTGAACGCTGCCCTCCAGAACATACCGCACGCCGAGCTGTCTGCTCACATCCTGTATGTTCACCGATTTGCCCTTGTAGGTGAACGACGTATTGCTGGCGATGATAAAAAGGTCGCGAAACTTCGAAATATCGGTAATGATGTCCTCGGTGATACCATCGGCGAAATATTCTTCGCCGGCTTGGCCACCGAGGTTCTTGAAGGGCAACACGATGATGGAGGGCCGCGCGGACGTGTCCGGCGCGGCTGCGCCCGTGTCGGCGCTCTCCACGCCGGGAGGCGACGGACGCTGGTGGTACAACCAGAACGCCGTTGCGGTCAGGGCGATGATTACAGTCCCGGCGACACCCCGTACGATCGCGCGGGACCGTCTGCCGGCGGCTCGTTTGTCTCCCACCACACCGCGCGCAGAGCCCGGATCCAGCAGGACGCGATAAACCGCCACCGGTTCGGCGATGTTCTTGACCTGCTGCTCGCCGAGATACTCGAATCCAAGATCACTCTTGCCCTTTACCTGGTCGAAGACTGCGCGCGCGATGCACACGCCGCCCGGCTCGGAGATGCTCTGCAGCCGCGCCGCGACGTTAACCCCGTCGCCGTAGATGTCGTGCTGATCGACGATGACGTCCCCGATATTGAGACCGATTCTCAGCTCGAACTTTTGCCCTTCGGGCCGGCTTTCGTTCCGCGATTTGAGCTCGCGCTGGATATCCACGGCACAGGCCAGCGCCCTCACGACACTGCCGAAGTCCGCCAGCACAGCATCACCGGCAAGATTCCACACCTTGCCGCCGTGTCGCTCGATCAACGCGGTGATGGTCCGCAGTGATTCGCTGAGAATGCGGTGCGTGCCTTCCTCGTCCTGACCCATGAGTCGGCTGTAGCCAACCACGTCGGCGTGGAGTATCGTGGTTAGTTTTCGCTCAACCTGGTTATCGCCCATCACAGTGCGCATGCGAGGAGCACCTGGATCGGGGTTTTCGCGCTCGAATCTGCCGCATCGGGAAACCTTCGGGTTCGCAGGAAACGGAAATTTGACCCTCTAGTTTAGTCGTTTACCCGCGTCCGGAACACGGTCTGATTCGGCACGCGGGGCCGCCAATCAAATCTCGCCGATACACAAATCGCGAATTCCACCCCCCGTCGCGCCGCGTATCGACACGGCCGCGGATTCGCCGAGCGCTGTGGTTCCTGTGGCAACCTTATCGTCTCAATCGATCCAAAGATTTGGAATGTTTCCACAGCTTTGACGTCTAAACAGTTGAGTTGGAACGCTCAGGTCGTGATTCGAATACGCATTTCCGGAGGAAAAATGATGAAATTAAGTGGCCCAGTAACGACTACGTCCCGGTGGGTCTTATCGGCGGTGTGCGCCGCGTTTCTATTCATGCAGCCGGTGGTCGCAGGCAGCGACCAGTCCCTGCTGAACAAAGACGCCAACAACGTTGCCATCGAAGGGTACGACACCGTCGCCTATTTTACCGAAGACAGGGCCGTCAAAGGGAATCCTCAGTTCATATTTGATTGGCAGGACGCCCGCTGGTATTTCTCCAACGCAGATCATCGTGACCTGTTTGCCGCCGACCCGGAACGATATGTGCCTAAATTCGGCGGTTTCTGTGCGGGAGCGATGACACGTGGCGTGGTGGTCAAGGCCGATCCGGAAGCCTGGACGATCGTCGACGGCAGACTCTACATCAAAGTAAACAAGGAATTTCGTGACGAATGGCGCAAGGATCCCGCCGCAAACATTGTAAAGGCGGAGGAGGCCTGGGGGCAGATGACCGATAAGTAACCCTCAGCCTGTGCTCCAAGCCCTTGGACGTTTCATCGCTGCTAACTTGCAGGCTAGTTTGACGTAACCGTAAGGGAACAATTCGAACAACCGGTCTCTTGCGCGGGCTCCATAGCCGCATTTCGCTGCGAGATACTTGATTACCAAACGTGCTCCCGCGGCTATCCCTGTTTCATCGCAATATTTCCGAATGAATCGCAAGACCTTCCAGTGGTCATCGACGAGCGTCTAGCGTTTGTGAATGCGGCTATTCAGTTGAATGCCAAGCGTTCGTACATCTGTGTAATCGTGTCCATACTCAAGAGAATTGATCCACTCGATTCACTCACTACGAGACCGAACGAACGTGCGTCTTTGAGTTCCAGCGAGATCTCGAACCACATCCAGAGCACATCCACGGCATTGAGCTCGCGGAGTATTTCATCGTTATTCTCAGGAGCTGCAATCAGAGTTTCCAAGGCGTCGCCGAACTCTCTTTTGGCGATCTCGATTTCGTCGTTTATGTAGCTATCCCTGAATCCCCACGAGTACAACATGTAAAGTTTCGCGAGCCTTTGCGACAACATCCGTTGACGACCCGAGATGTTCACCAAGCGCGCGACCGCCCCACCCGCTTGGACCTCCAAAAGCTCCACCACGCGTTGAGACGCGCCCAACAACTCCTCGCTGAGTGCCTGTAATAGACCGGCGTTGTCGCGAATAACCGGAGCCAGTGCGAGGGGTTTGAATTCGAACCAGATATTCGAGACCCGGCGCAGTGCGTTCCGCGTTTCGTTGTTGACATCGAGACGTTGCAGATAGTCCAGCTGCTGATCGAACAATCTCACTGCGCCCTTCAGTTCTCTGCCGGCACGCTCGGGCACGACATCGAGCCCCAACTCGCAATACGCCTTGACTATGCGCTGGCTGAGCATTCGTTGCCGTCCCGCTACATTGACCGCCGTGGCCAGGGCGGTATCAGCGGCGTAGACAACGGATGTACCGCCGGGCAACGCAAGAATGGTCAGTAACGACAACGTCCATGTCATCAGCCTGCGAGCGGCCCCGACGGGCAAGCCGACGCGAGACCTCGCCGTGTAGCAGCGCCTTTCCATTTTCACGGCATCACGGGGAGCCCGAGCATCGCCAGCCCACGTGTGAGCAGATCATTGGCCTGCTCCATTTCGGCTATTGCCGCCGCGTAGTCATTTGCGGCAACCTGAGTTTCCGCGGCTTCGCGCGCTTTTTTGCCATTACTGATGTATCGTTCCACGAGTTTACGCGTACCGGCGGCGGCGCTGCCTTTCTCCAGGACCAGATGGGCCAATGTTTCCTGCGTCTGATAACGTTTCTTCTCATAATTGAATTCGTCCGCCGGCGTCGCGAACTCGAGTCGATATATCAGTGTTTCCGATTTGTGCAGCGTCGAGAGCCCACTGGCAACGGTCTCATAGACGTCGAGCAGAACTTCATTCGCTTTTTCGTAGTTACTCATCTCGGCGAGCTTGGCGGCGCGTGACAACTCGGCATCAAGGGTAGCCACCTGCATCAGCACGGCTCGCGCAACCGGTCTGGTCTTTAGGGCTGCCTCCAACGGCTGCCGGAAGGTGCGCACTCCGGCGTACAGTTCCTCGAAGCGGGCACGATGCAGCGCGGGCGGTAAAGCCTTCCGGTTAGCCAGTCGAGACGCCGCCGAAAGCTCCTGCAGCGCGGCGTCAACGAGATCGTCGGCACCGGCAATATCGGACGCGTCCAGAGCGTCGCGGGCATCTACCATGAGCCCGCGAGTTCGCGCCAGAGCCGCCGCGACGCCGGAAGCGTCACTTGCGGCGACGCGTGCGGCGATTGGGGACGCAAAGTATTGATCCAGCACCGCGAGCTTCTGCAGCACGGTCCGGTCATCCAGCTCACGCTGCCCCGCCGCGGCTGTGGACGATAATACGAACAGAATAACCGCCGCTAGCAGCGTCTTGAGATCAAGGTCTTCGCCGAGCTTCATGGGATCTTTATTCGTGCAATTAAAGGTAAAGGAGCGTCTCACGGCGCGCGAGTATCGGCTGGATGCGCCGCAATATTCAAAAACGTACCCCCGGCGTTTCGATGGTGAGTCCGTTGCCCCGTGCGTGCAGGTAGACCTCGAGGGCGGTGTAGTCGTCGTCGCCGAGCCGCAGTTCGTCGGCTCGAAAGAGCCGGTAGCACTCGTTGAACGTGCTGTGCAGACCGTCGACTTTGCCGTGCTGCAGGCGGTAAGCGGGATACGCGTTGGCCTGCCCTTGCGACAGGGTGTTTCCACGAATCTTCTTGCCGGCGTTGTCGTCGTGGCAAACCGAACACGCCATGTCCAATTGTCCTCCCCGAGATTGGTAGATCGTCTCGCCTTTCTCGTAATAGGTTCTCAGGGGGCCTTCGGTTTGTACGTTCACCTGCTCGCCGCGAGCGAGGTTGCGCACAAATACCTCAAGCTTGATCGCCCCTTCACTGTCGTAGGGAAGCGGGTGATATCCCAGGTTGTCGGCCCAACAGGCGTGCACCTGCGCCTGCAGTGTAAGGGGTTTTCCCAACTTCTCGCTGTACACGGGATACTGCGCAATTCTTTTCGGGTCCAGTTCACTGCCGTCTTTGCCGTGGCAGGTTGCGCAGGTCTTTTCCTCCTTGCCTTGCAGATTGTTGAATATGTCTCTACCCGACTCGACCCACTGCATACCTGGGTTCAAAAAGTCGTCGTCCTGCATCTCTTTCGTCTCTTTCTGCAGGAACACATAGCCGGAAACGGGTTCGGTGGTGCTGGGCTCGGCGACGGACCCTGTCGTCTTGGCCACAACGACGGAATCGGCGGCCACCGCTGTCGTGGCTCTCGCGAGCGCGCCGGTTACGACAGCGAGACAGATAACCGCACTATGCAACAAAAGTATCGATCTCATTCTCCATCCCCCTCTCATTTCAATGTGGTCAGATACGCCACCACGTCTTCAATCTCCTGCGCCGTGAGCACGGTCTTGCCCCGGAATCGCTCGGCGACGCGGTGCAGCTCAGCCGGATTCTTGTGGAAACTTGGCATCGGCGTCGTGGGCTTGAGCTGCTTGATGTCCACGAGGAGCAGACGCAACTGGGCCTCCGTGTAGCGGGAAGCGACCCCTTCGAGCGGCGGACCGACGGTACCGTGAAACTCCTGCTCGGCAATCGGCAGCGCGTGACAGGCCAGGCAGTTGCCCTTGGTAGGTGTGATGGCGACGGTCCTGCCCCACCGCGGATCGCCTTCCAACCCGGCCAGAGGTTCCTGAATCTTTAGATCCGTCACCTTCCACTCGACAAATACTTCCTCTTCTTTGGACGAGTCCGCGTTGACCTGGGGAGAGATCCACGTAAGCCACGCCGACAACACCACAGCGATAATGTTTCTGTTACGCATAGCCGTTCCTCCTCAGGTTGCGGAACCGGACGTAGCCGGAGGCGGGCCGGCCGCGAACGGCCCGGATACGCGTTCGCGTATGCCTGCCGATTCCGCACGCGCGTAGTACGTCCACGTCAACAGCAGACAGCTGACGTAAAAGAACACAAACACCATCATCGCCGCGTGCGGTGTACCGGTAACCGACACCGAGACGCCGATGATGGCGGGAATCAGGAACATACCGAGTGCCGCTATGGCGGCGGTAAACCCGAGCGCGACCGAGGCCTCGATCTCGGCCTCTCGAACCGCTTTCGACTGCGCCGCCTCATCCTTACCGACGGCCAGCGCCTTGTGGAACTCCGTAAAGACGTTGGGGACGATGCGGAACACCGAGCCGTTGCCGATACCGGTAGCGACGAACAGCAGCAGGAAAGCCGCGTAGAAAGCGGTGAGCTGGGTTACATCGGCGCCCGACGGCAGGTAGGCGTAGATGCTGACCGCCAGCACCAGCATGACGGCGAAGTTCCAGAACGTGACCCGACCGCCGCCGAACCGATCCGCGAGCCAGCCGCCGACGGGACGTATCACGGCGCCCAACAGCGGACCCACAAAGGCGTAGCGGGCGGCCCCGGTGCCCGGGAACTGCGACGACAGCAGTGTCGGAAACGCCGCCGCGAATCCGATGAAGGAGCCAAAGGTGCCCATGTAAAGCCACGACAGCAACCACGCGTGCCCGCGCCGGAAGATCACCAGCTGCTCACGAAACGATGCGCGCACCTCGCGGATATTGTTCATGCCGAACCAGGCGCCCAGGGTCGCGATCAAAATCAACGGTACCCAGAAATAGCCGGCGTTCTGCATCCACACCAACCGCTGCACGCTCCAATATCCAAGCTCCGGGTCCTGCACCTGCGCCTGGGGACTGCCTCCGAACAACGTCAACGCGCCGCCGTAGATGACGAGCGGCACCGTCAATTGCACGACGCTCACGCCGAGGTTTCCGACACCGGCGTTCCAGCCCAAAGCGGTGCCCTGCATGCGCTTCGGAAAGAAGAAGCTGATGTTCGCCATGCTCGCGGAGAAGTTTCCGCCTCCGAGTCCGCAAAGCAGGGCGATGACGACGAATACGACGTAGTCGGTGGTGGGATCCTGCACCGCGAAGGCCATCCACAGGGTGGGCAGCAACAGCGAGGCGGTGCTGAACACGGTGAAGTTCCTGCCTCCGAACAGGGGCACGACGAAGGAATACACCAGCCGCATGGCGGCGCCGGAGAGACCCGGGAGCGCCGCCAACCAGAACAGCTCGCCGGTGGTGAAATCGAAGCCGATCTCCGGCAGCTCGACCACCACGATGCTCCAGACCATCCACACGGCAAAGGACAGCAACAGCGGCGGCATGGAGAAAATCAGATTGCGCATGGCGATGCCACGACCGGTTTGCGCCCAGAAGGCGTCGTCGTCCGGACGCCAACCCAGCAGCCAGCGACCGTGCGCGGGTCGTCCTTCCAGCAGGTGCTCCCGAATGAGCTCCTCCCGCAACGCCGGCTGACGCTCGAGGATCGCTTCGCGTTCTCCGCGGGCCGCCATCCAGGTCCAGATCATCACCGCCGCGAGGACGATGGACATGAGCATGAAGGCGCTGGCGCGCACATCCAGGGCGTCGGCGGCGACGCCGAACATGATGGGCATGGTAAAGCCGCCCAAGCCGCCAATGACGCCGACGAGACCGCCGACCGAACCCATGTTGGTGGGATAATAATCCGCGAGGCTGCGGTAAACACTCGCCTTGCCGATGCCCTGCGCGATGCCGACGATGAATATCAGCACCGTGAACAGGACCACGCCGATCGCTATCTCCACGGAAAATTCACCCGTAATGCCGTGCAACGTCAGGGTTGTCGGTGGGTAGGAGAGGATGATCAGGCATACGATACTGACCCAGAACACCCACCAGGTTATGGTATCGCCTCCCCATTTGTCGGAGACCCAGCCACCCAGGGCACGGATCACCCCCGAAGGCAGGGTGAAGATCATAGTGATGAAGGCCGCGGTCTTGAGATCCAAACCGTACTCGCCGACGTAGTACTTGGGCAGCCAGAGCGCGAGCGCCACGAAACCGCCGAAGACGAAGTAATAGGCCAGGCCGAAGCGCCACACGCGGCTCTCGGCCAGGGGAGCGAGTTGCTCGCCGAGGGTGCGCTTGGTCTTGCTGCGGCGGCGCTCCTCCAACTGGGGATCGGTGTAAGTAAAGAACCAGAACACCACCGCCATGACGATCATGGCGATCGAGTAGACCATGGGGACCGCCCGCCAGCCCCAGGCGACGAGAATCAGGGGCGCCGCCAGATTGGTCACCGCGGCGCCGGCGTTTCCGGCGCCAAAGATGCCCATTGCCGTGCCCTGCCGCTCCTTACTGAACCACGCCGCGGTGTAGGCGATGCCGATGGCAAACGATCCACCGGCCAGACCAACGAACAGGCCGATCACCAGGTACTGCCAGTACTGTTCGGCGTAAACCAGTCCGTAAGTGGGGATCGCCACCAGCAGCATCTGGATGAAAAAAACCATGCGCCCGCCGAAGCGATCCGTCATGATGCCGAGAGGCAGGCGTACCAGAGAACCGGTGAGGATCGGCGTCGCGACCAACAGGCCGAACTCCGTATTGTTCAGTCCCAACTCGCTCTTGATCTTGATGCCGATGATCGAGAACATCGTCCAGACCGCGAAGTTGACCGTGAACGCCATGGTGCTCATGGTCAACACGGAGATCTGCTTCGTTTTCTGTGTCGTCATTGATCTGCCCCAGGCAAAAAAATGCATGTGCGTCCGTGCACCGATGTTCCTCTTGTCTTTGGCGTTACGGGTTCTTTATCTCCGCCTTGGGCCCGAGGTAATACCACCAGTTCAACAACAGGCAAATAAAGTAAAAGACGGCAAACCCGTACAAGGCATACTCGGGCGTGGTCGCTTTGATCTGCTCACCGAAGACCTGCGGAATGATGAACGCGCCGTAGGCGGCCACCGCAGAGGTCCACCCCAGCGCGGGCCCGGCCTGCTCCTTCGGAAACACCATGGCGATGGTACGGAAGGTCGATCCGTTGCCGATTCCGGTCCCCGCGAACAGCACCAGGAACAACACGAAGAACGGCAGGAAATATTCCTCCGGCGTCGCGGACTGATACGCGGCGTGCATGAAATACGCGACGCCGAGCGCGCTCGCGATCATGATGATGGCGACGATCTGCGTGACCTTGGCACCGCCAATCCGGTCCGAGATCCAACCCCCCAGGGGACGAATGAGCGCGCCGATGAAGGGTCCCATCCAGGCGTACATCAAGGCGCTGGGGCCGTTGGGATTGACGGTGTCGTGGGTCATGACGCCGTCGGGCCCCATGACGTGGCTGAACCCGAAGATGACCTTGATGGCGAGCGCGAATCCGGCGGAGTAGCCGATGAACGATCCGAAGGTCATGGTGTAGATCACGCTCATCACCCAGGTGTGCTTGTTGCCGAAGATCTTGAACTGGCGTTGCAGATTCGGCTTGATGTCTCCGGGTATCAGCTTTAGCAGGAACACGGTGGCCGCGATCACGCCCACGAGCACGAACCACTTGCTCCAGGACGGCAAGCCCAGCCCGGTGGGGGCCGGGAGTATCAGATAGAGCCCGATGGCTGCGGTAAGAAATCCGACGAGCAACATACCTGTGATCTTGCCGAACGCACCCAGTGGAGAGCCGATGTGGGGAGATACCTCGTCAGTGCGGATGTTGTTCATGCCGAACCAGCCGGCGAAGGCCAGGGGCACCAGGAACAGCAGCCAGACAAAACCCGCGTTATGGATGTACGTCTCGCTTCCCGCCGGAATCTTTCCGATGAGCGTCCCGGAGGTGTTTTCCAGGATCATCGGCGCACCGCCGAAGATGCCGATGGTCATCACCAGCGGCACCAGTATCTGCATGGTGGTGACGCCGGCGTTGCCGAGGCCGGCGTTCAGACCCAGCGCCAGACCCTGTACCCGCTTGGGGAAAAAGAAGCTGATGTTGGACATCGACGAGGCAAAGTTACCGCCGCCGAAGCCGGAGAGAAAGGCCAGCATTTGAAACACCCAGAGCGGCGTGTTCTTGTCCTGCAGCGCAAATCCCGTGCCGATCGCGGGGATCATCAGCAACGCGGTGGTGAAGAAGATGGTGTTACGGCCACCGGCGATGCGCACGAAAAAACTGCTTGGAATGCGCAGGGTTGCACCGGTGAGACCGGCAATCGCCGCGAGGGTGAACAATTCGGGCTTGGTGAAAGGAAACCCGAGGTTGATCATCTGCACCGTGATGATGCCCCAGTACAGCCACACGGCGAAGCCGCACAGCAGACTGGGAATGGAGATCCAGAGATTCCTGGTGGCGATCTTCTTCCCCGTGCTTTCCCAGAAGCTGGAATCCTCAACATCCCAGGTAGCAATATCGGCACGGTTCCCACCGCGCTTGCTCTTGTCCCACTGCGTGGGCGTTTGTCTATCCAGTTTTTCGGTATGTGCCATGACTAGGTTCTCGATTGATTCGTACTTAAACGTCCTCCTTGTGCGGACTCACGGACGTTTTCACTACGCCCGGATCCACATTTCGAACGCTCAATTGTTGACCGACGTTTTACCCGGGAAATAGCTGCGCTCGGCACGAATCCGCTTGGGATTCCGGTTCCAGACCACGACCTGATAACTGCGCCAGATGTAGTTCAAGGGGAATACCACGAAATGGATCAGTCGCGTGAACGGCAGCACGCCGAAGATGACGAAGGCGGTGACGATGTGCAGCTGAACCAGAAAAGGCATACCGGCCACGGTCTCTACTTGGGGATTGAAAACAAAGATCGAGCGCAGGTAGGGAGTCACGGACGAGGCGAACCAGGACGAGCCCCAGTTATACAAGAGCGCCATTCCCAATCCGGTTAGGATCTGCACCAACAACAGGATGTATACCAAGGCGTCCATCTTCGTGGTCACCGAACGGATACGTGAATTGGTGATTCTTCGGTAGATGAATACCGCGAGGCCGAACAAGGCCGCCACGCCGAAGGCAAACATGGTGATCTCGAGGACGATGAGTCGCCAGGGTTCCCCGTTCCACGCCAACAACGTGCCGGGAATCGCGAACGCCGCGAGATGCCCGAGAAATACGACCAGTATCCCCCAGTGGAAAGGCTGACTGCCCCAGAACAGGACTTTTCCCTCCAAGAATTGGGAAGACAAGGAGGTAAGCTTGAAGCCCAGCGTCATGTAACGATACAGCGTGCCGATAATCAGGGTCGCCAGCGCCGTATACGGCAAGGCAACGAAAAAGATCGCGGTAGTATTCATGGTTCAGCCTCCGTGACCTACGCTCGATAAAGGATGTGAGTGATAAGCTGTGGAACCTTCACCCACCTCGGGATATATGGGAATAAAACGGGACTTGGGTCGTTCCACTTCGAACTCGGCGTCCGCGAAATCCCGTTCCAGCATCAGCAACAGCGCCCGCAGCGCATGCTGATAGACGTTGCCGTAATTGAGGGACTCCTGGACGATCGCATCGTGCCGCTTTTTCAATCGCTCCATGCGGTCCTTGATACGGCTACCGTCGAATCCCTGCAGCATCTTGCGGATCGCCGGAATGGCGATTCCCGCCACCAGATCGTTGCGGAAATCGTCATCCTCGGTTTTCTCGATCAGCACCAGGACGTTGGCGAGATGGTCCGGCAACTCCGTGCCGTAGTCGTTGCCCACGCGCTCGTGTTCGCGTTTCATATGCACCAGGAACATGCCGCGCTTGTAGTCCTCACCGAAGATCACGAAGCCGAGGTCGAGGTAACACAGGGCCTGTACTTCGAAGGTCTTGATGAATAACTCTTGGCGCTGCTGATGCGTGATTTCGCGCACGTGGGCAGCGAACTTTTCCAGCTCGACCGCCGCCTCGGAGTGCACCTTTGCAAGGCTGGCGCGACACCGATCCAGGCGCTGCAGATAATCCGCCGATGGGTAGCGAAAGACGTCCGCCAGCTTCAAGTAGTGACTCGTGCATCCCATAACTACAACCCCCGCGTCGGACGTTCGATGAAGCCGAAGCCGACGTTTCCCTTGCGATCGCCGGTGGCCTCCATGAGCTCCGTCGCCTCTTCGCGATGGGCCGGCGGGATGACGAAGCGCTCTTCGTTGATGGCGAGCGCCGTCAGGCGAAAGATCTCGTCCGCCGTTCTCTGATCTATGCCCGCTTCCGTCAACGCCGTGGTCACTTCCTCCTGCGGCAGATCGCCGACGGTCTCCATGCGTCGATGGATCTTGACTGCGAGCAGTTTTCTCAGAGTCGCTTCGACCTTTTGCGTATCACCGTTGGTGAACAGCGAGGCCAGATACTTCATCGGCTGCCGCGAATTCTCGATACCGCCCCAGAACGACTTGGTGGTAGTGTCGTAGATGCCCTCGGTAACGCTGCCCATGGTAGGCAGCAACGGCGGCACGTAGAACAGATTCGGTATAGTGCGGAACTCCGGATGCAGCGGCAGCCCCAGCCCCCATTGCTTGACGAATTTGTAGACCGGCGACTGCTGTGCCGCGGTAATGGTCGAGTCCGCTATGCCGCTCGCCGTCGCTTCCTTGATGACATTGGGATCGAAAGGATCGAGGTAGATATCCAGCTGATTGTCGAGCAGATCCTTGTCTTCGCTGCACGCGACCTCGTGGATCCTGTCGGCGTCGTACAGCATCACGCCCAGGTAGCGAATCCGACCGACGCAGGTGTGGAAACAGGCCGGCGCCATTCCCGCCTCCAGCCGCGGATAACAGAGCACGCATTTCTCCGATTTCCCCGTCGACCAGTTGTAGTAGGTCTTTTTATAGGGGCAGGCGGTGACGCACATGCGCCAGCCGCGGCAGCGGTCCTGCTTCAGCACCACGACACCGTCCTCTCCGCGCTTGTACAGCGCTGCGGACGGACAGGAGGCGACGCAGGTCGGATTAAGACAGTGATTGCAGATACGTGGCAGATAGAACCAGGTCATGCGCTCCAGCTCGAACATTGCCTCTTGTTCCTGCGGGCTCAAGTTCTGCAGGTTCACGTCCTGGCGCGCGTAGTCCGGCGAACCGCCCAGGTCGTCGTCCCAATTGGGGCCGGCCTTGAGATCAATGTTCTCGCCGGTAACCAGCGACACCGGCCGCGCCGTCGGTTGGTCGTCGCCCTCGGGGGCGTCGAACAGATCCGAGTACTTGTACGTCCACGGCTCGTAGTAGTCGTCCAGGGACGGCAGATGAGGGTTGAAGGTGATGTTCTTGAGCGCGTTGAACTTGCTGCTGTTGCCGCGCGGCTTTATACCGCTGCCGTTCTTTTCCCAACCGCCTTTGAAGACATTCTGGTCTTCCCATTTGGTAGGATATCCGGTTCCCGGTTTGGTCTCGACATTGTTCCACCACATGTACTCCGCGCCTTTGCGGTCGGTCCAGATATTTTTGCAAGCGACCGAGCAGGTGTGGCAGCCGATGCACTTATCGAGATGAAACACCATGGAAATTTGTGATCTGATATTCATGATAATGGCCCCTTAGAAAACCACTTTATCCATCTTGCGCACCAGCACGTGCGTGTCGCGGTTGACCGCCACCGCTCCCCAGTAATTGAAATGGTACGTAAACTGGCCGTACCCCCCGACCATGAGGTTGGGTTTGAGGTGCACACGGGTGAAGCTGTTGTGCCCACCGGCGCGGCGGCCACCCCTTACCTGAGACTTGGGCACGCTGTAGGTGCGTTCCGGCGAGTGATAGACGATGCACACGCCCTTGGGGATGCGCGCGCTGACGGCGGCCCGGGTGCAGTACACGCCGTGGTCGTTGTACACCTCCACCCAGTCGTTATCGTTGATGCCCAGCTCGGCGGCGTCCTGCTCGCTGATCCAGCACGGCTCCATGCCGCGGGAAAGCGTCAGCATACGCAGCGTGTCGCCGTAGGTGGAATGGATGTGCCACTTGCCGTGCGGCGTGAGCACGTTGAGCATCTTCGCCTTGCCGTCGTTGACGGTGGTCCTCAGATCCCCGTAGGCCTCGGGCCGCGGAGAAGGTTTGTACGTCGGCAGATGCTCTCCGAAGGAGATGTAGCCGTCGTGGTCCAGGTAAAAATGCTGCCGGCCCGTCAGCGTCCGCCAGGGGACCAGGGTCTCGACGTTGTAGGTGTACGCCGAGTAGGCCCTGCCGTCGTTCATCAGCCCGGACCACACCGGCGAATTGTTGTACCTTCGCGGCTGCGCCTTGAGGTCGCGGAAATTGATCTTGACGTCCTTGTAGCCGGACCCGTGGCGATTCAGGTCTAGACCGGTCTTCTGCGACATGTAGTCGTAGGCGCGCACGCTCAGCTCGCCGTTGGTCAGGGACGACAGATGCAGCACCGCTTCGATGGCCTCCTCGTCCTTCTCCAGGGACGGGTACTCCTTGCCGTTGGTGGCGCGCACGTGCCCCCTATCCTGCAACATCTGGTCGTAGGCGTCTGCGGCGTCGTAATGGTTGCCGTGCGCCCCCAGACCCGTTTTCTTGATGTTGTCGCCCAGGGCGATGAACTTGTCGTGGATCTTGGTGTAATCACGCTCCACCAGCGCCAGCTTATGCATGGTCTTGCCGAGGATCGGTGGGCACTCTCCCTTGCTCCAGTCCAGCAACTCGGGTTGGGTGATCTCGTCTGCCGTGTCGTGGGACAGTGGCAGGGTCACCACATCGGTCGCCGGATTCGGCAGGTGGGTCTTGGCCAGCTTGCTCACCTCCCGCGCGATGCTCTTGAAGATGTCCCAGTCCGTCTTGGACTCCCACACCGGCGGCACCGCCGCGGTCAAGGGGTGGATGAACGAGTGCATATCGGTACTGTTGATGTCGTCCTTTTCGTACCACGAGGCCGTGGGCAGGACGACGTCGGAGTACAGCGCCGAGGTGTCCATGCGGAAGTTGATGTCCACCACCAGGTCCATCTTGCCCGTCGGCGCCTGCTCGTGCCATTTGATGTCGTTGACCTGTCCTTTCGAGGCCTCCTCGGCGACCGCGTTGTGATGCGTGCCCAGGTAATGATTCAGGAAATACTCGTGGCCCTTGGCGCTGGACATCAGCGCGTTGCCGCGCCAGATGAACCATACCCGCGGCCAGTTGACCTCGGCGTCCGGATCGGCCACCGCATGCACAACTTCCCGCATGTTCAATCGATCCACGATATAGTCCTTGATCTCGTCGTCGGTCTTGGCGCCGGCCTTGCGCGCGTTTTCAACCAGCTCGAAGTTATGCACGTTGAACTGCGGGTAGTGGGGTATCCAGCCGTTGCGCACCGCCTTGACGCAGAAATCCGCCGTGTGGGTGTGGGACAGCGTGTTCTCCGGCACGGTGTTGTAATCGACCTGATTGCCGTCGTAGCGCCACTGGTCCGAGTTGATGTAGTGCCACAGCGGCCCCTGCTGCAGTCTCGCCGCGCTCTGCCAGTCTTTTCCGGACATGATGGCGGCCCACGAATCCATCGGCGCCAGCTTTTCCTGGCCCACGTAATGGTTCATGCCACCGCCGTTGACGCCGCAGCAGCCGGTAAGCATCAGCGTCATGATCCCCGCGCGATACATGAGATTGCAGTGGAACCAGTGATTGATGCCGGCGCCGACGATGATCATGCACTTGCCGTTGGTGGCCTCCGCGGTACGGACCCATTCGCGCGCGAACTGGAGGATGGTGTCCTGGCCGATGCCGGTGAAGATCTCCTGCCAGGCGGGTGTGTAGGCGGCCTCCTTGTCGGCGTAATCCGCGGGGTAATCGCCGTCCAGGCCGCGACCGACGCCGTATTGCCCCATGGTCAGGTCGTACACCGTGGTCACCGCGACCTTGCCGCCGTCACGGGTCTCGACGTGTTTCACCGGCACCCCGCGCAGCGTCTTCTTTTCCAGGCCGTACTCGGTAAATTCCACCTGCAGCACGTCGTCGCCGCGCCCAAGCAGGGAAAGCAGCGGCTCGTAGGCCGTGTCGTCCTCGCCGTCCTCCCACTTCATGTTCCATTTGCCCTGGGTCTTGCCCCAGCGATGGCCGACGCTGCCCTTCGGCATCACAAGCGCACCGCTCGTCTCGTCGATATTCAGGAACTTCCAGTCCCCGTTTTCCACGTCCTTGTATTTCTTGATGCGGTTGGCGCGCAGCAGTTTGCCGGGCTTGTAGCCGTCGCCGTCCTTTATGAGCTCGACCAGAAAGGGGCTGTCCGTGTACTTCTTGCAGTAATCCATGAAGTACGGCGTCTTCTTGTCGTGATGCGCCTCCTTGAGGATCACGTGGGTCACCGCCATCCAGAACGCACCGTCGCTCCCGGCGTGCAGCGGGATCCACTTATCGGCGTATTTCGCCACCATGTTGCAATCGGGGGACAGCACCACCGTCTTGGTGCCGTTGTGCCGCGACTCGGAGAAGAAATGCACATCGGGCGTTCTCGTCATGCCGAGGTTCGCCCCCATCACCGCGGTAAACTTCGAGTTGTACCAGTCGGCGCTTTCGCAGACGTCGGTCTGCTCGCCCCAGATCTCCGGAAACGCGGGCGGCAGATCGCAATACCAATCGTAGAAACTCAGATTGACGCCACCCATCAGCTGCAGAAAACGCGCCCCCGCGGCGTAGCTCATCATGGACATCGCCGGGATGGGAGAAAAACCTATCAACCGATCCGGGCCGTATTTCTTCACCGTATGGATGTTGGCGGCGGCGATCAGCTCCAGCGCCTCGGTCCAGTGTGCGCGCACGAATCCGCCCTTGCCCCGGGCCTTCTGATAGCGCTTCCGCTTGGCCGGGTCGCTTTGAATGTTCTCCCACGCCTGCACCGGATCGCCGGTGATCTCCTTTTCCTTGCGAAACAGGCTGAGAAGCGCGCCGCGCACCAGGGGATACTTGACGCGTATGGGGCTGTACAGATACCAGGAGTAAGAGATCCCCCTCTGACAACCACGCGGCTCGTACGGAGGCAGCTTGCTGTCCAACAGCGGATAATCCAACTGCTGTGTTTCATAGACGACGATGCCGTCTTTCACGTGGATCTGCCAGGAACAGCCACCGGTGCAGTTAACACCGTGAGTGCTGCGCGCGACCTTGTCGTGCTGCCAACGATTCCGGTAAAACTCTTCCCAGGATCTGGTTTTTGGCGAGATGATGTCTTTTATCCAGCTCATGATAGCCTCACTATGCTCAACGCCTTACCGATAGCTTGTTCAGATGGATTTGGTTTGCCGCTCGTAAATGGCCTGCTTCGTGCTCAATGTCTTGCGCTTGGCCCAAACGAAATTCAGCAACAGAAGCACAACTCCGAAACCGCCGACTCCGCCCAAGGCGAAATAGGGCAGACTGCTAGGGGCCGATCCCGCAGGCGGTGTTTCGCTCGTTTGTTTCAAGAATGCAGCGACCTGGAAAACTTCGTCTTCCGTCAAAGGAGAATTGCGATAGGCAATGGCCATGGAAGGAAACGGCGGCGAAGCGGTGATGGATTTGACCCCACCCTGCATGCGCGCATACGAATCGGTGAGATCCCGCGCCAGCTTGCCGCCACCAAAGCCGATTTCCGGATGATTGGCCGCGTGACACGACACGCAGGACGCGCCGCCGTTTCTAAATCGCTTCCCGCCGGTAAACAGACGGCGTCCGCTGGCGGCGTCGTCGGCGGTGGCCTCCGCGAGCGATCTCTCCTTAAGCTTGTCATCGACGGCCTCCGGGGCTTCCGCCGCGGCGGGCGAGCTCTTGCTCTTTATATATGCCAGGACCGCCTTGACTTCCTCCTCACTGAGGTTCTGATCCGGCATCACGACCTTGTATTCGTCCAGCAGTTTTTTCGCTTCGGCATCGCCGGCGTCGATCATGCGCTTCGCCGACTGCGTGAAGGCGATGAGCCAGCCTTCGGAGTAACGGCTGTGGACGTCCTTGAGATCCGGACCGGCCATCCTGCCGCCGCCGATCGAATGGCACACCGCGCAGCGCTGGTTGTAAATCGTCTCTCCGTCCTGTGCAGCAGCACCGAGACTGAATACTGACGCAGCACCGACGACGAGCGTCATGACCTTCTTGAAATGCGTCTTTCGCTCAGAACTGCCGAGCGTTTCTGCAATCTGCCTACTTGGTGTTTCCATGACGAGCACCTATTTTCGAGTTACTGAGCCTCGACCGGATACTTGCGGGGACCGCGCTTAGGAGCCCTTGCTCGCGATGTAGTCGAGGACCGATTTGACGTCGGCGTCGGAGAGGTTCTGATCCGGCATCATCATCTTGTATTCGTCCAACAGCTTCTTCGCTTCAGCGTCACCGCTGTCGACCAGACTCTGCGCCGATTTCGTGATCTGGATGAGCCAGTCTGCAGAACGTTTGGCGTGTATGCCCTTTAGGTCTGGGCCTACCGACCGGCCGCCGCCGATGGAATGGCATGCCGCACAACGCTGATTGAAGATCGCTTCGCCATCGGCCGCGGCGATGCCGGTGGTGGATACGGACGCGGCACCCATGCACAGCGCCACGATGGCCTTGATCGGAGTATGTTGAATGAATCGAGATGTGCCTGCGCCTCTGCGCCGAATTAACGTTTGCATTGTTGGTACCTTTGGTGATTCGTTTCCAAAAACCTTCTACTGCGCCTCATACAGGGTGGCGCCCTCGCGCTAACCCTGTTGGCGGCAGTGATCACGGTATTCATCGTCCAGAGGCGCGTGTTCGCGCCGTTGCGCAGCCTGGTTCGAGCCGCCGAGTCCATCAAAGACCGGGACCTCACCGCGCGCGTCACCTATACCGCGCCGGACGAACTCGGTCGGGTAGGACTTACCTTCAATTTGATGGCCGACGAGTTGTCGCAGCTCTACACAGACCTGGAAAAACGCGTGCAGGAGAAGACGGCGTCGCTCGAGCGGACCAACCGCAGCCTGGACCTGCTGTACAAGTCCATAGGCCGTCTCTACCAACGCCCGGTTTCGTTCGAGACCCATACCCAGCTTCTTCGGGACGTGGAGGAAACCATCGGCATCGGCAAGGGTTCGGTGTGTTTGGCGCAGCAGGACGTTCTCGCACGTGGCGCCACCGATGTGGCTCTGCGCCGCGTGTACGGGGACGCGGGCTTGTGCGAAGCGTCCGATTGCGGCGAAGCCTTCGGCGGTGGTGCGCGCCGCTGGCGGGAAAGTGAGCTGGAAGGCGGCGTGCAGATACTGTCCCTGCCGTTGGGAGACGTGGAGGGCTATTACGGCGTGTTGCAATGGACCATCCCTCGCGGCGCAATGCTGGAACCCTGGCAATTGCACCTGCTCGAGGCCCTTTGCCTGCATATGGGGATTGCCATAGGCGCCGCGCGGCGCATTGAGCAGAAGCGGCGCTGGGCCCTGCACGAAGAGCGCGCCATCATCGCGCGCGAACTGCATGATTCGCTGGCGCAGGCCCTGTCTTACATGAAGATCCAGGTGAGCCGCCTGCAAGCCGTCGTCGAGCAACAGGGCGAGGAAGAAAAGACCCAGGAGGTCTTGTCGGAGCTGGGAGACGGACTCAACAACGCCTATCGACAGCTGCGCGAGCTCTTGTCTACTTTTCGATTGAAAGTCGAACACGGCTTGAACGAGGCACTGGAAAAAACCGTGACAGAATTCTCCAGCCGGGGCAACATCCCGATTCGCTTCAGCAATTCGCCCGACGACTGTGAGCTGACCCCCAATGAAGAGATTCATCTGGTGCAGATCGTGCGCGAGTCTCTTGCGAATGTGATCCATCACGCCCGCGCCAGCCGCGCCGAGGTCTCGATACGATGCGGCGTCAACGGCGCGGTCACCGCGATCATCGACGATGACGGAATCGGCATTAATGCGCGAGGCGTGGAAGGCCAATCCGAACATCACGGCCACCTGATCATGGAAGAACGCGCGCGCAACCTGAACGGGACCCTCCTGGTGCGTCAACGCGCCGAAGGCGGCACACGTGTCACGCTGTGCTTCGTACCCTCCAGCCGATCCGGACCGGATCTGCGACAAGCCGGAGACAGCGCATGACGGACTGCCAGCGGATCCTGATCGTGGACGACCATCCCTTGTTCCGCACCGGCATGCGCCAACTCATAGAAATGGCGAAAGACGAACTGGAGCTCGTCGCACAGGCCTCCAGCGGCGAAGAGGGGATCAGGCTCGCCGCGGAACAACTGCCCGACATGATCCTGCTCGATCTCAACATGAAGGACACCAGCGGCATTGACGTCCTGAAAGCGGTCAAGTCCGAAAACGCAGACTGCCGCGTCATCATGGTAACGGTATCGGACGCCGCCGAGGATCTGGTCGGGGCGCTACGGGCCGGCGCGGACGGTTATCTGCTGAAGGACATGGAACCCCCGGATCTTCTGGCGGCGATCAAAAACGCCGCGCGGGGACAGACCGTGTTGAGCGACAAGCTCATCGGTCTGCTGGTGCAGGCCATCCGGGACGACGCCCGCCCCGGGAGCCCGGAAGAAGCGGGCTTGACCGAGCAGGAGCAAAAGGTGCTGGCACAGATCGCGGCGGGTAAGAGCAACAAGCTCATCGCGCGCGCACTCAACATCAGCGACGCCACGGTCAAGGTGCACGTAAAACACATTTTGAAAAAACTGAACATGAACACACGCGTGGAAGCTGCAGTGTGGGCCATAGAGAAGCAAACCTGAAGCGAAGGCGGTGCACGAGCCCGGTCAAGCGTTACCCGCCCGGGCGGTGCATTACCCCGTCGTCCGCCGGCCTCAACACGCATGACCGCGTACCCCGGAGTTGACGATGGAAGGACAAGACCACTATTACCTGTATCGGGCGGCGGAAGACAGCCCGCCGATGACGGAATGGAAGCACTTTCTTTCCATTCCCATAGGCACCAAAGACGAGGTCAAGGCGAAACTGTCGCTGCTTTTCCCACACCTGGCCTGGCGCGCGGGCGGCGTCGACGGCCGGAACTGGTTCGGCTATGGCGGAAACCGTCTCGAAGGAACGCAGGATTTTCTCATCGAGGAGGACAGGCCCGGCGAAGTGCACATCATCGTCGCCAACAGAGCAGATCCGCACACCTTGATCGGAGTCATGGAACTGCTGGAATTGAATTTTGTTTTCCGACCGCAGACGAACGAGTTCTTCGATCCTCATCAACATATACACGATCATAGTGGATCGTGAATCCAGGTAGCCAGGTTCTTCGATCAGCCGCCAGCCAGGGCAAACCAAAGCCTGCGGTGGTCGCTGCGCCACAATGTTACAAGGTCTCTCTTAGTTCTGAATCCGCAGAATGCGCATCGTTGATCCGCGTCATGGAAGTTTTTTCCCGGGGAATGCATCATATTTGCGCACGTCGATTACAAGAGGACACGACCATGAAATTCATCGTCTATCGCTGCACCAAAGATCCCGATTACTTCATTGTCACCGACCGGCATCACGTTGAACAAGTGCGTGAAGCCATGTGTCCGAGTGGCGGTGACGTGGAAAGGATCGGTGAATACGCAGAAATGGGGGAATCCCGCGTCGCGTTCGACGAGACGTTGGCGAAAAACTCCATTGAGCACCAGGGATTTTACCGCTTTGAGGCCAACACCTTTGCGGCGGTTCCCGAAGCGCCGGAGATGCCGGCCTAACAGACGTCAACAAGACCCAAAGACCGCACACCGGCCCTCGATGCGGACCGAGTGGATTGTTCGCGCATGCGCGATCCGATTCGAGTGCTCCTGCTCGGCACTGGACAGATGGGGGCCGGGATCGCGCGTATCGCGTTGCAGAAGCGAGGCCTGCAAATCGTAGGGGCGTACGCGCGCCGATCGCAACGCGCCGGCCTGGACCTGGGGCGCGTCATCGGACTCGAACGTAATCTCGGGATTGCTCTTCATAACGACCTCGAGGACCTCATCGAGCGCGTGCGGCCCCACGTAGCACTTCAGGCAACCTGCTCGCGACTCGATGACGCGTTGGGTGAAGTGTCGATGCTCGTGCGGCATGGTATCGACGTGATCTCGATCGCAGAGGAATTATCTCACCCGGCCTCCCGCTCGCAACCCATCGCCGAGGAACTCGGTCGCCTGGCGAGAGAGCACAGCGCCACCGTGGTAGGCACCGGCATCAATCCGGGCTTCGTTTTCGATCTGCTCATCATCACGCTCACCGGCGTATGCGCCGACGTTCAATCCATTACCGCCACGCGCGTCAACGATCTCTCTCCCTACGGGCCGTCGGTCCTCAACAGCCAGGGCGTCGGCCTCAGCCCGGAGGCGTTCGCGAACGGGCTCGCGAACGGCACCGTCGTCGGACACATCGGCTTTCAACAGTCGATCCATATGATCTGTCGGGCGCTGGGCTGGGAGATCGATCGCATCGCGGAGACCCGCGAGCCCATCCTATCGCAGAGTTACCGTGCGACGCCGTTTATCAAGGTCGAGCCCGGAGACGCCGCCGGCTGCCTGCATACCGCGTTGGCGTATCGCGACGATACGGCGCTGATCACACTCGTACATCCGCAACAGATCCACCCGGGCCTCGCCGGAGTGCGTACCGGAGACACGATCGAAATTTCGGGTACTCCCAACGTCCGCCTGGACGGCAGTCCCGAGATTCCGGGGGGTGTTGCGACTTGCGCCTTGGCGGTCAACATGATTCCCCGGGTACTCAACGCCGCCCCCGGTCTGTATTCGATGGCGGATCTCCCGGTTCCCGCGGCCTTGCTGGGTGACGTGCGGAGACTTGTACACCAAGCGCTATGACCGATGTAGTCGCAACAGGCAGTTGGGTGCAGATTCACCGCGTCGTGCTTCGGCCGGGTCAGCGCGCGCCGCAGGTCCCGGAGGAAACACAACGGGTCCCTCTGGAGATGCTGGTGAAAGGTTTTCTCGCCGAAGCGGCCCGGGTCGGTGACGACGTTGAGATCGTGACCGCGGCGGGTCGCCGTCTGCGCGGCACACTCACCGACGTCAATCCCGCCTACAGCCACGGTTTCGGCGAGCCCGTGCCGGAGCTGGGCCGCATCGGACTCGAAGTGCGCGCCGTACTTCGAGAGCGAGGTCGGATACGGTGACGGCCGCGCGCGCCTACGATGCCGTCATGGCGCAAAGGGTGGATATCCTGCGCCGGTCTGTGGGTCTGGACTACGCGGCGTACGAAACGGGGGCGATCGCGTTCGACTACGAAGGTCTTCTCGCCGACGCCGGTTACGATCTGGAAACCACGCGCGCGGTACAGAAAGAGACGGCGGTCGGGAACACGCCCCTCGTCGAACTCACCAACGTCACCGAACTCGCGCGTTCGGTGGCGAAGCCCGGAAGGGGCGCGCGCATCTTCGTCAAGGACGAGGCCAGAAACCCATCCGGGTCGTTCAAGGATCGCCGCGCCTCGCTGTCGGTGCACGAGGCAAAGCGACGCGGTTACGAGGGCGTGGCTGCGGCCACCAGCGGCAACTACGGCGCCGCCGTGGCGTCGCAGGCGGCGAAAGCAGGTTTGCGCTGCATCGTCGTCCAGGAGGCCTTCGACAGCGCCGCGGTCGCGCAGCCGGAAATAGCGGAAAAGACCCGCGCCTGCGAGGCCTACGGCGCCGAGGTCATGCGCCTCTCGGTGGGGCCGGAGCTGTTCTACGTGCTGTTGTGCGTGCTGAAGGAGACCGGCTATTTCAACGCCTCGCTCTACACCCCCTACTCCATCCTCGGGATCGAAACGCTCGGCTACGAAGTCGCTGCACAGACGCAGGCCCATACAGGCCGCTTTCCAGACGTCGTCATCGCCACCCACGCCGGCGGCGGCAACGTCACGGGAACGGCGCGGGGACTGCACAAAGCCGGTGCCACGCAGGTCCAGTTGGTCGCCGCCAGCGTAGACCTGACAGGACTGCACATGGCGTCGGACCGCGATTTCAACCGAAAGTCGTTTACCACCGGACACACCGGATTCTCCCTACCGTTCACGGGTTGGCCGGACCGCGCCGACGTGCCCCGCAACGCGGCGCGCCCGTTGCGTTATATGGACCGCTTCGTCACCGTTACCCAGGGGGAAGTTTTTTTCATCACCCAGGTGCTGGCGGAACTGGAAGGCCTCGAGCGCGGACCCGCCGGCAACACCTCGCTCGCCGCCGCCTTCGCCATCGCCCAGGATTTGGATGCGGAGCAACTCGTCGTCGTGCAGGAAACCGAATACACCGGCGCGGGCAAGCACCCGCTGGCGCAGCTCAATCTCGCCAGGCGCATGGGCATAGAAGTGCGGCGGGGCGACCCGGAAGAGGACGAACCGGGACGACGCATCGTCATCCCCGAGCACCCGTCGCAGATTAGTGTAGCGGACGTGGACCTGCACCGGGTGCGCCGCTCCTACCTTCGCAACGCCATCGGTACGCTGGGCGGCGCGACGAGTCTGAATGCGGCCGACATCGAGTTCCTGGTGGCCGAGACCAGAACCGACACGCATTACGTAAAGGAGACCATCGATGCGCTGCGCACCGAGAAAAGATGACTTCGCAACCCGCCGGAAGCACCTGCAGAAAATGTCGGACCAGGAGCTGCACGCGCACTTCTGGAAGCTGGTCGAAGACATCGTCGCCCCCCTGATCGAAGAAGCGCGCACGCACACGACACCCTCCATCGAGCGCTCGGTGTTGATGCGCATGGGATTTTCCAGCGTCGAGACCAAGGTTCTCGTGCAGCGTGTGCTCGAACGCGGGCTGTTGGGCCGCGGCGCGGGCCGTCTGCTGCTGGGACTCGCCCGGACCAAGGGCGTCTCGGTTCGGGAGGCGGGGACCGCGTTGATCGAAGGCAAATATGGGGAGGAACTCGGCGCATGAAGCTGTCTCCGGACGAGAAACTCGAAATAGGCAAAGTCCTGGAGGGCCTGGAGCACTACCGGCCGAAACGCAAAGGCTGGTCGTGGCGCCGCAAGCGCCACGAACATCGGATCGGTCCATTCCTTTATAAGAATACCTCGGAGAATCTGAAACGGTCGCTGCCGTTGTCGGCGGCGCACGCCTTTGGCGACATCGATCCCCAATGCGACCTGACGATCACCACCGAGATCGCATCGGGTCGCTTCGAGGACGATCTGCGCCGCATGCGCATGGCCGCGTGGCACGGCGCCGACCACATCATGGTCATTCGCACCACCGGACAGTCGCATATCGACGGGCTCATCGAAGGCACGATCGAGGGCGTGGGGGGCGTTCCCATCACGCGAAAGCAGATACGGGCTACGCGCAAGGCGCTGGATGCGATCGAAGACGAAGTCGGCAGGCCGATCAATTTCCACTCCTACGTCAGCGGCCTCGCGGGGCCGGAGATCGCGGTCCTGTTCGCCGAGGAAGGCGTGAACGGCGCGCATCAAGACCCGCAGTATAACGTGCTCTACCGCGACATCAATCTGCACCGTTCCTTCGTCGATGCGGCGGAAGCAAAGCGGATCCTCGCGGACGGAAACATACTGCAGCTCGACGGCGCTCACAATGCGAACGCGACCGCAAAGCAGGCGTGGAAGGTGACGCCCGAGCTCTTTGTGCAACACGCCATCAACACCGCCTACTCGCGCCGCGCGGGTATGCCCGCGGACCGGATAGCGCTGTCCACGGTGCCCCCCACCGCGCCTCCGGCGCCCAAGATACGCCTGGACCTGCCCTATGCGGTGGCGCTTCGCGAACTATTCGCCGGCTATCGATTTCGCGCGCAACAGAATACGCGTTACATGGAAGCGGACACCCTGGAGGCCAGCGTCACCCACGTGCTCGATACCCTGCTGTCGCGCCTCACCGCCACCGACATCCAGAGCACCATCACCCCGGACGAGGGTAGGAACATTCCCTGGCACTACCACAACGTCGCCGGCGTCAACACCGCGCGGCAGACGCTCATGGGCCTCGACGGGGTGACCGAGCAGATCGTCCTCAAGAAGGATGGCGGGGTGCACGCGCAGGTCCGCGAACTCAAGGAACGCGCGGTGCTGTTCCTGGAAGAGATCCTGGCGGGCGGAGGCTATTACGACGCCGTCGCCGCGGGCCAGTTCGTAGACTCCGGGTATTTCCCCGAGCGCAACGGGGACGGTATACACCGCGACCCCGCAGGCGGCGACGGCGCCGGCTCCGTCGTTCCCCGAGAGGCCGACTACGGCGCCCCGGTCTGCAGCCACTTCGGAACCAATGTCTACGCAAGCGGCGACGACAAGCCCTGCGACGCCATCGGCGGCTGCAGTCTGTGCGATGCGTCGAAGATCCGCTATATCGACGAGCTCGATCCCGAGGACAATGTCAATCAACGACTTCGACAACCCCTCGCCGACCGTGCCGCCGGAGTGCTGCGGCCCGAGGTGGAAAAACACGCAGACGGCGTCGTCTGCGCCACGCTGTTCGTACCCGCGTCCCCGAAAGTGGCCGAGGCGGCGGCGCTCGAGATGGCGAGGCACATGGGGCTGCGGGAACCTGTGGTGCTCAGCCGCAGAATCATGCACCCCGCCGAAGGCAGCGTATTCGAGATCAAGGGGGCCCTCGACGCCGCCGTTCGCATCGAGGATCTGCAACTCGACGATCGGCCGGAACCGCTGCCGGAAGCGGAGATCGAGGCCTGGGTGCGACCGCGCCAGCTCCACGTGGTGGCGGCCACCGTGGGGGAGGACGAGCACTCCGTGGGGTTGCGGGAGATTCTCGACATCAAGCACGGAGGTATCGAGAAATACGGGTTTCACTGCCACTATCTCGGCACCTCGGTGGCATTGCAGCGGCTGCTCGAAGCGGCCCGCGACACCGCCGCCAGCGCCGTGCTGATCTCTACCATCATTACCCACGAACGCGTGCACGAAAGAATGATGCGGGAGCTGCACGAGCTCGCGAAAAGACACCGACTGAGAGAGAAACTGCTGTTGATTGCCGGCGGTACGCAGGTAACCGACCAAATGGCCCGGGCGTGCGGTCTCGACGCCGGATTCGGCCGCGGTACCCGCGGCCGCGACGTAGCTAGCCTTCTGGTACAAATGCTGAAAGCGCGCGGGTCGTAGCGCTGCCCCGGGCCTCCGACTACTACCGCGAACATGCACCGACCCTACCTCACCATCGACCTCGACAAGATGGAACACAACGCTCGCAGCGTAGTGCGTCTTTGCGCCGCACTCGGCATCCGGGTCACGGGGGTGACCAAGGCCGTCTGTGGACACCCGCGGGTAGCCGAGGCGATGATTCGCGGCGGTGTCGTCTCCATCGCCGATTCGCGCCTGGAGAACATCCATCGGCTTCGCGCCGCAGGTGTGCGCACCGCTTTCATGCTGCTGCGATTGCCGCCCTTGTCCGGCGTCGAGGACGTCGTCCGATTGGTGGACGTGAGTTTGAATTCCGAGCTCTGCGTACTCGAGGGCTTGTCGCGTACGGCGTTCCGCCTCGGGCGGCGCCACGACGTAGTGATCATGGTAGACATGGGCGACCTGCGCGAAGGCGTCTGGCCGCGCGACGTGGTTCCCTTCCTGCGCCGGGCACTTCGACTCCGCGGCATCCGTGTGATAGGTTTGGGCGCCAACCTTGCGTGTTTCAGCGGCGTTGCGCCGGGCGAGGAAAATATGCGCCAGTTCGCAGATCTCTGCCGAAAATGCGAGCAGACGTTCAACATTGCGT
>CAMYIN010000193.1 GCA_947258495.1 uncultured Gammaproteobacteria bacterium
AACCGCATTGCGGTCGCCCAGATTCTCCTTGCCACTCGCCCCATGACCGAGTACTCGGGATCCATGCCGTTGGAGAAGAAGAAAGACAGATTGGGTGCGAATTCGTTGACATCCATCCCCCGCGCCAGGTAAGACTCGACATAAGTGAATCCGTTGGCGAGCGTGAACGCGAGCTGCGAAATCGGGTTGGCGCCGGCTTCGGCAATGTGGTACCCGGATATCGAGACCGAATAAAAATTTCGAACTTTGTTGAGGATGAAGTACTCCTGGATATCGCCCATCATCCTCAAACTGAAGTCCGTCGAAAAAAGGCAGGTGTTCTGGCCTTGGTCTTCCTTGAGGATGTCGGCCTGCACCGTACCGCGTACGTTTTCCAACGCCCACGCCCGGATCTTGCTGATCTCGTCGTCGGTCGGCGGCCGGCCGTTTTCGCGTTCGAATTTCCCAATCTGTTGATCGATGGCGGTGTTGAGGAACATCGCCAGAATCGTCGGCGCGGGCCCGTTGATGGTCATGGAGACGGAGGTAGCCGGATCGCATAGATTGAAACCGTCATACAGCAACTTCATGTCTTCCAGGGTGGCGATGGAAACCCCTGAGTTTCCAACCTTGCCGTAGATGTCGGGGCGTTCGTCCGGGTCCGAGCCGTACAAGGTGACGGAGTCGAAGGCGGTCGACAGACGTTTCGCCTCGGCGTGTTGCGACAGCTTCTTGAAGCGCTGGTTGGTTTTGACCGCGTCCCCTTCCCCTGCGAACATGCGCGTCGGGTCCTCGCCCTCGCGCTTGAAGGCGAAGACTCCAGCCGTATAAGGAAAGCTTCCCGGGACGTTCTCCAGCAGCAGCCACCTCAACAGCTCGCCATGGTCCTCATAGGCGGGCAGCACGACCTTGGGGATGCGGGTACCAGACATCGTCGTGTGCGTCAATCGAGTGCGAATCTCGCGATCGCGTATCTTTACCACGTATTCGTCGCCGGCATAGCTCTCCCGGATCTTGGGCCATATCGCGAGCAGCTTGTCCGCCCGCGGGTCGAGCCGCCGCTGGCGCTCGGCGATCAAGGCATCCAGTTTCTCGGCAGCTCCTCCGTCTTCCTGCAGCATCCTCCGGCTCTCCGTAAGTTGTTGCCGTTCGCGGGCGATGCGCGATTGCTGGTGCGCGGTGCGTCGGTACTCGCGCACCGTTTCCGCGATTTCGGCAAGATAGGCCTGCCGGTTGCCGGGAATGATCGCGGTGCTGCCGGTCGACGCCGGTGCGGCCACCTGCGGCAACGTTCCCTCGCCGAAGGAAATTCCCTTCGCCCCAAGCGCCTTGCACAAGCCGTGGTAGAGCGCGGTGACGCCGTCGTCGTTGAAGCGGGCGGCAACCGTTCCGTAAACCGGCATTTCCTCCACGGGGGTCGAGAACATGTCCCGGTTTCTCTGCACCTGCTTGCGCACGTCTCGCAGCGCGTCCGCCCCGCCCTTTCGGTCGAACTTGTTAATGGCTATGGCGTCCGCAAAATCGAGCATGTCGATTTTTTCCAACTGACTGGCGGCGCCGAATTCTGGCGTCATTACGTACAAGGCGACGTCCACATAAGGAACGATGCCGGCGTCGCCCTGACCGATGCCCGGCGTTTCCACCACTACCAGATCGACACCGGCGAGTTTCGCGGCGTTGATCACGAGTGGCAGATATTGCGGTATCTCGGTCTGCGCGGCGCGGGTGGCCAGAGAACGAAAATAAATGTTGTCGCCGTCGATCGCGTTCATGCGAATGCGGTCACCCAGCAACGCTCCGCCGGTCTTGCGCCGCGAAGGATCGATGGCGAGGATGGCGATTTTCAACCTGTCACCCTGGTCGTAACGGAACCGCCGAATCAGTTCGTCGGTGAGCGACGATTTGCCGGCGCCTCCCGTGCCCGTGATCCCCAATACGGGCGCCCGTGGCTGCTGCGTCGCGGCGTCGAGACGGGCGCGCATTTTTTCTTCCAGTGTGCCGTTTTCAATGGCGGTGATGGTGCGCGACAAGCAAATCCAGTCCCCGCCCTGGAGTCGGTCGATATCGGGCGGCGCCAACGCACTCGGGTCGAAATCGCAGCGCGCCACCATGTCTTCGATCATGCCCGAGAGGCCGAGTCGCTGACCGTCTTCGGGGGAATAAACGCGCGCGACGCCGTACTCGTGCAGTTGCGAAATTTCCGACGGCACGATAACGCCGCCGCCACCGCCAAATACGCGCACGTGTTCGGCACCGTGTTCACGCAGCATGTCGACCATGTAGCGGAAAAATTCGATATGCCCCCCCTGGTAGGAACTCACGGCGATGGCATGCGCGTCCTCCTGCAACGCCGCGTGCACGATCTCCCGCACGGAGCGGTTGTGCCCGAGGTGAATGACCTCGACACCGCGGGCCTGGAGAATGCGTCGCATGATGTTGATGGAGGCGTCGTGGCCGTCGAACAGACTGGCTGCGGTGACGAAGCGAACAGGATGCGCGAGCGGCGCCGGTTTGATTCGGGTCACTGTGTCTGCGGGGACCGACGCCATATGCTCACCTCCGATGGACGGAACGACATGGTAACAACCGTTGCTGCCGACACGAATTTTAGATTGACGTTTACGTAAACGTCAAGTAAGATACGGCTCATGACGAGTTCCGCAGCCGTAGAAGCCGCTCCCGACACCACATACAGCATTACCCAGCTCGCCAACGAGTTCGGCATCACCACACGCACCATCCGGTTTTACGAAGACAAGGGCCTGCTGAGACCGAAGCGACAAGGCCTGACGCGCATCTATTCGCCGCGCGAGCGGGTGCGGCTGAAACTGGTGCTGCGCGGAAAGCGCATCGGTTTTTCTCTCGCCGAAATCGGGGAAATCATGGACATGTACGACTCAGAACCGGGTGAGAGCGGTCAGCTCGTATACATGCTGGACGAGCTGCGGAAGCGTCGCACCATGTTACAGCGCCGCCAGCGGGACATCGCGCTCACCCTGCAGGAACTCGATCAGATCGAATCTCAGTGCCGGGAACGCCTCGCCAGCATGCGCGAAGCCGGTGCTCGGGCGCGATCCGCCGCCGGCTGAACTCCGTTTATCGCATCTGGAAACGCCTACGCACCATGACCACGCACTATCCCAATCTGACGTTCGATCTGGGTGACACCGCCGACATGTTGCGGGAATCGGTGTACGAATTCGCGCAGCGGGAGATCGCCCCGCGGGCGGCGGAGATCGATCGCAACAACGATTTTCCCGCCGATCTGTGGAAAAGAATGGGCGACGTCGGCCTGCTGGGGATCACCGTAGACGAAGAATACGGCGGGGCCGCAATGGGCTACCTCGAGCACGTGCTGGCGATGGAGGAGATCAGCCGCGCCTCGGCGTCGGTGGGGTTGTCCTACGGAGCCCACTCCAATCTTTGCGTGAACCAGATCTACCGAAACGGAACCGCAGAACAGAAACAGCGTTACCTGCCGCAACTCGTTCTCGGCGAGTACGTGGGTGCCCTGGCGATGAGTGAACCCGGGGCAGGCTCAGACGTCGTGGGAATGCGGCTGCGGGCCGAACGAAGCGGCGACCACTTCGTCCTCAACGGCAACAAGATGTGGATCACCAACGGGCCGGATGCGGACGTGTTGATCGTGTACGCCAAGACCGACCCCCGGGCCGGCCCCAAGGGAATCACCGCCTTCCTCGTGGAAAAGGACTTCACGGGTTTTTCCACGGCGCAGAAGCTGGACAAGCTCGGCATGCGCGGCTCCAACACCTGTGAGCTGGTGTTTCAGGACTGCGAGGTCCCGGAGGAGTGCGTGCTCGGGGGGCTGAACCAGGGGGTCCAGGTCTTGATGAGCGGACTCGACTACGAGCGCGTGGTGCTGTCCGGCGGGCCCCTGGGCATCATGCAGGCGTGCATGGACGTGGTCGTCCCCTACGTCCACGAACGCGTGCAGTTCGATCGGCCGATCGGCGAGTTTCAACTCATGCAGGGCAAGCTGGCCGACATGTACACCACTCTCAACGCCTGCCGGGCATACGTGTACGCGGTCGCGAAAGCCTGCGACCGCGAACGGACTGCGCGCAAAGACGCCGCCGGAGCGATTCTATACGCTTCCGAAAAGGCCACATGGATGGCGTTGCAGGCGATCCAGGCGCTGGGCGGCAACGGCTACATTAACGAATTTCCCACCGGTCGCCTGCTACGCGACGCCAAACTTTATGAGATCGGCGCCGGAACCAGCGAAATACGGCGCATGTTGATCGGGCGGGAATTGTTCGAGGAAACGCGCTAGGCGTTTCACGTTTCGTTACATTCTGCAGCAACAGAGACTTCCGCAAACATGACTGAAGACCCTATTGTCGTCATCGCCGCCGCCCGCACTCCGATGGGCGGTTTTCAGGGCGCACTGTCCGCAACCTCGGCGCCTGAGCTCGGCGCCACGGCCATGAAAGCCGCGCTCGAACGCGCCGGAACCGCGCCCGAAGACATCCAGGAGGTGATCATGGGATGCGTGTTGCCGGCGGGCCTGGGGCAGGCCCCCGCGCGTCAGGCTTCCCTGGCCGCCGGTATTCCCAAGGAAGTCGGCTGCACTACGGTGAATAAGATGTGCGGTTCCGGCATGAAAGCGGTGATGCTGGCACACGATCTCATCTCTGCGCGCAGCAACGACGTCATGGTCGCAGGGGGAATGGAGAGTATGACCAATGCCCCGTATCTCCTGCCCAAGGCCCGCGGCGGATACCGCATGGGTCACGGCGAAATCTACGACCATATGTTTCTCGACGGTCTCGAAGACGCCTACGATAAGGGAAGGCTGATGGGCACCTTCGCGGAAGACTGCGCGGAGAAATACCAGTTCAGCCGCGAGACTCAGGACGAGTTCGCCATCACCTCTCTCACCCGGGCGAAACGGGCCATCGACGACGGCACTTTTGCCCGTGAGGCCGTGCCCGTCACCGTCGTCGACAGAAAGGGGGAACACATCGTCCGCAACGACGAACAACCCCACAACGCCAACATGGAAAAGATCCCGCTGCTGAAACCGGCGTTTCGGAAAAACGGCACGGTGACGCCCGCCAACTCCAGCTCTATCTCCGACGGCGCGGCCGCGCTGGTGCTGACTCGCATGTCCGTGGCGGATAAGCGGGGTTGGAAGCCGTTGGCGCGCATTCTCGGCCACACCACCTACGCGCACGCCCCCGGTTGGTTCACCACCGCCCCGGTATTCGCCATAGAAAAACTGCACGAGAAGCTCGGCTGGTCGGCGACCGACGTCGATCTGTATGAAATCAACGAGGCCTTCGCCGTGGTGACCATGGCGGCCATGCGCGACCTCGTACTCGATCACGAGAAGGTCAACGTACACGGCGGAGCGTGCGCCTTGGGTCATCCCATCGGCGCTTCCGGAGCGCGTATACTGGTGACCCTGGTGCATGCCCTGGAAAAGTACGACCTGACGCGGGGCGTCGCCGCACTGTGCATCGGGGGCGGCGAGGCGACGGCGATGGCGGTGGAAAGACTTCCATAGAGCGGGGTCTTCGCAACCCGTCCCGCGCTCCGCGAATGCGGTGCATCCATTGAAACTCGGAATTGCGCAATCATGGGATTCTTGAAGACCAACGTAGACCCTCAGTCCGCCGATTTCATCGAGAATTCCGAGAGGATGCGCACGCTGGTTCAGGACCTGCGCCGGACAGTGTCGCAAGTCGCCATCGGCGGTGGAAAGCAAGCGAGAAAAAAGCATCTCGACCGGGGAAAGTTGCTGCCTCGGGATCGCGTCATGAAGCTGATCGATTCGGACTCGGGATTCCTGGAACTTTCCCAACTTGCGGCGCTCGGCGTGTACGACAGCGAGGTACCCGCCGCGGGCATCATTACCGGCATCGGTCGCATCCAGGGAAGAGACTGCGTCATTGTCGCCAACGACGCCACGGTAAAGGGCGGAACCTATTATCCGTTGACGGTAAAAAAACATCTTCGCGCACAGGAGATCGCACAAGCCAACCGCCTGCCCTGCGTCTATCTGGTCGATTCGGGAGGGGCGTTTCTCCCGAAACAGGACGAGGTGTTTCCGGATCGCGAACACTTCGGCCGTATTTTCTTCAACCAAGCCAGAATGTCCTCCATGGGAATTCCGCAGATCGCGGTGGTGATGGGTCAATGCACTGCCGGCGGAGCGTACGTGCCGGCGATGTCCGACGAGGCAGTCATCGTGAAGGAGCAGGGTACGATTTATCTCGCCGGTCCACCGCTGCTCAAGGCGGCCACGGGCGAGGTCGTGAGCGCCGAGGAACTCGGCGGCGCCTACGTGCATTCACGCAAATCGGGGGTAACCGACCATTTCGCCGACAACGACGACGACGCCATCGACATCACCCGGGAGTTGATCGATCACCTCAACATGCCCAGAGCCGCCGCTGCGACGGTGGAGGAAGTGCGCGAGCCGGAGTATCCGGCGGAGGATCTTTACGGGTTGTTGCCCACCGATCTGCGCCAACCGTGCGACGCGCGCGAAATCATCGCACGTATCGTCGACGGCAGTGAATTCAATGAATTCAAGCGTCGCTACGGCACCACGCTGGTCTGCGGCTTTGCCCGCATACACGGCCACCCCATAGGCATCCTGGCGAACAACGGCGTGCTGTTCTCGGAATCGGCCCTCAAGGGCACGCATTTCATCCAACTGTGTTGCCAGCGGCGGGTGCCGCTGTTGTTCCTGCAGAACATCAGCGGTTTCATCGTCGGCGCCCGCTATGAAGCGGAAGGCATCGCTAAACACGGCGCCAAGATGGTCACCGCGGTGTCCTGTGCACAGGTGCCTAAATTCACCGTCATCATCGGCGGCAGCTTCGGCGCCGGCAACTACGGCATGTGCGGCCGCGCCTACGATCCCCGTTTCCTGTGGATGTGGCCGAACGCCCGTATCTCGGTCATGGGCGGCGAGCAGGCCGCCATGGTTCTGGCGCAGATCAAACGCGACCAGATTGAATCGGCAAAAGAGTCCTGGTCCGTGGAAGAAGAGAACGCGTTCAAAGAACCGATTCGAAATCAATACGAAACCCAGGGCCACCCGTACTACGCCACCGCGCGACTCTGGGACGACGGCATCCTCGACCCGGAAGACACACGCAGTACTCTGGCAATGGCGCTGTCCGCCGCCGCAAACGCACCGATCCCGGAGACCCGTTACGGCGTTTTCAGGATGTGAAACAAGTCCCCTTGAATCTCACCGAGCTCATGCGCTCCTTCGATCTGCTGCCCAATCTGCCCGAGATCAACGCCTTGCAGTCCGGTATGCGCAAGCTCTCGGGCGGCTACATCAGTGAGGCGGAAAAGCACGG
>CAMYIN010000194.1 GCA_947258495.1 uncultured Gammaproteobacteria bacterium
TGAGCCGTCGCATGGTTGGATAAGTCCCAAGCGCCATGAGAAATCCGTCCAATCCGCGCAATATGGCAGGTGTCGAGAAAAAACTAGGGCGATAAACGTCGAAGCCCTGCTGCGTCTCCCGTTTCGGCGCCGGCGGCCGGTAATGCGGCCGCCCGTATCGAATCAATCCCTGCGCCGGAAACCACGGCCGGGGTGAGACCACCACGAGGGGCAGCTCCCGGCCGACGCGAAACATGCGTTCGCGGATGAACAAGCCCGCGGTCGGTTCGCCCGCGTGCGGAAAGAGCGTGGTGAAGACCGCCAATCTGGGCTGCTGCGGGCCCGAAGAAGCGGCCTCTTGAAGGTCAGGCGCTGCGCCGTCTTGGGCTGCCGGCGCGGAGCAGGCTTCGGTAGACGGGTTCATAATTTGCAACTACGCTGCACCAGGTGCGCTCTTCCTCCACGAACCGGCGGGCCGCGTCGCGATACGCCGGCCATCGATCCCTTTCACCCAGCACGTCTACGACCGTACTCGCCAGACCCGACGCGTCGCCGGCGGGAAACAGCAGGCCGGTCTCGCCGTGCCGGACCAGTTCCCGGTGACCGCCGACGTCCGACGCGACGACGATGTTGCCGCGGGCCATGGCCTCCAGGGGCTTAAGCGGCGTTACCAGATCCGTTAGGCGCATGGAGAACCGGGGGTAGACGCAAATATCGATGAGGTCGTAGTACGCGTCCACGCTTTCATGCGGAACGCGGCCGGTGAATATCACAAACTTGTTCAACGAAAGGGCCCGCACGCGCTCCTGGATACGCGGTTTATCGGGTCCGCCGCCCACGAGCAGCAGGCGCAGGTTGGGCCGGCGCGCGACGATCTCCGGCAGGGCGTCGATGAGCAGCGTAAGCCCCTCGTAGGCGTAGAAAGATCCAATGAATCCCAGCACCTCCGCGTCCTCGAGACCGAGCTCTCTCATCAGTTCCGCGTCGGGCTGCTTTTCACGGCTGCGGCTGTTACCGTCAACGGCATTAGCGATGACCGTGATTTTCCCGGGTTCTATGCCTCGGCTTATTATTTCGTTTCGCAAACCCTCGCAGATGGTGGTGACTGCGTTCGCCCTCTGCAGGACGCGCGTCTCCAGCGCCCGCGACAGACGGTACCGCGCGCCGCCTTCGCGGCCGTTGCCGTGGTCGACCGCCGCGTCCTCCCAGAACGCGCGCACCTCGTAGACCACCGGAAGGCCGAATCGCCTGGCGGCGTCGAGGGCCGCCTCGCCGTTCAGCGCCGGCGAATGCGCGTGCAATATGTCCGGCTGGACCAGGGGTATGATTTGATGCAGCCGACGGGCCGTCGCGTGCACAAGGGCCCACTGACCCAGCACCGGGAGCCTTGCCACGCCTCCCTGCGGCACGGCGGTACGGTAAAAATGCAGGCCGTCGTGATCTTCTTCCGATGCGGTATCGCCCGCGGACTCGTTGTGTTTCGGCGTGGTGACGTGAAACGTTTCCCAGCCCAACGCGCGTTGCTGCTCCAGTATCGCACGCGTGCGAAAGGAATATCCGCTGTGCAACGGAATGGAATGATCGAGGATATGAAGAATGCGCATCAGCGTTCGCGCGAAGGAACCGAATCAGCCGTGGGCGTACTCGCCGCCGGTGATCGTGGAGTCGGGATTGTTCATCCCGGATATCTGAGTCGTGCCGACGACGGAATTCCGCAAGAACGATTCGAACATGAGCAGCGCCCAGATGGCCGCGCTGTGGTCGCGCGCTCCGGATTCATGCCGATCAATCAGTTCGTTCAATGTCCGCATGTCGAAAATGCCGCTTCCCTGCATGGATTCGCCCAGCAGGGCCCAACGCACGCGCTCTTTCAGCGGTCCTCGAAACCATTTGGCAAGGGGCACGGCAAAACCCATCTTCGGACGATACAGCAAGTCTTTGGGGAGGTAGGGTTCGAGAGATTGTTTGAACACGTGTTTACCTTCCCCGCGCCGTAGCTTCCATTCGGGCGGCAGCCCGGAGACCCAATCTACGAACTCATGGTCCAGGATCGGGACCCGCACTTCCAGCGAATGCGCCATGCTCGCGCGATCCACTTTAGTGAGGATATCTCCCGGAAGATAGGTCTTGAAATCCAGATATTGAACCCGAGACAGGGGGTGATCGGGCGCGTCGGATTCATGGCCCGAGAACACTTCAAAGGCATGATACCCATTGAGATCGTTTTTAAAGCCGGAGGTAAACAACCGTGACCGGATCCCGTCCGGAACGATCGTAAAGTTGTGGAAATAACCCCTGGTGGATTCCCGTGCCACCGCCTGCAGCGTGGACTTCGCGCGAAAGATCTTCGGCGCCCAATCCATTTTTGGGTAAAGCGCTCCGAGCAGGCCGAACAGCGGGCGGCGCAACGGGGACGGCAGCAGGGCCCGCAAACGCTGTTCGTACATGTGCCATCGATAGCGACGATAACCGGCGAAATTCTCGTCGCCGCCGTCTCCGGAGAGGGCGACGGTTACGCGTTTTCGGGCGAGCTCGCAGACCCGATACGTGGGTATCGCGGAGCTGTCGGCGTACGGCTCGTCGTAAAGCGAGGCCAACCGATCGACGAGATCGAAATCGTCCGGATCGACGTGTTGGACCTGATGGTTGGTACGATATCGCTGCGCCACCTGTTGCGCGTAGGCTGACTCGTTGAATTCCGGATCACCGAAGGAAATGGAGCAGGTGTTGACGGGGTCGGGAGACGCCCGCGCCATCATCGCCACCACGGCGCTGGAATCGACGCCGCCGGAAAGAAACGCCCCTAGCGGAACCTCCGCGATCAAACGGATGCGCACCGCTTCCGACAATCGCGCGAGGAGCTCTTCGCGGGCCTCCGTTATGGAATGGACGCCGTTCGGACGGAACGACACGTCCCAGTATTTCCGGGGCACGCCCAAGGGCCGCCCCCGGCGCGCGAGCAGTACATGCCCGGCCGGCAGCTTGTGGACATTCTTGAATACGGTTCGCGGATCGGGGATATAGCCGAGTGCGAGATACTCCTCCACCGCACACGGGTCGATGTCCTTGCGCAGCGCGGGATGCAGCACCAGCGCCTTGAGCTCCGAGCTGAACAAGACCAGGCCGTCCGGCAACGCGGCGTAGTGCAGCGGTTTGATGCCGATCCGATCGCGGGCAAGAAACAACGTCTCACGCGTGCGGTCCCAGAGGGCGAAGGCGAACATGCCCCGGAAGCGTTCCACGCAGGCCTCGCCCCATTCCTCCCAAGCGTG
This sequence comes from uncultured Gammaproteobacteria bacterium, assembly GCA_947258495.1. Taxonomy (GTDB): domain Bacteria; phylum Pseudomonadota; class Gammaproteobacteria; order Arenicellales; family JAANXG01; genus CALZGZ01. Next base: position 3,252 of record CAMYIN010000194.1, read on the forward strand.
GACGATCACCTCGGTGTCGCAGCGGGTACGAAAGACGTGACCCGCTTCCCGCAGCTCCTTTTCCAGTTCCCGGAAGTTGTAGATCTCGCCGTTGTAAACGACGACCACGCTCTTGTCCTCGTTGAACAGCGGTTGCCTGCCGTTGGACAGGTCTATGATGGAGAGGCGCCGGTGGGCGAGGCCGAGGCCGGGTTCCACGTGGATTCCGCCGGCATCGGGACCGCGATGGGTCTGCGAATCGTTCATGCGCGAGAGCAGCAGCTCATCGATCGGCCGGCGTTCGCGCGAATCGAAAATGCCTACTAAGCCGCACACGGTTTCTAGCGCCTGTAAACTGTACGAAGGTATTTCAAAACGACACCGGGGGAATAAGGCCCTTGGCGATTACGAACGTGCAACGCTTCCCGTTGCCATAGAATTTACACATCCCTTCGATTGCAGAAGTCCGTCGTAGAGATCGGCGTAGCGACACACCATTTCGTCAATGCTGAAATGTTGCTCCACGCGTTTTCGCGCCGCCAAACCGTGCCGGGAAATCAACGCCGGGTTATCGAGGTAGCGCGCTATCGCAGTGGCCATGGCTAATGGATCGCCTCGCGGAACCAGGAACCCCGTTTCGCCTTCCACAACCAGCTCGCCGTTGCCCCCCACTCGCGTAGCGATAACCGGTAGTCCCGTCGCCATTGCCTCCAGGATCGTGTTCGACATGCCCTCCGCAAGGGAAGGCAATACAAAAACGTCCAGACACCGCATGAGCTCCGGAACGTCCTCCCTTGCGCCCGGCAACCAGGAGATATCGGCCGATTCGGCGTCGTCGAGCAACTTTTGAACCGTTTGCCGCTGCGTGCCTTCGCCGATCATCACCAGCCGCAGCCGACTCCGTAGTGCGGGAGCGCTTTTTACCAACTCGACGAACGCCCGAGCAAGCGTCGCCTGATCCTTGACCGTCTCCATGCGCCCTACGGTGCCGATAACGATATTGTCTGCTCTCAGAAACTCATCGTCTTTGAGGTGCCGCGGCTCAACCGCGTTGGCGTGGAAGGCTTCGGTATCGACACCGTTAGGAATGCGTGAGATCCGGTCTCCCGGCACACCAACGTATTGCTCGAGATACGTTTCCAGATCTTGCGAGACCGACACGTACCGATGAACCAGGGGCCGGAACAATCGGCGCAGCACTTGGTATTTGCGGCGTGTTCCATCCAAGTCGTGCACGTCCCGGCCGTGCTCTCCGTGCACGCGGCAACGCACGCCGGCGAGGAAAGCCGGCAGCTGTGCCTCCAGCGTAGCCAGATTTCTCGTGTGTACGATCGTGGGACGGAGCTTGCGCAGCACCGACCAGAGCCGGAAAAGCAACAGCGGATCGTTTCCCTCCCGCTTGTGCAGCGGAAATATGGGTATGTCTTTCTCAAGACGCGATCGAAAATCCGTGTAGTCCGTCAGACAAACGATGGCATGTCGATACGGCTCTGCATGCAGGCCGTTGATCAGGTTGACGACACCGTTTTCGAGTCCTCCGATGTCAAAACGGTGTACAACATGAACAATAAGAGGTTGTTTCTGCATGAATACCGTTCTAATCTTCTAACCGCTTCTTCTTTTTGCTTGGTATGACATGACAACCAATCGCTCCCATTCGTGCACTAAGGAATGAAATTCCTGCAAAGCTTGGTTGCTAAGATCATCGGTCTTATGCCAGACACCATCAGAAGTCTGGAATCGCTTGGTTCTGAAGTCATAGACTATCCTCCGGTCACGAAATCGTTGCGCTATTTGCCGTGGACGTTTTAGGTTGCCCAGATACTGAAACACGGATTTCGTAGCTTGAACATCGGAGTTTTCGCGATTTATTTCATCGCCTTCCATTGGACGACCACTCAGGGCACTTCGTAATGTTTCTCGCAATTGCACCAACCCAAACGGCGTTTCCATGTGCAGCGGTAAATTTACATAGATCATCGGTACGGCGGTCTGCACATCATTTATGACAATGCCATGCCCGAGGTATCCGTCATCGTATAAACTCTCGCCGTGATCCGAGGTAATGATTACGCCCGGGGTCGGATCGCTTAACGCGCGCTTGGCGGCGTCGACGATTTTTCCCAACGCCATGTCTACGTTGGCAGCGGTATTTACGTAGGTCGACCACAGATCCGCAATACGTTTGGGCCCGATCTCCGAACGCGACAACGCGGCAGCGCTTACGATATTTCTTATACCGCTGTGGTAGTAGGGAAAGTGCGTATCTTGAAGGTTTACGTATAGAAATAGGGGACGAGTACTTTCACGACCGTCGAGATACTCCGTCACACGTTCAACAATCACCTGGAAGGGTAAACCGATGCTGCCCGGCGTATCAAACACCGTGAAGCGACGTTCGGGTTCCATCTGTGCGTCGTAGGCTACATCTACGCGCGAGTACCCGATATCGTAAAGTTTACCTCCAAAGACGACGTCTTGAGCGGAAAAATAAGCGACTTCGTACCCGTTCTCCCGGAAGTCGTCGATAAGGCTCGTTCCATCACGTAAACCGTGTAGACGCCCGGAGAACAAGTGATAACGAGAGGGCGCAGTATAACCATTATGCGAGAATGCAAGGGAAACAGATTGCCCGTCTTTTGCAAGTTGATTAAGAACAGGGGTAATTTCTTTGCCTTGGTGCTCAGCCTGAACAAGATCAGCACGGAAACTTTCCAGTAGAACAAGAATAACATTTGGTTTGTGTACCCACTGATCCGCGGGTTGCGAGTTTGCAGATGATTGTGATACGTCCTCCGGAAGGTCTCCAGCCACTCCGTTTTCATCGATCCCGTTTCCCGGTATTTCCATAGCATAAGGAAATATTTTTGGATTCATAGGCTCTGTATCGAGAGGACGACGCAGAATCCCGTAACCGTCTCGATCTATGTCCGTTAAGGCCTCGCCGATCGAAGAAAACATCTTCCCGCTGAATTTACGTGCAAGCGCCGTCTCCTGCGCTTCACTGCTGACCCACGCTAGGCACGTCACTCCGAGAGCAACCATAAAAATCAGTGCACTCCGTAGCACCACAGAACGCAAGCGAGGGGGCGTTGGCAGCCGCTTCCGCCCGCCCAATAACGACCTCCCTAGCCATATTCCAACAATTAAAAACGCCCCGCCACCCAATAAAATGCCCAACGGGGCTGCGAGGTGGGAATACACGACCGCCAATATTTCAGCAATATTTTGATCCGCAAGTTCAAGGGTAAGACTGAAATCGAAGGCGCCGCCGAGATAATCCTGGATGCGATATCTCACGAAATCCCACATCATGATCGGAGCTACGATGACGACGACGATCGCGATCGACGACGACCTGGTGTTCTGGCCCAAGCGAGACGCGGACCATAGGGCAACCCCGGCCAGCGGCGCCGTTACACCCAAATCCGCTATCAATGATGCTGTAATGAATAATCCCGCCTCGTAAGGTGTTTTAAAGTGATCGAGAGAAAGGAACCCGCCGGTGAATATCTGCAATTTGCGCTGCAACAACGCGGTATCCACCAGCATTATTATCAGTGCCGCAATAGCGGAGAGAATCAGCCAAAGACGAAGCCAACCGTCCGATTTGCTAACATCCTTTGTTGCGTCCTCAACCAGTTCCGATGTTTTGGTGCCGAGCATTTTCAACATTGAAACCCGTCTTCGGATCGAGACCGAAGAACACGAATTCGGTAAAGCCTGCCTTTCGTTAGGACAACCAGATATTTCTTCACGACACTTTGTAATATTTGCAGGGTCTCTGACGATTCATGTTAATCAATACGGCGGTTTTCCAAACAGTCTTCGTTACAGAAGATCAACATAGGCTATTGTACTTCGTACGAGTAAATCTGAAGGCCCGGTATACCAACGGAATTAGTACAATCCGAAAGGCGTTTGGCAAAGATATAAATTAATGAATGTCAGTGCTGTCCCGTTAACTTTCACAGTAAAGCCATTTGATTGATGGCAGTTTGATTGTTGCGGAGAGGATCACCTCGCAGCAAGGCCATGAGG
>CAMYIN010000195.1 GCA_947258495.1 uncultured Gammaproteobacteria bacterium
CTGACCGTGGGGGCCGTCGGTGGCGACGGCGACGGATTTGCCATCGGTGGAGGGCACATACCCCACGTGGCTCGACGGAACATCGACATTACTTACCTGCTTTTCGACAATGGAATCTACGGCTTGACCAAGGGTCAAGCCTCTCCGACGTCCGCACTGGGTTTCACGACTTCAACTACGCCGTTCGAGAACCAGGACGAGCCGCTCAATCCGCTCATGATGCTGCTCTCCTACGGGGCCAGCTGGGTGGGACAAGCCTACGCCGGCAAGCCGGATCATCTCGCGCGCATGATCCGATCCGCGATCGACCATCGCGGGTTCTCCTATCTGCACATTCTTTCACCGTGCGTGACCTTCGACAAGACCGACCGCACCTACCGGAATCTGAATCTCTCGGTGCGTGATCTTCCCGAAGACCACGACACGACCAGTCGCATGGCCGCCCTGGCGGAGGCGAACAAGGTGGAGCGGCCGGCGATCGGCTTGTACTATGTCGAAAAACGGCCTACTTTGAGCGACAATCTCGATCGGATCGTCAGCAACGCGGGGGGCGATACCGCGCGTCGCCGAAAGGCGGGTTAACAGCAACTTAGAATATCAATCATTGAGGGCATAGAGTGACTGTGAAAGACGCCAAATCTTCGGGAGAGTGGCCCGGGCTGCCGAGCGACGTGACCGGCTTACTGACGAAGCTTCCCCTGGGGATATGCATCTCCGACGCAGATGACCGAATTCGCTGGGCGAATCCGAGCTTTTACGAGCAACTTGGAATTACGCAACAGGAGGCCGTGAACACCGCGTTCCGTGCGCTGCCTTTGACCCACGCCGAAGACCTGGGCAAAGACATCTATCAGGTGCGCAATCACCACGAGCGGCGCCTGCGCGTATCGTCGGTGGCGATCGACAACGATCACAAGATGGCGCTGTTTACCGACGTCAGCGATCTGCTAACGGAAACCAGCCACTACGCCGACCTGCTGCTGGAAGTGGCGAGGATGGATTCCGATACGGGCCTGTTGACCCAACCGAACATATATCGAGAGCTCTTTACGCAGGTTTCCCGCAGCCGGCGATACGGAAACGCACTCGCCGTCGCACGCATCGAGATCACGGGATTACAGACGGATCGCATCGGTCACAAGGAACGCGACGCCGTGCTGCGGGAATTCGGCGTGAAACTCGCGGATAACGTCCGCAATATCGATTTCGCGGGGCGGCTGTCGGATTACGAGTTCCTCATCGTGTTGCCCGAGACCGACACCGAGGGGGTGGAAATTCTCGTTGCGAAATTGAAGCCCGTGCTCGATATGCCGTCGGTCACCGCGGCCGGGGGGGAAACCGTGCAGTGCGTGATCCGCTACGGTTTTGCCGAATGGTCGAAGGCGGACGACGTGTCCGCGCTCCTCGACAAAGCCCGCCCGAAGGATTGATCAACATCCGCAGCTGAGACCGACGACCCCGGCGACGGCGGGCGCCGGAGACCGTCGCCGGGGGCCCGGACGACGCCGACCGCGCACGCGCTTCCCGGCTACGACCCGAAACAGGCGAGTTCGGGCTGAGAAAACCGGTTTGATAGATATCCGTGATCGTCACCAACAAAATATTCTGTTGTACTTTTCTCCCCTATTTGAATATGAAATGTCGTCAGCAACGCACATCCTGGAGAGGGGTTATGGGAGAGACCTTGGAATTCGCGGACGACATGTTCGAAGAGCTGGACGAATACGAATTGGAAAACGACTCGACAATGGACAGCGCGCGGCGCACGCTGCGTTCGACCACGGCCGCCTGGCGGCGTATCGAACAGCTCCGGGAAGAGCGGCAGCTACGTCGGATACTCCAGGAATTCTACGACGACTAGCTAGCCTGCAGGCTAGACCTCGGAATCTTTGCCGTCGTCCGTCAAGCCCTCGTCGAGGATGGACTCGATAATCTGCCTGCGATCGTTGTCCCGCGCGTAGATCGCGAACGCGGCGCGCTCAATGGTCGGCGCATCCCCCACCACGAACAGCTCGCCCGCCTCGAGATGACTGCGCGCCGTCGGTGCCGCGAGGTAGGCCGCACCACCGACGTTGAGCAATAACGAGAGGGCGATACGACCCAGACCGACACGCAGCGCCGGCGGGGGCATATCGGGAAAATGCTGGGCATGCGCAAGCGCGAAGGACGTGCCCCAGTCCACCAGTATGTACCCGTCGCTCATGGCCTGATCGATGGTGATTTCCGACTGCGCGCTCACAAGTATCAGGGGAACCTGCGTGACCTCCCGGGAGATCAAATTCGATTCGTTGGGATTATCGAACGTGAACGCCAGATCCAGGGATCCGTCTCGCAACATTCGCAGCTGCGCTTCCCTGCCCTGGACGTCGGCCTGAAACATCGTGTTCGCCTTGATCCGGCACAACCGTTCCAACCAGTCCTGTAAAAAGATGTCCCATAAGCTCGGCACGCCGCTGATAGTCAAGAAAGTCTCGATTTCATCCCGGACCAGGACCTGCTGCCGCGCCCGGTTCCACAGGTTGACGATGCCCTCCGCGTCCCTCACCAACTTCTGTCCCGCGGCGGTCAATTGAATGTTATTGCGGGCGCGATAAAACAACGGTATGCCCACGGTCTCTTCGAGTAATTTGATTCGCGCGCTGACGGCGGATTGCGTAACGAACAGATTCTCTGCGGCTTTGCCGAAGTGCCGCGTTCGGGAGACCTCGAGGAAGGTCTTCAGCAGCTCTATGTCCACGAAGATCTATCCATGCCTGCCGCGTTCTTTTCGCGAAACAACACGAGAGGGCCCCGTCGGCGTGATCAAACGATGCTCGGCTCCGAGCTGGATTCGATCTCCCTTTCCTGCTTGGCGCGGAAGTTCTCTACGTGATCAGCGGCCTTGTCCACATCCTTGAAGCGGGCGATGTGGAACAACGCCTCACCCTCGTTAACCAGCGGAATCATCGCGCGGCCGATGACGATGCCCGCTGCGGGTGCTCGGATTTCCGTGTCCCGTTCGCCGAAAGGATCGGAAACCACGCCCAGCGCCGCGTCCTTTTTCACCCGCGCCCCCAGCGCGACCATGGCACGCAGGATACCGCTCTCCGGAGCGCGCACCCAGACCGTCGATTTCGCCACGATCCCCCGCCCGGGCGCGCGTTTCCTTCGCCTGACCAGCATTCCGATTTCCCGCATGACGTTGACGATGCCGCGCAGCCCGGCGCTGATGGCCAACTCGTCGAACCGCAGCGCCTCTCCGGCTTCGTACAACAGCATGGGAATCTTTCGCGCCACGGCGGCTTCCCTCAGCGATCCTTCCCGCAGGTCGGCATTGATGATCACCGGGGCGCCGAACGCCTTGGCCAGGGCATAGGCCTGCGTATTCTCCAGATCGACGCGGATCTGCGGGAGGTTGGTGCGATGCACGGCCGCGGTATGCAGATCGATGCCGTGCGTACAGCGCGACACGATTTCTTTCATGAACAATCCGGCCAACCGGGCGGCGAGCGACCCGCGTTCAGAGCCCGGAAAACTGCGATTCAAGTCGCGCCGATCCGGAAGATAGCGGGAATGCTGCAGAAATCCGAAGACGTTTACGATCGGCACCACCACCAGCGTTCCCCGAATGCGTTTCAGGTCCGATCGATTCAGCAGACGGCGGATGATTTCGACGCCGTTGATTTCGTCGCCGTGTACCGCCGCGGATACGAACATTTTTGGTCCCGGTCGCCTGCCGTTGACGACGTGCACCGGCATGGTGATCGGCGTGTGGGTGTGCAGCAACGCCACCGGCAGATCGATGGTCCTTCGCGTCCCGGGATAGACGGTCTCGGTTCCGATCTTGAATTCGTCCGCCGCAGCGCCCTCGACGGTGTCTTTGGAGTCGTCCATCTTAAACCGCTTGCTTATCGATACATCGATCTTGCGTCGCCATCGAGGCCGTGCGCGGAGCCCGAATCGGGGCAGGCTTGGCGCGCAACGCCATTACCACTGGAACGAGTCGCGAGCATTGAATCCCTCCGCGGACGAGCAATGCCGTTTAGTCACTTGGTTTGCGCTTTGGCTTTCCCGCTAGATAGGAAGCAGCGCAGTCCACGAGAAACCGCTTTCGTATGGCGGTCCGACCCAGCAACATCCGAAATTTCATCGTATCGCGTGACGTAAGCGTGACCTCGACGGGCCATTGCACGGTGTTGATCATAACATGCGTATTGATAACCAGGCGTTCCTCCGCGTGTCCTCCGGAATCGGTTACTACGCGTTCGTCCGCGATCTCGGCGTCGCATTCGACCACGAAATCGGTGTTTTTCTGCAACGGGTGTATCCAGAACCGGACACGCCGTTGCGCCTGCGACCGATATGGTTCAACCCGGAAGGCGTGGAGGGCCGAGGTGCGCGCCCCGCTGTCGACTTTCACTTTTATCCTGGAGATGCCGAGGTCGGGTAGCGCGACCCATTCCCGCCAACCCAAGGTGGTCAATGACGACTTTGTTCCCATTGTTATGATAACAATCCGGTTTACACAGGTGCTTCGAGGTAGCACACTTCGGCGAAGCAGCAAACGCCTTGCCGCGATATTACAACAACCAGGACCCGCTGCAAGCGATTATACGGCCGTACCCCGGGTGGGCGTATCGTCAGCGCAGTCGACGAACCGGTGCCGCGCAAGACATGGGTTTCGATGGACGAAGGCCCGGCACCGGGAGACATCCGCAGGCGGCGAGACGGTATAATCACCCGCGATTCGCAAGATCACAGACTTCGCCCGATATGCCGACAGCAAAACAAAAACCAAAATCCTGGTGGGGCAGTTTCGATATGACCGTAGGCCAGATGGGTCGTTGGCAGATCGGACCGCTCTCGCTGACCATTGCGCACTTGGAGAGCGAATGGCGGGTGCAGTATCGCGAAGCCGAAAACAACGAAGAAGTCCTCAACGACTGGACGGTGGCGATTCCGGGAGATCCGCTCGACGAAGACGCCAACATCTCCCGCTTCCTCTTCGGTCGCACATCCGACAACCTCGAAGTGCGTCCGGCGCTGGCGGATCGCGCCCTCGTCGTCAGACCGGTCAATCCGCTGTATCTGCCCCCCACCGAACGCATCAACCTGTTCGTCAGTTCGCCGCTTTGGATCATCGCCAGCGTAGGTCAGGGAAACACGGAACTCGTTGATGTCCCCATCCAGCGTCCCTCCGATACCTGGTTCGGTCCGTCGACGTGGGAGGGGGATCTGTGTTACGCGGCGCGTACGCGCGCGCGCCTGGACCTGACGGAGATACCGCCTCGGCCCCACCGTGCGATTACGGGAGTAAGGATTCACAACAAAGGCAAACAAACCATGCTGCTCGAGCGATTAACCCTGCCGATGACGCACCTGACCCTGTATTCCGATGCCGACGGCATGCTTTGGACCAACGACCTGCGAATCGCGGTGGAAGATAGGCCGTCGGTCGTGGAACTGCGCATCAAACAAAGCGGCCAACTGGGGAACAAGACCCTGAAGCGGATTGCGGAACCCAGGGAAGCCGTCGAGAATCATGTGCTGCAACGCGCGTTGCATGCGATCTTCGGTTGACGGTCCGACTATGAACGCAATCAGCTCCGGTATCGCAAATCTGTGGACGTCCGCGTACGCGGTGCCCATGATAAAAGCTGCGATTCTTGTCGCCGCCGGATTGACGCTGGCAAAACTTGCCGCCCTCGCGGTTGATCGGCTGCTGCGCGAGCACCTGAGCAAACATCACCTGATTCTCGTCAAACGCTTGATCTTTTATTTGATATTGATCATGTTCGCGGTTTCCGCCCTACGCGAGTTGGGCTTCAAGCTGCACGTTCTGCTGGGTGCCGCGGGAATACTCACCGTCGCCATCGGATTCGCTTCACAGACCTCCGCATCCAACATCATAAGCGGTTTGTTTCTGCTCGGCGAGCGGCCGTTCTCGATTGGCGATACGGTCAAGATAGGGGATACCACGGGTGAAATTCTCTCCGTCGATCTCCTTGCCGTAAAGCTCAGAACCTTCGACAATCTTTACGTGCGGATCCCGAACGAAACCGTAATCAAGTCCACGGTCACCACCTTGTCCAAATTTCCTATTCGCCGTATAGATCTGCAGCTGGGCGTAGCGTACAAAGAAGATATCCGCAAAGTGCGATCACTGCTGTTCGAAGTGGCGGATCGAAATCCCTTGTGTCTCGAGGAACCGGCGCCAATTCTGATCTTCAAAGGATTCGGGGAATCGTCGATCGATCTGCAATTCTCGGTCTGGTGTCAAAGGGAGAAGTTCCTGGAGTTGAAAAACAGCATCCAGATCGAGATCAAGGAACGATTCGATGGGGAAAACGTGGAGATCCCATTCCCGCATCGGACGATCTATTCGGGGAGCGAGACGGATCCGTTTCCCGTCGTCGTCGAGAGCAACTCACAAGTGAACAAGGACGTATCCGGAGCGGCAAAGTAGCGGAAACTGCGGGACTGATCGCATCGATCGTTCCGGCGGAACCACCGGCGAACGGCCCCGGCGACGGCGTTATCCGCGTTGGCAACCAGTACGAGCGAGGTCGACGGCAGCAGGATCTACGACGAAGGTCCCGGCGAGAAAACTCCTTCCCAGCAAGAGCCGGTAATCCAGACCGGTCCGATCTACGAGGTTGACTTCAACGGTCTTTCTGATCCCGGCAAGACACAGTTCCAGGTCGATGACCGGTCGGTCCTGGCTTTTTCCCGACGGCCGCCTTATCCGCGCCGTTCTGACGAGAGGCCGCTCCAGCGCCACTTTCCCTCCCCAACGATTGACTGCTTCGAAGCGTACCCACGGTCGGCCTTGCCGGGAGAAAACCGCTATGCCTGTCGCGCTGAGCGAAGAGTGGTCTGCGCCGGTGTCGATCTTGGCGCGCATCGGAAAGATCTGCGGGTAGATGTAGGCGGTTTCTATCCAACCGGCCAAGACCTTGTCCTCCGCAGCGAGCGCCGCACCGGCGATGGCATAGAGGCCGGGACTGAACCAGATCAGGAGTAAGGACTTTGCGCACGCGCGAACTCCGGCAAGGCGCATCATTGGATGCTTCCGTAATTCGTTCCGATACGATTGCGCCGGATCGCTGCCATCGCGCCAACATGCAAAGACGACGTCGAAGAGATCGGGCGGCCGGCCTCTACAATGGGGCAACAACGGTCCGGGGCGGGACCCGCGGTTGCGGCGGGCGGTCTAATGCAGTGCGACCCCGTCCTCGCCGATATCGTGGCGGTGATCGTCGTCGCTCGACTCGGGTCGCGGCGC
>CAMYIN010000196.1 GCA_947258495.1 uncultured Gammaproteobacteria bacterium
CGGTGTGGGCTCAGGTTGCCGCCATCGGCGGCCGAAATCGTTATTACTACGCGAACTTCCTGTGGACAATCCGGGAATTTTTCGATTGGGCGTTGGGGGGTCAGGGACTCAACCGCGGACGCCGCCACCCCTCGGACCTGCGTGTCGGCGACACCATCGATTCCTGGCGGGTCATCGCCGTCGATCCGCCGAGGCGGTTGACCCTCGGATTCGGCATGAAGGCGCCGGGCGCCGGGGTCCTGGAGTTCGAGATCAGGCCCGAAGATGACCGACACACGCGCGTCACCATTACCGCCTATTGGCACCCGGCGGGCGTGTGGGGATTGATGTATTGGTATGCGTTCGCCCCGTCACACGCCATGGTCTTCAATGGCATGGCGCGCGCGATCGCCGGACGAGCGCAGGCCGCGCCGGTGCCCGAGCGTGGCCGGTCTGATCCGCCGTCGTTCACAGCCCGCGACGGCGAAAGTCTTTCCGAGCGATCGCCGTAGCCGTCGACGACGGATCCGTTACCCCCAACGATCGCCCCCGGGGTTTTGGCGCGCGTCGATCCACAGGCGGTCGCCGGAAGCCCGATTTCACGACGTATTGTCGGAATTTTCACTCCCTACTCACACGGCTTTCGTAAGCTTCAGGCGAGCAATCACCGAATGTAGAGCGATCATGTCGCGTAAAGATTTCAATGGAGCCTCGGCAGGTGCTGACTACGCCCTGCGGCGCGGGCAATCCCACCCGACGGTCAAGTGCGCCCGTATCGGCTGCGGTCTGCAGTCTTGCATGCGCGAAGTTCCCTTTCGGACTGAGGACGCCGCCTTGCTGGATCGATCGACCCTGGTGCGCAATTTCGAGCGCGGCGAAGAAATCTTTTCGGAAGGCGATTCCTCCGCCGGGCTGTACTGCGTCCGTAGCGGCGTAGTGCTGCTCACCTACAAAGATGCGCTCCGCGCCGACAAGGCGGTGCGCATGGTGGGGCCCTCCGATCTCATGGGATACAGGAGCCTGTTCGCGGAAGAGCCGCACGGCACCTCCGCAGAGGCATTGACCGCATGCCACGTGTGTTTCTTCGCCAAGAATGTGATTCTGCGGCTCGCCGACAACTATCCGGTCTTTTCCCGAATGCTGTTCCGTGAACTGGCGCGTGATAAAGGTTTGCGTCGCGCGAGATTCATGCGCGAGCCGCATCTGCCGATCAGAATCCGGTTCGCCGATTTCCTCCGCGTCATGGAGCAGAGATACGGGGTCGACGAGGGTGACGGCGGCGTCTGCGTGCAATTGCCGATCATGCGCAGGCAGATCGCCTCCGTCTTGTCGGCGCGACCGGAGTCAGTGGCCCGCGCCATCACAGAGCTCGAGCGAGAAGGTCTGGCGGTGTTCGACGGACGTAGGGTGTCGATTCCCGACCCCGGGGAGCTCTACCGCATCGTTGACGGCGGTACCGTTGCGGCGGATTCCGGCACGCTCACATGAACCGCTTGCAGGGGGATAGAAGCTGTGGCGGGGCCCGTTTGCGGCGCCTTCGCTGGGCAGCGCGACGGAAGGCAGCCGTTCCCGGGTCGATTGATATGGACGGTCGCGTTCACGTCGTCATCACGCCGCGCGCGTTATAAAATGCGGGTTCCAAAGTCAGGATACGCATATGAAATCAGACCACGCGGGTTCGCTGTTATTGATCGAAGATCACCAGGACATCGCAGAGATGGTCTACGCCTACTTCGAGCGGCGTGGTTACGCAATGGACTATGCTGCCGATGGCGTAACCGGGCTGCACCTAGGCGTTACCAATGACTACGATGTCATCATTCTCGACCTCATGCTGCCGGGTCTGGACGGGCTCGAGGTGTGCGAAAAGCTACGCAAGGAAGGACGGCGCGCAACGCCGTTGTTGATGTTGACGGCGCGCGATACCTTGGAGGACAAAGTGGCGGGGCTGGACGTAGGGGCCGATGACTACCTGGTAAAGCCGTTCGACATGGCCGAGCTCGAGGCCAGGGTCAAGGCGCTTATTCGGCGCAAGCGCGGGCAGGTGAGCCCGGAAACCCTGAGCGTCGGTGATCTGGTGCTCGACACCGGTACGCTCCGGGTGCAGAGAGAAGGCCGAGAAATCCGACTTTCGCCGATAGCGCTGAAAATACTCACCGTTCTTATGCGTTCAGCGCCGCGCGTCGTGAGCCGCCGGGAGGTGGAACGCGAAGTCTGGGGCGATATCCTCCCGGACAGCGACACCTTGCGCAGCCATCTGTACAACCTGCGCAAGCAGATCGATCGCCCTTTCGACAAGTCGTTGCTGCACACCATACAGGGTGCGGGATACCGCATCGCCGATATGGATGAGTGAAGCCGGCCTACTCCGCAAGCTGGACAAGGCCTTTCTCCTCCAGGCCGTCCTGATCAGCGTAGTCGCAGCTCTGAGCGTGTACGCGGCCGGCTTCGTACTGGAGGAAGTACTGGTCAAGCAGGCGCTGCGCAAGGAGGCGGATTATTTCTGGCAACGCTACGAGGCACAGCAGCAGTTTCCGAGGCCGGACACGTTGAATCTCACCGGTTACCTGGCACCGCTGAACGGGGGCGAGGGAATCCCCGCGGACCTGCGCGACCTGGGGCCGGGATTTCACGGTCAGGACTCGGCCATGGATTATTCCGATGTCTACGTCACCGAGAACGCGGGCCAGCGCCTGGTGCTGGTGTTCGACGGCGAAAGCGTCAACGAGCTGACCTTGTATTTCGGTCTGGTGCCACTGACCGTGGTGCTGGCGATGTTGTACGTCGGGGCCTGGGTCGCGTACCGGCAGTCGCGACGGGCGGTGTCTCCCATCATTAAACTCGCCCGGGCGGTGCACGATCTCGATCTCGAGCACCCCGATGCGGCGGTCTTCGAACCCGACGCCTACAAGGATGAACCCAACGAGGAGGTATCGTCCCTGGCGGCGGCCCTGCACCGTTTTGCGGAGAGGATCAACGAGTTCGTAGATCGGGAGCGAGCGTTTACGCGTGACGCCAGCCATGAGTTGCGCAGCCCGTTGACGGTGATCAAGATCGCCGCGAACATGCTGCTCAGTGAGCGGGAACTGAGCGCCTCCGTGAGAAGTTCCGTGGAACGCATTCAGCGCTCCGCGACGGACATGGAAGAACTGGTGGGGGCCTTCTTGCTGCTGGCGCGGGAATCCGAGCAGGGACTCTCAAAAGAACCCGTATGCATCAACGACGTCGTCGCGGAAGAAATCGAACGCGCGTCCCCGCTCCTCGCCGGCAAGCCCGTCGAGGTGACTTCTACGGCGGATACCAGGTTGGTCCTCGTCACGTCGGAGAAAGTGCTGTCGGTTCTGATAGGCAACCTAATACGCAATGCGTTTTCCTACACCGATGAAGGCCGGGTCACGGTGCAAATCGGCGACGGTTTCGTGTACATCGAGGACAGCGGTGTGGGCATCGCGAAACACGACGTCGAACGCGTATTCAAACCGTTTCAACAGGGACACGCGCAGAGGCGCGGCGGTTTCGGCGTCGGCCTCACCATCGTGCGCCGATTGTCGGAGCGCTTCAATTGGCCCGTGGACATAGAAAGTCAGCCTGAGGTCGGAACAAGGGTGACGGTCGAGTTTCCCGACGCCCGGAGCGAACCCCTGGCGCGCACGGCCTGATAGGCGTTTGCGTCAACGACAAACCCGCTACCGGCATGGGTAATCCCACATGATGCATTTTTTCGCTTTTGTCGCCGCTTGTATTTTCGCCGTCGAGCTGTACGCAAACGGCCAGAATTCCGAAGGCGTTATCGCCTGGATCCACCTGACCGTGATCGGCTCCCTGGAGGTGTTTCTGCTGGGATACCTGCTGGTTGCCGCGGCAAGATGGATGCGCAGAGGCAGTAATCCGCCACGAGACCACAGCAAGAAACGAACATGGATGAAAACGTTGGGCGGTTGATCGTCGTGCTTGGCGATCAACTCAACCTGGACAGTGCGGCGCTTCAGGAACTGGACCCGCGGCGGGACCGGATCTGGATGGCCGAAGCATCCGAGGAGGCGACCCATGTCTGGTCCTCGAAAATCCGCATCGCGTATTTTCTGTCTGCGATGCGGCACTTCCGGGAAGCGCTCCAGGCAAAGGGGCACAATCTGACCTACCATAGCCTCGATTCTGCGGCACCGAATACGCTGGCGGAGATGCTGTCCTCGGATCTCGAACGCCTGAAGCCGCGCGAGGTGCGACATGCCTGAATATCAGGCACGCAATGTACTGCGGGCGGAACATGCATTGCCCCGTTTCTATTGGACCGGAGCCAGCGACATGCACTGCCTCGAGCAGACGCTTCGGCAGACCCTGAAATACGGTTACGCGCACCACATCCAGCGCTTGATGGTTACTGTGTTCGCGCTGCTGTTCGGAGTGAATCCTCGCCAGGTGCACGAGTGGTAGTTGTCCGTGTACGTCGACGTCGTCGAGTGGGTCGAACTCCCCCACACCCTGGGAATGTCGCAGTATGCGGACGGCGGGATGCTTGCCTCCAAACCCTACGTTGCCAGCGGGCGCTACATACAAAAAATGAGCAACTATTGCCGGCATTGCAGGTACCACCCCGGAAAATCGACGAGCGCCGACGCATGTCCGTTTACGACCTTGTACTGGGATTTCCTGCAACGCCATAATGCGCGATTCCGGCGCCACCCGCGCACCGCGCTTCAGTGGAGGAATCTGGACCGGCTGAGCAGGTCGGAGAAACGGGACATACGCGATCAAGCGGACGAGATCCGGCAGCGGCATTAGGGGCCCGGGACCTAGACCGGATCGGACTGCGTTCTCAAACGTACAAAGAAACAGGCGCAACATGAGCGACGTCAAACCCGTCATCGTCTGGTTTCGGCAGGACCTGCGGTTGTTCGACAACCCGGCGTTCAGCGCCGCGGTGCGCAGCGGCGCGCCGGTGATGCCCGTTTACGTGCTGGACGATGACAGCGCCGGCGAGTGGGCAATGGGTGCGGCAAGCCGCTGGTGGCTGCACCGGAGTCTGGAGTCGCTGCACAAAGACCTCGGCGGCCATCTACGCTTGTTCCAAGGCAAAGCCGATGACGTCATTCCGAGACTCGCCGACAGAGTGAGCGCCGGCGGCATCTACTGGAACCGCTGCTACGAACCGTGGCGCATCGCGCGCGACACGATCATCAAAAAGGCGTTGATCGAAGACGGCCGTGACGCGCAGAGCTTCAACGGCTCGCTCCTGTTCGAACCGCCGAACATCGCCAAGGCCGACGGAACGCCGTACAAGGTTTTCACGCCGTTCTATCGGAAGGGTTGTCTGGCGAGCGGGCCGCCGCCGCGGGAGGTGGTGGACCGACCGGCCGACTTCCGCTTGTACGAACACGACGCCGGCACCGAGCTCGAAGGGCTCGGCTTGCTGCCCGACATCCGCTGGTACGGCGAAATGGAGAACACCTGGTCGCCGGGAGAGCACGGCGCCCAGGCGCGACTTGATGCTTTTCTGGAGCAGGGCCTGCAGGATTACAGATCGGGGCGCAACCGGCCGGACAAGGAGGCCGTATCCCGACTGTCACCGCATCTGCATTTCGGCGAAATATCGCCGCACCAGATCTGGCACGATGCAAAGGCCCTTGCCGGAGACAGCTCGATCGCCGACAACATCGATCACTTCCTCAGCGAGCTCGGCTGGCGGGAGTTTTCGTATTATCTCCTCTACCACTGGCCCGAGTTGCCGAGGACCAATCTGCAGAACAAATTCGACCGGTTTCCGTGGCGCGATGACACAAACGCCCTCGAGCGCTGGCAGCGCGGCCTTACCGGGTACCCGATCGTAGACGCAGGCATGCGCGAACTTTGGCGCACCGGCTACATGCACAACCGGGTGCGCATGATCGTGGGGTCGTTTCTGGTGAAAAACCTGCTGTTGCACTGGCATCATGGCGAAGACTGGTTCTGGGACACCCTGGCCGACGCCGACCTTGCGAACAACAGCGCGAGCTGGCAGTGGATCGCGGGATGCGGCGCGGACGCCGCGCCTTACTTCCGCATTTTCAATCCCGTCACCCAGGGACAGAAATTCGATCCCCAGGGCGCCTATGTGCGACGCTACGTACCGGAGCTCGCAAAACTACCCACCAGGCACCTGCACAACCCGTGGGAAACGCCCGCCGACGTACTGGCGGACGCCGGCGTGAAGCTCGACGAGCACTATCCCGCCCCCATCGTCGATCTCAAGGCGTCGCGGGAGCGGGCGCTGGCGGCATTCAGATCGCTGAAGGACGCGCAGTGACCGGCGCCGCCCACACGCCGGTCGGGGCAAGCGACACCGCCCGCTGCAGTCAAAAGGTAGTGCCGATCATCAGGCTGTAGATCCACGGATCGAGTTTGATGTCGTTATCGTCGGAAATCAACGACTCCATGTTACGCGCCGTGGACACCCGAGCATTGATATGCATCAACGATGCGCCGGATGCGCAAGCCATCACGGGTGTGCTACGAAGCAAACCGTATTTCTGCCACCGCAAGATCGGCCTGAAACGCACGGCCTATGGCGACCAATCCGAGACGCTTGAGTCTGCTCACGTCCAGCGTTGCGTCGACTCGGTGCGGTTGAAAACCGTCGAGCGGCAGTCGGATCTCGCACCAACGCGACAAGGCCGTGAAATGCGCGCGATACGACTGCCAGGGCCGCAGGTTGTCGGGGGTACGAAGATGGGCCGAATAGCGCTCGCCGTTGCCCCGGACCAGCAACCGCAGGCAATTGAATTTCGACGCGTCCAGAGTCCCGCCGGCGACGCCCAGATCCAGCGCCATCTGCAAGAAGCCGCCGTTGTTGTCCAACCGCACCTGGCCCGAGAGCCGCAAGCAGCGGAGTCCATCGACGTGGTCGTAACGCAAACTTGCCTGCGATCGGCCACCCATCACCGTGTCCGTGACTGTCCGCCACTCGGTGCCCAGGGCCGAGACGAAACCCGATCCGGCGAAGTCGTCCACTAACATTTGGTGTCGTCTCGCATGAGTCGTTGTGCTACGGCGGTCGGCTTCGGCGTCGTGCCACCGGCCCTGGCGAGGTTGCGGATACGAATATGGGGCGAACGGCGCCCGCTCATCGTGCCGGGTCCCCAGGGCAACGCCCGAGCGGTGATCGGTTCACGGAATAGCCCGGGCCCAATGGTGTTACATCTCACGGAGTAGTTCAGCCGGCAGGCTCGAGGGCCGGCGTGAGCGCCGCGCGGCGGCATTCCGGTTTCGTCAACAGCAACTGCGCGTCGCCGATGGCGCGTTCGCGGAACCCGCCCTCGCAGTAACAGAAATAAAACTCCCACATGCGAACGAATCGATCGTCATAGCCGAGCTCGCGCACGCGGGGGAGATTCTGTCGGAATCGCGCACGCCATTGACGCAGCGTGGTGGCGTAGTGGGGGCCGATATCCTCGAGATGAAACAGGCGCAGGTCGCTGGCACGCGCTATCGCCTGGGTCATGGCCGATATCGAGGGAATGAAGCTGCCGGGAAAGATATATCGCTGCATGAAGTCGACGGAGCGCTTGGCGGCCTCGTAGCGCTGATCGGCGATGGTGATGGCCTGCAGCAACATCATGCCGTAGGGTTTGATCAGGCCGCTGCACTTGTTGAAAAACATTTCCAGATACCGGTGTCCGATGGCCTCGATCATTTCGATGGAGACCAGTTTGTCGTAGACCCCCGTGAGGTCGCGGTAGTCTTTCAATAGCAGAGTGATGCGATCCGCCAATCCGGCTTCATGGATCTTGTTTCTGGCGTACTCGTACTGTTGACGCGAGATCGTCGTAGTCGTCACCCGGCAGCCGAAGTGGCGGGCGGCATGAACCGCGAAGCCCCCCCAACCGGTGCCGATCTCCAGTACGTGGTCTCGCGCCGTCAGCGCGAGCTTGCGGCAGATGCGGTCGGCTTTCTCCACTGAGGCCTCGTGCAGGCCGGCGTCGTCTCGGGGAAATACCGCACTGGAATACATCATAGTATCGTCGAGAAAAAGTTCGAACAGTTCATTGCCGAGGTCGTAGTGGGCGGCGATGTTGCGCCGGCTGCCGCCGCGTGTGTTACGGCGCAGACCATGAAGCATCTTGTGCAAAGGTGCGCTGATCCGGGTCGCGCGGTCGTCCATGCCGTCGAGCACGTGACGGTTGCGAAGCAACAGGCGCACTGCCGCGGTGAGATCGCTGCAGTCAAAATGCCCCACCATGAAGGCTTCACCGGCGCCGATGGTGCCGCCGAAGGCGACCTGCCGATAAAAATGTGGGTGGCGAACGAAGATGGTCGCGCGCAGTCCGTCGCGCGACGGGGAACCGAACTCGTGGGATTCCTCCTGATCGTGAATAATCAATGATCCCTTGGTGATGCCGCGCAGTCGATATATCAATGCGCGCTTGGCGATACGGTCCAGCAGGCCGGGCGCCGGTCGATCCAGGGATAATCCGTTCTTCTCAGTTGTTAGGATTGCTTTCATGGGGCAGGTCCTTGGTACGAGAGGCTGTATTGCGTTTCTTTGGATGGGTGTATAAAGGCACACGTTTACACCACAGCCGCAGCGCCTGATAGTAGATGCTCGTCGTGACCTTCGCCGTCATCACCGGGTGTCGTGCCAGAATCGCGGTCAAGGTCGCGCCGGAAATAGGGCGACGCCGCAACGTCAGCGTTGCGTCAAATATCTTAGACGCCGCGCGGTAGCTCTCCATGTGCACGGAGAGATTTTCATCGGGCGTGGAAAAACGCCAGTCGTATTCGATACGCATGGGCATGTACGGCGACACATGGAACGACTTGGGCAACTTGAATCGCTTATGGCCGTGTCGACCGGAATCCTGATCGGCGCGCAGTACATAACAATGTTGTTCCCCCCACGGGGTGTTGTTGACTTCGGCTACGATCGTCTCGACGCGCGCTCCTTGTGGATCGAAACAGTAGTAGAAACTGACGGGATTGAAACCGTAGCCGAAGTAGCGCAGGTGGGTGAGCAATCGTATGGGTCCTTGTGCAGGGACACCGGTATGTTCTTTGACGAGATCGCGCACCGCGTCCCCCAGCGGGATATCGGGATCTCCAAGATGGTCGGATCGTCTGAACCACGCCAGGTTCGGTTTCGCCGTGGACCACAACCAACGCCCATGAAACACGCGGTGAAGCTCGTCCAGATCGAGATACACCATGAATAAACGGTAGCCGAACCAATGACGTGCCGGGGACCGGCGCCGGTGTCTAACCCGCCCTGCGTACAGGCAGCTGTGCATCCTTGAGATCCTCTTGAAAATGATTCAGTGCCTTAAGGGCGCTGACCACGCCGTCTTCGTGAAAGCCAAAACCCCAGTAGGCGCCGCAATAATAGGTACGGTGCACGCCGTTGATCGCGCGGTGTTGTTTTTGTGCGGCCACACCGTCGCGGGTGAAAACGGGATGTGCGTAACGCATGCGCTTGATGACGTACGCTGGGTCGATGCGTCCGTTGTCGTTGAGGGTCACCAGAAACGTCTCCGGCGCCTCCAGACCCTGCAGGATATTCATGTTGTAGGTAACCGACACCGACGACTGATCCCCCCGCGGGACCCGATAATTCCAGGCGGCCCACGCCCGGCGCTTGCGCGGGAGCAGCGAAGCGTCGGTGTGTAATACCGCCTCGTTATGCTGATAGGGGATTGCTCCCAAGACCCTGCGTTCGAGCGGCGACGGATCCTCCATCAGCCGCAATGCTTGATCGCTGTGGGCGGCAACGAATACGTAATCGAAGCGAGAGGACTGTCCAGAAGCGGTCTTGACTACAACGCCCTCGGTCAGACGCCGCACGCCCACGATCTGCGTACGCAATCGTACGCGATGTCGGAAAGGCGCAACCAGTCGTTTCACATAGCTTGCGGAACCGCCTTCGACGACGCGCCACTGGGGTCGTCCGTTGACCGTCAGCAGACCGTGGTTGTGAAAAAAGCGTATGAAATGATGGGCGGGAAAGTCGCGCATGGTCGAGGGGTCCGTGGACCAGATCGCCGCGCCCATGGGAATCAGGTATTGTTCGATGAACACCCGGCTGTAGTGATTTTGATCGACATACCGACCCAGTGTCAGGGTGTCGTCGCTGCTGTCGCGCAGCGACGGCGCTTCGCGATTGAAGCGCAATATATCCCGCAGCATGCGATGAAAACGAACGGATACCAGGTTTTTGCGCTGGGCGAAAAGCGTATTCAGATTGTTGCCGTTGTACTCCAAGCCGGTGCGTTCGCACTTGACGCTGAAGCTCATGGGGCTGTTCCGCTCGGCAACACCCAGTTCGCGGAGCAACTTGATGAAATTTGGGTAAGTTCGGTGGTTGAATACGATAAAGCCGCTGTCCACCGCGTAGCGACGACCGCGCAGCTCGATGTCGTGGGTGTGCGTATGTCCACCGACGTAGTCGTTGGCTTCGAAAACCGTGATATCGTGATCACGGAACAGCGACCGAGCGACGACGTTCCCGGCGATACCGCTACCTATGACAGCAATCCTCATGCCCGCGCCCGGTGTTGCAAACGGTATACGTAGTTCACAGTGTTGACTCCACAATACGCTGCTGTATTCTTTGCAGTTTTTCGGTGTCGTAGCCCGCGTCGGCCACTATTCGCACCAGCCGTTCGTAAACTCTGTCGCTGATCCGCGGGCTGCGTGCCATGATCCAGACGTAATCGCGCCGCACTCGTCCGACAATGGTTGCCGAGTAGTCCGAAGCAAGATACATCACGCGGTAGTCGGACTTGAATGGCCAGAGAAATTGCATTTCCCATACGGCATTGCTCTTTTTATCTCTTATGTAAGCGACGGAGTGATAGCGTCTTAAGGCGCCGTTGAAGCCCCCTTCCCGGAAGCTGAAGGTGGCTTCCACCGCACCGTTGCGGTTCAGCCTGTAGGATTCCATCGCATCGTAGGCGCAACGTTCCAGAAAGGTCGGGATCGACGCGATAACGTACCAGTCGCCCATGAATCGCGGCAGCTCAATGCGTTGCGCAGTCGGCAGCGGTTTGTGGGTTGTATCGCCGCAGCCCGGCAACAGCAGACTGACGATCAGGCAGGCGGTCAACAAACGCATGATTGTCGGGAATTTGCTGTCATTGCATTCGGTAAGCCAGACGGCCGCCGTTGGTCTGCGATTCCAGCGCCAACCATTCGCGTTGCGGCGAATACCAGAGGTCAATCGTTTGATCGCGCGCGATGAGACGATAACGACGTGCGGGGACCGACGCACCTCTGACTTCAACGCGATCTTCTCCCAGGTCTTCCACCCTTATGTTCACGTGCTCGCCGGTCTGGGCATTCAGGAGTTTTGCGGCGGAAAGAAACGAAGGATCCCAATAGGAGAAGCTCTTCACGCAACCCGCGATGCGTTGTACCTGATCTCCCGCCTCGACGATAAAGGTCTTCCCGCGGATTCTCCCCTCGACCTTATACGACTTGCCGTTATCGTCCGTGCGGGATTCGAGGTCCTGCAGACAACCGCCACGCCAAGTCTCGCGATTATTGTGCTGGTAACGATAAGCCGTAAAGAACAGGATCTTTACGTCAAAGCGGGCGTCGGACGCGAGAACGTAGTGTTCGTCTTTATTCTCCACACGAAAGTGATGGTAACCCACCTTGCTGTCGTCCAGATACACGTTGAAGCGCCATTCCTTGGCGGTCTCCGTGTTTGCATGGATGGCGCTCGAGAGCATTGCGGTCAACATAAACGCGGCAATCTGTTTCATCACGTCTCCTTGATTCCGGCTGTCGCCGGGCGTTTGGGTGGCCCCGGTATGAAGGCGTTGGTACGTTCGCAGTATTGTCGATAAGCGGGTCGCCGAAGGTGTATGTCCTGCTCCAGCAGCGCCACCCCGGAAACTTTGAGCAACAAAAAGGTGATCAGCACGGGCGAGAAGACGGTCCACCAGCCGCCGGCACCGACCGCGACCAGATAGAAGCCCCACCATACGCACGCCTCGCCGAAATAATTCGGGTGACGGGTATATCGCCACAGCCCGCGGTCCAGGACCTTGCCATGGTTAGCCGGATCGGATTTGAAGCGTGCAAGCTGCCAGTCGCCGACGACTTGAAACGTCATGCCGATCAGCCACAGCACAACGCCCGCGGCGTCCCAGGGACCCGGAGGGCTCGAGCCGCTCAGGGCGGCAGGCAGCGGCGTCGCGATCAGCCACGCCAGTACGGCCTGTAGCCCGAATACGAGGTACAGACTTTTAATGGCGAAATTCGGCTCGTTGTTGCGCCGTATGGCCTGGTAACGGGCGTCCTCGGGCCGGTCACGGTTGCGTAGGGTGATATGAATGCTGAGGCGGAGCGACCAGATCAGTAACAACAGTATCAGCCAGGACAAGCGGATTCCGATGTCCGAGCATAGTACGGCGTAGACTGCCACCGCCAACAGGAACATCAGCGACCACAGGCTGTCGACGATGCTGACGTCCCGTTTCAACACGCTGATCAGCCAGCCCGCCGACGCGAATGCCAATACCGCAGCGAGCGCCCACAGCCAGGCCACCCAATCAAACACAGCGCACCCCGGACGGGCTTGCCGGACGTATCGTGCCGTTGTATCGGTCCGCCGCATACAGCAACAGCGGCATGGCCAGTGCCCAGACGACGCCGACGGCAGCGAGCGCGGTGGGCGGGTGCGCAATCGTTACCGCGCCCAGCTCGGCGCCCGCGTAATAGGCAAGAGGGCCGCCAACGGCGCCTAACGCAGCGGCAAGGAGTCGCCGCCGCTTCAGCCAGCCGAGGGAAACGTTGAGTGTGGTGGCGAATATGATCCACAACGCAATCATCCAGTATGGCGTCACACCGGGGATGATCGTTCCGGAGTCGAATGCAAGCCAGTTCCCACGAATCAGAAGCGTGTCAGCGACGATGCCGACTACGGCGGCGACAAGAAGCAGCAACGACTCGCTTCTCGGCTGCGGGACCCGGCGCAGGTGCATCGCGACGATCACGAGTCCGACAGCGATTCCCAGACCGGGCATTCCGCGCGCAGCACCGAGCACACACACGAACCAACCGATCTGGAACGCAGCGATGTTCAACCATACGTTCATGGCCTGGGGCGCTCGAAGAGGTAATGGCTCACCCACCACTGCTGCCCGTCGTCGTACCCGAACAGCTCGGCGCAGGCCATGAAGAATATGCGCCAGCGCGTCCACCATAATCCAGCGTGTTGGCGGCCGTACGTCGATTCGAGTATCGGCCAGATATGTTCGCGTTGCCGGTCCATGTTGGCAAGCCAGGCGCTGGCCGTCTTCTGATAATGTGCGCCGTCCCACCGCCAACGGCGGGCGAGTCGCAGGCGTTGCTGAAAACACAGAGGCAAATCGTCGCTGGGCATCATTCCTCCGGCGAAAAAATATCGGCTCATCCAATCGGAGGGTCCCTTATCGACGAACAGATAGGGTGTCGCTCGGTGGCAGAATATGTGCAGAAAAAATTTGCCATCGGGAAGCAAGCAGTCGTGTATTCGTTCGAACAGCAAGCCCCAGTTACGCATGTGTTCGAACATTTCCACCGATATGACTCGGTCGAAGGACCGTTCGGGTTGAAAGCGATTCATGTCGCAGGTCACCACGTCGATGTTCATGAGGCCGCGCTGTCGAGCCTGACTGCGCACGAACTCGCTTTGCGCAGACGAGTTGGACACAGCGGTAATACGACTGGTGGAGTAATTCTGCGCCATCCACAGGCTCAGCGACCCCCAACCGCAGCCGAGCTCGAGGATGGATTGACCGTCCACGATTTTGGCGCGTTGGCAGGTGATGTCCAGCGCCAGCGCCTCCGCCTGGGTGATATCGCGTACCCCGGCAGGCCAGACGGCGCTGCTGTATTTCGCGTGCGACCCCAACACGTGGCGAAAAAACTCTGCCGGTACGTCGTAATGCTGATCGTTCGCTTTGTCCGGAAGCACGGCTACGGGGGCGTTATTCATCTGTTCGAGGAAGCGCTCTTGTGCAGAGGCCATTGCCTCACAGCTTTCCGTCTGGATTTCCCTCAGGCGCGCGCGAAGCAATCGCCTTATTCCTGCGCGCACAAGGGTGTCCGGCAAACGACCTTGTTCTGTCCAATCCAGCGCGACTTGGGCGGCGTTACTCATTGGATGTGCTCATGACTGGCGGTAGTGATGCGTAACGTTTTGATGAAACGCAGCGAATTACAAAGCTCTCCGTGTCGTCGGACCGTGACGATCTATGCTTGCACCTTTCACGAAACGTTCACAAAGGTCCGGGGCGCGCCGGCTATGCCACAGACAGATTGTTGGTACCCATCGAACCGCGTGTGGTTAGTTTAATCAATCCACAATCTCTTCAAGCTCGTGGTACGGAGCTATCACCTCGAATGGAGACTTCAGGGAGAAAAGGGGTCAGTACCCTCACAGCATTTTTACAGCAGGGTTGATAAGGGTATTGACCCCTTTTTGCTTTCAACCGACGGCGACCTCAACTGAAAGAAGGCGGGAGATCTCTTTTCCGTTTTACTACGGTTATGGTGGCGGAGCCGACCGGCCCGTGGGCTGAAATGAGATCGTTCCCGGACTGGTCCTGAAGCAACGATAAGTCTCCGCTAACGACAACAGTGCCTTTTTTACGCGCCTTAAATTTGACGGCGACAAGGGTAACGGCTCGATGCTGAAGGGCACCAAGTTGACTGGCTGTAAGCAAAGATTCCGCTCTTACGGCAACAAACCCTTGGGAGTCCCGGACGTTGATGTTGGACTGCGCCGGATCGGCGGGATCTCCCAGGTGTGGACCGAATACTGCGGATCTAAATCTTAGAATCTTTTTCGGATCGCCGTAGGTAACGTCAATGTCGACCTTCCTCACGGCTGGATCTATGGCGGCCGGTGTCAGACCTGACACGTGTAAAAACACGGTCACATTCCGTCCAATCCGCACCGTTTGCGAGGATGGAACCAAATCGAGGGTGGTCTCTGGCATAGCGTGTCGCAGCGTTGGTGCGGTTGAACGTTGTTTTCCCGTATGTACCTTACTTTATGGCAGTGGGCTTTGGCCAGGCACCTTCGGGTAGTCATTGCAATAATCACATACCGTATCGACAGAGGAAGTGACCTCGATCAACAGACGCACGAGTTTTATCGCGGAACAAAACCCCGTGCGTGAGCACGGGGATGGACGCGATGCCCGCACGCATTAACGGGAGTTTAGCAACGACCACGGCCGCCTTGGTGAGAAATGCAGGCTAGGGTCGCTAAACATCCATCGATGTCTCAGTCCGCCAACCACGTTTTCGTATCGTAAGACGGTCTCCGTGCCGCCGGCCTTCAACGAAGTATGAATTGGACGCCGATCCCGGTGTCCTGACTGCCGTCGGAAAGTCCGAGCACGCCGTACAAGGTGGTAGACAGATGGGTGTTGAACTTGTAGCCGATATAGGGGATCAACTCACGGCCATCTTCTATGCGGACGGTTGACGCGCTTCGGTAGTCGAGGATGGCGCCGCCACCGGTATTTTGGTCGTGTTGGTAGTGAAGTCCCAGTGAGCCGTATAAGCCGTTGTCGCGGTCGAATTCGGCATCGTCGCCCCGCCAGCGATATCCGAGTGTCGCGAACGGCAGCCACCGGCCATGGCTGCGGAATCCATCCAGTTGCAGCATCCAGTCAGTTTCGCCGGTGCCGAGTTGTTTTTCTTCGGATGCCGTCGGGATCTTTACTTTAATGCCCCAATCCAGGTAGTTCTCTCCATACCAGCTGAATTGGGATCTTCGGGCCGCGTAAACGAACGTGTCTCCCCCACCGCTGTCCTTGACGTACTCGCCATCGCCGGTTTTCTGTTCAACCGAAACCGTGGAAAACTGCACATGCCCAACCCAGTTCCGATTTTCGGCTTTGACGGTAAGGGGAACGGTCTTTATGGTGGTGTCTGCGTCCCCTCCGTAATCGCCCTCGGCGTAGTCGTATCCGACTATGAGCGTGAACCTGGGTGTGTCGGCATCTGCGTCCACCTCGCTTGTCGTCCAGACGATGCAAACCTGCATCACCAACACCGACGCCCATAGTTTTCGCGCTTCGGCTCGACGCGGCATCGTCAATCAAGCCGGCGCGGTAAGTCGGGCCTATCCACCGATGGCAACACGGGTGTGATGTCGGGAGGTTCGACCGGTTTCGGGGGCTCGACAACGACCGGAGGTTCCGGTCGATCCAACACCGGGCGGTCCGGCTTGTCTGGAACGGCGGGCCGAACCGTGCGGTCCGGCAATGCGGGTCGTTCTACGGGCGCAGGAACATTCGGGCGGGCCGGAATATCCGGTCTTTCGATCCGTTCCGGACGCGTTGGCGGTCCGTTGGGTTCCGGACGAGCCGGTCGATCCGTAACGATATCGGGACGGACCTTTTCCGCAGGTTTATTCTCGACGGACGATGGCTTGATGATCGATTCGATGGACTGAGGGCGATCCATTGCCGGGGATACCTTTTCGACGGTATTGATCTTGAACCCTCCCGCCGGCACCGCACTGGCATCAATGCGGACGATGTCTCCCGTAGTCTTACCGCCGAGCGCCGGGACAGGAATTGCTATTCCGTTTACCGTTACTTTGTCCGGCATCGTGCTTTTGACGACTTCTCCACGAACTATCAATCGAGACACCGACTGCAGAAAGGGTACCGAACCGACGAATTGATCGAACACATGGATCTCTCTGACCGCTCGCTCATTATCAATCCACACGGCGGCGATCCGACCACCGATGAGCGCACCGCTGTCCGCGACTTTGCCGTTCAGAAAGATCTCTGTATTTTCCAACGAGGGAACATTGATGCCGGCGACGTTGATAACCCCGTTTTTCCCGATGGCTCCGATTATGCCAGTGCCGCCGATACCGTCCGGATCAACTCCATTACCGCTCTTCTCTGCCCGGCCCGCGGGCGGGTGTGGAGAAACGCCTGTGCCGCCCATACCCTCCCGGATGGTCACCTCGATATCGGCACCAACTTCATCTGGTCCCGGCGTCGTAACGCAGCCCGTCAATGCGCTTGCACCCGCGATGATCGCCAGTATGGCTAAACGGAAACTATACTGATGGCTCATTACTTTCTTCCTTTTTGTAAAAATAGACCCCGAAAGTAAAACGCAATTTTCCATCGCCCCCTTGCTCCTCCGTTTTCTTTTTCAACCGCTGGGCATCGTGATTGATGTCCTTTAGCGCTTTCATGCCAAGTTTGTTGATTTTCTTTTCCAGACGATCAACGTCCTGTTCCGAAAGTCCGCTGTAACTGACGCTGCGCTCCATGAACGGCGGTTGCTCGTCGAGCAGATTGTGAACACCCGCGGCCACATGGGCTGAGACGTTTTCACCGAAATACCAGGCCTTTTCGTCGAAACTGTTGTCCGGCACAAATGCCTCTACATTGAGTTCCACCCGTTGATCGTCGTCCACCGTGGCGATTCCCATTCGAACCAGTTCGTCCAGTACCACCCGCGGGCTCAGGTCCCGACGACTGGCCAGATTCACCAGCTTTTCAAAACTCGGCTGACGGGCGTCCTCCGTTCGCAGCGGCAACTTCCGCGGCGCGCCTTTCTTATCGGTGTAGGCGCGGCTGTCGACCCAGATGGAGATCAGCCGCGTGCCTATGGAAATGTTTGCAGGAACCTCCGGCTTCTCGATTTCCTCCGCCCTCAGTTTCTGTACTTCTTTGCGATGGATCCCCGTGATCAGGCTGATCCGGCTGTCGCTCAACCGTTTTTCCGCCAGCCGAAAATCGGTTTCCGCCACCTGGACGTACAGCGATTTAAGCAGGCGGGTCAGGTACGGCAGAGTAATTCCTCGAGCAATAAGCAATTTAATCAGAGGCTTAAGTAGTCGTACCAGGGCTGAAACCAGAACGTTCGAGGACTCCGACGGCGATGTGGAACTGGGGGTCTTTGCCATGACTCCTGATTCTAGCGGCAGTCAGGGAAATTTTCCCTTGTTTCTGCGTTCTGCTATTGACAAGGGAAATTTTCCCTTTTACCCTTTCCAAGGGAAATATTCCCATTTTTAGGCTTAGCCCTTGACGAAAACAAGAGAGGAGAACATCGAATGAAACGATTCTTATCTGCGTTAAACATACCCGCTGCCGGTGTGGCGCTCGCGGTCTCCGGTTGGGCCCTAGCCGAGGACACCCTCGAAGCAAGCGCCGGGCTGGACGTAGCGGAGGTGGAAATCCAACACGACGTCGCCGAGTTGGAACCGATAATCAAGCCCGATCCGGTGAACCCGGTGATCAACACCGCGATGGTATTCAGCCGTCAGAAAAAAGGCCGAGTGTTGGTGCGATGCGCCGGCTACGATCGGCACGGCACTTTGGTGGGGCGGGCGCGGTTATGGGTAAAGGGGCACGGTGTTGCGTTTCTACTGGCGTCGGATATCCCGACAGTGACCCCCGCTTATCGATTTCTCGGTAGCGTGAAATGCACCAGCACCGACAGCTTGGTTCCGTCCGTATACATTTCAGGTCACGGTTTTACGTCGGCCAGATCGTTAGTGCTGCCGAACTGGAACCGTAATGAAATCTATTTCCCGCTGGTGGCAGTATTCTGATGAATCGCTTAACGGTCTGAGGAAAGACCGGAAGGAAGGGATCGTTGGCAAAGACGAAATATTATCTCTATCGTCTGTCATCGATCCCTCCTAACAGGGAAAGAGAGGAAAAGGCAGAAAAGCAGAAAGGGGTCAGTACCCTTAAGAGAAAAGGGGTCAGTACCCTTAAGCGGCACGTACGTGCGGATTCTTTGATTTTGGTCGCGCGCGCTAGAGGTCGATGCTCTGACCCGATGGTAGCGAGTAACGCCGCTACTTGTTCCGCAGAAGCTGGCGAAGATTGTCCTTGGCTTGTCTCTCGGCATCGCCGACAGAACTAGACGGACTGCTGTCGCTCTGCGTGGGCTTGGGGTCGGCGGTTCGCGGCGGGGTGCGAGCGATGTCGCTGTCGCGTCGTCCAGTGCGGGGATCGGCGGTCGGCTCCGATGCACGCTCGGCTTCGCGCTTGCGTCGAGCGGCGCTGCGATCGGATTCGGGCTGCTGCGTTGTGTGGGCGCTGTCGCTATCGCGTTGCGCGGTGCCAGGGTCGGCGGTCGGTTGCGATTCGCGCATAGCCTCAAGCTTGCGTCGAGCGGCGCTGAGTTTGGAATCGGGTTGCTGCGTTGTGCGGGCGCTCTCGCTATCGCGTGGGTCAGTTCCGGGGTCGGCGGTCGGTTGCGATGCGCGCGCGGCTTTGCGATCGCGCCGGTCTTTGACGGATTTGGATGCCGGCCGCTGCATTTTGGGCGAGGAGCCGTTCTCGCCCTGTTTGGCGCCAGCTTTGGAAGTGGGTTTCGGTTTGTGAGCGGTGCCGCGGTCGATCCCCGCGGCTTTGGGTTTGTCAGCAGGTTGCGGTGTGCGAGCGGCGCTGCCATCGTGTTGGCCGGCGTTGGGCCGGGGCGGATAAGCGCTGTCGTGACTCCGTGATGGATACGCTTCGCGCTGCTGTCGGCGCTGCCATTGGTAATATTGCTGTTGCTCCTCCATCAAGCGAAATTGTCGTTCCTCTAGCCGCGAGCGAAAGTCCCGTTCCTGCTGCAGTGCGTCGTAGGGTGATCCCGTGCGAGCCGGTGGTCGCCGGGGCGGCGCGGTCCGTGATCCGTGATCCCGCCACCAGTCGCTTTGATAGGCCGGGCTTGATTGTGCGCTTGCGTTCAGTGGGATCGACAACGGGAGGAGCAATGCGATATTCGGTAAAACGGAGAGCAGGAATCGTGCCATTTGACGACCTCCGTCCGAGAAGCGTTTCAAGCTCGAATTGTAACATTTCTGAGGAAACGGGTCAGGAAAGGGGTCAAGGAAAAGGGGTCAATACCCTTAAGGCAAAGAGGGAAAAGAGCTCAGTACCCTTACGTGGAATGTGCTGGTTAAACAGCGTGCTGACCCTCTATTCTTGGGGTCGCAACTTTACGTCTGCGAATTGCTGCTGTCCCTTACGGATGACGATATCTTGGTTGTGGTTGTGATGGCCTTGGGCGCGTACTTCGATGCGGTGCTCTCCGGCGAGCAGCCCGATCTCGTAGAGATCCTGTCCAGTTCGAGCCAATGGGTAGCCGTCGACGAACACTGCCGCGTGTTCGGGGTGGACCTTCACCACTAATCGGCCAGCCGGCCTGACTTGGTCCATGGGCGGATATCCGTAGTTGTGCCTCATATAGGGGGGCGGGGCATAGGCCGGACGCCAATATATCCGGCCGACGTAACCTCCGCTCCAGTAGGGTCCTCGGTGGCCGAGGTGCGGGCGAAAACCAAAATGCAGCCGGTCGCCGGGCCATCCCGGGCCCATGTGGCGATGATTGAAGCCGTGGTGAGGGCGAACTGTCGGGAACTTGACTGAATCGGCGCCGGCCAACGCACCCATGGACGCGGATCCGATTACGAGGATGGCGGCTATGGCTACTTTCGAAACAGTCTGTAATGACGCGATCATGGATAAGTGCCGAAAATCGATAGATACCGCCCGATTGTTGTCTACAAATGATATATGTCAGTATATCCCCTGACAACGGATATGCCGATAGCATGACGGGCCCAGGCAGAGAAGGCAGCCGGCGCCCAGACGCGATATCCAGATCCAGGTAGCAGTGAAACGAGTACGGGGGGCAGCAAATGACTATGATTAGGCGTCATTTCAGTCAGTTCATCAGCATATTTTCGTTGCTTTTCATTGCGGCAACCGCCAGCGCTGGCCTCCCGTTTTTTGGGACCAAGGCCAAGGTGACTTCCGGCCAGGACAGTGCCGGCATCCAGGAGAAGCAAGCCGAGGCCTATGACGGGCCCAAGGCGCGAATTGCGGTGGCGCGATTCACGGACAAAACAGGAAAAGGTTGGTGGACAGGTCAGATCGGAGACGGCATGGCCGATCAGCTGACAACACTTTTATTCAATACGAATCGGTTTATCGTGTTGGAACGTCAAACAGTTGGCGATGTCCTTGGGGAACAGGACCTGGGTGCATCGGGACGTGTGCGGCGCGAGACGGCGGCGCCCATCGGCGAGATCGAGGGTGCCGAGTTGCTGGTCGTCGCAGCAGTAACGGAATTCGAAGGTGCCGCGTCGGGGGGGCGAGGACGCCTGGGTGGTTTCAACAACCGATTTCTCGGCGCAATCACAGGCGCCTTCAAGAAAGCCCATATGGCGATCGACCTGCGCATTATCGACAGTCGCACGTCGCGCGTCGTGGCAGCCGCGTCGGTGGAAGGTTCGTCGGGTAGCGTGGATCTTGGAGTGGTGTCACGCTATTTCGGAGACAGCGGCGCACTCGTCGGCGCATTGGGTGGCTGGAAGAACACACCAACAGAAAAGGCGCTGCGGGTCGTCATCGCGGAAGCGGTGGATTTTGTCGTTACAAAGACGCCGCAGCAGTATTATCGGCACGGTGGGAGCGTGACGGTGCGTCAACCTCAGAGCCCATCTGCATCCTCCGCCTCACCCGGACTCACCCGTAGCGTGGTACGGCAGATGCAGAGCATGCTGGCGAGTCTGGGCTACGACGTCGGTACACCGGATGGCCTTGCCGGCAAGAAAACCAGCACCGCGATCAGTCAGTTCCAATCCGACAATGGTCTGGAGATTACCGGTTCCTTCAACCCTCCTACCATGAAGAAGATCCGGGAACTCACGGGACTCTGATGCACGGGTAGTAACCGACCGTCCCGAAAACAGCGATTTTTCGGCTGAGGAAATCGCCGAATCGACAAGGCCGCCGGCCGGACGGGGTATAGATATGGCACATCAGTGCGTGCCTTTGCTCTCTAACTGGTCCGGTGCCGCCTACTTGTTAGTCTTGTCTCAAACAATCATCCGTAGATAGATCCCGCCGCGGTCAGACAGCAGCGCCGCCGATCTCGAATTTGGCCAGGGTTTCCAGTGCCCGGACCATGGCCGAGTGGTCCCAACCGCTGCCGCCGTGGGCGGCGCAGGCGTTGAACAGTTCCTGGGCAGTGGCGGTATTGGGCAGGGAAACGCCCAACTGGCGTGCGTTACTCAACGCCAGGTTGAGATCCTTCTGGTGCAACTCGATCCGGAACCCCGGGTCGAACGTGCGCTTGATCATGCGTTCGCCGTGTACCTCGAGAATCTTCGATGACGCGAACCCGCCCATCAGGGCTTCGCGCACCCGTGCCGGATCGGCGCCGGCCTTGGCCGCGAACACCAGCGCTTCGCCCACGGCTTCGATGTTGAGGGCGACGATGATCTGATTGGCCACCTTCGCGGTCTGCCCGTCGCCGTTGTTACCCACCCGCGTGATGTTCTTGCCCATCAGCTCGAACAGCGGTTTGACCTTGTCGAACGCCGCCTGCGGCCCGCCGACCATGATCGAGAGTGCGGCGTTCTTGGCGCCGACTTCCCCGCCCGATACCGGTGCGTCCAGGTACTGGCAATCCAGTTCTTCAATACGTTCGGCGAATTGCTTGGTCGCTATCGGCGAGATGGAGCTCATGTCGACCACGATCTTGCCCGCGCTCAATCCCTGCGCCACGCCATTGTCGCTGAACAGCACGTCTTCGACGTGGGGCGTGTCCGGCACCATGGTAATAATCACCTCGGAGCGCTCCGCCACTTCGCGTGCGCTGGCACAGGCGACTCCGCCTTGTTCGGTGAGGTTCGAGGGTACCGACGTCCTGCTGTACAGCGCCACCTGGTGTCCGCCGTTGATGAGATGGCCGGCCATGGGGTTGCCCATGATGCCCAAGCCGATGAATCCGATATTCATGATGTACTCTCCGATGGTCGAGTTTATTTTCCGTGCAGATACGGTTTGATCCAGCCCAGACCGGCCACGGTGTCGCCAGCCGGTTTGTATTCGCAGCCGATCCAGCCCTGGTAACCGATGCGATCCAGGTGATCGAACAGAAACGGGTAGTTGATTTCTCCGGTTCCCGGTTCGTTGCGCCCCGGGTTGTCGGCGAGCTGCACGTGTGAGATTCGCGGCAGGTGTTTCTCGAGAGTGTTCGCGAGTTCCCCTTCCATCCGCTGCATGTGATAGATGTCGTACTGCAGAAAGATATTGTCGCTGCCCGTCGCGTCGATGAGATCCAGGGCCTGCTGCGTACGGCTTACGTAGAAGCCGGGTATGTCGAAGGTGTTGATGGCCTCCATCAACAGCCGAATGTCCTCGGCCTCGAGCCGTTCGGCGGCAAAGCGCAGATTGC
Organism: uncultured Gammaproteobacteria bacterium; assembly: GCA_947258495.1. GTDB lineage: Bacteria > Pseudomonadota > Gammaproteobacteria > Arenicellales > JAANXG01 > CALZGZ01. The sequence goes on from CAMYIN010000196.1 coordinate 23,173, forward strand.
CCACCAGCGTCTCGCGGATGGTGTCGGCATCGGTCGCCGCGGGCGCAATGCCCGCCAGGCAATTGAGCTGATTGCAGCCGAGTGCCTTGGCGTAATCGATCGCCTGGCCGACACCGTCTTGGAATTCACCGACCCGGTCCGGCAGCACGGCGATGCCGCGCTCGCCTGCGTCCCAGTCTCCCGCCGGCAGATTGTGCAGCACCTGCTCAAGATTGTGTTTATGGAGCAGTTCCGCGAGTTGGTTCTTGTCGTAGGCGTAGGGGAACAGGTATTCCACGCCGAGGAAGCCGGCGTCCGCCGCCGCACCGAAGCGGTCGGTAAATTCGAGTTCGTGGAATAGCATGGTGAGGTTGGCGTTGAATCGAGGCATTGTGTCGGCTCCTGATGGTGATTCGCAAATCGGTTCGCGCACCGGCGGACCTGGGTAATTGGCAGAAGTATTTGGATTCTTCCGGCCTCAACACGATCAGTCGAGCAGGCCTACCGCCGAAGGCGCGTCTTCCGGGCCGGCGAGTTCCTCGAACTCGATGACGTTGTCTATCTCCGTCCCCATGGCGATGTTGGTGACGCGCTCGAGGATAATTTCTATGACCACCGGTACCTGGTGCTCCGCCATCCACTGCTCCGCTTGTGCTATGGCCGGGTTGATTTCCTCCTGGGCGCGGACCCGGATCGCCTTGCACCCCAGGCCTTCCGCGACCTTGATGTGGTCGACGCCGTACTCGCCGGTATCCGGAGAATTGACGTTCTCGAACGATAATTGGACGCAATAGTCCATATCGAAGCCGCGCTGTGCCTGGCGGATCAGACCCAGATAGGAGTTGTTCACCACGATGTGGATATAGGGGAGCTTGAACTGCGCACCTACGGCCAGTTCCTCGAGCATGAACTGGAAATCGTAATCACCAGACAACGCAACGATCTTGCGCTCCGGGTCGGCGGCGCGCACACCGAGGGCGGCCGGCGCGGTCCAGCCCAGCGGCCCCGCCTGGCCACAGTTGATCCAGTGTCGGGGTTTGTAGACGTGCAGGAACTGCGCCGCGGCAATCTGCGACAGACCGATTGTGCTGACGTAGCACACGTCTTGGCCAAACGCGCGGTTCATACATTGGTAGACGCGCTGCGGTTTCATGGGCACGTCTTCAAAGTTGGTTTTCCGCAGGTATTTCACCGAGCCCTTGCGCTCCATGCATTCGCCGGCCCAGGCGCTGCGATCGGCCAGCCTTCCCGACGACTTCCACTCTCGGGCGATCTTCACGAACAGCTCCAGGGCGGCGCCGGCATCGGAGACGATTCCGTAGTCGGGTGAAATCACCCGGCCGATTTGGGTGGGTTCAATATCCACGTGCACGAATTTGCGACCGCGGGTGTATACCTCTGTGGAGCCCGTGTGCCGGTTCGCCCAGCGGTTGCCGATGCCGACCACGAAATCCGAGGCGAGCATGGTGGCGTTGCCGTAGCGATGGGAGGTTTGCAGGCCCACCATGCCCGCCATCAGCGGGTGGTCATCCGGGATGCATCCCCAGCCCATGAGCGTAGGTATGACGGGTATGCCGGTGATCTCCGCGAATTCGACCAGTAGCTCGGACGCGTCGGCATTGATGATACCGCCGCCGGCGACGATCAGCGGGCGCTCGGCCTCGTTCAGCATGGCCATGGCCTTCTCGATCTGCGCCCGGGTTGCTTTGGGCTTGTAGACCGGCAGCGGCTCGTAGGTATCCGGGTCGAACTCGATATCGGCGGTCTGCACGTCGAACGGCAGATCGATCAGTACCGGGCCCGGGCGGCCGGAGCGCATGAGATGGAACGCCTGCTGGAAGGCGCCCGGCACCTGCGCCGGTTCCATGACCGTGACCGCCATCTTTGTGAGTGTCTTGGCGATGCTGGCGATGTCCACCGCCTGGAAGTCTTCCTTGTGCAGCCGCGCCCGCGGCGCCTGTCCGGTCACGCAGAGAATGGGAATTGAGTCCGCGGACGCGGAATACAACCCCGTGATCATGTCCGTGCCGGCTGGGCCCGAGGTGCCGATGCACACGCCGATGTTGCCGGCGGTCGCCCGCGTGTAGCCCTCGGCCATGTGCGAGGCGCCCTCGACGTGCCGCGCCAGGATGTGCTTGATACCGCCCGTGGAGCGCATCGCCGCGTAGAAAGGGTTAATGGCCGCACCCGGCACGCCGAACGCCGTGTGGATGCCTTCTTTCAGCAGGACGTGAATTGCCGCCTCGGCTGCAGTCATGGTGGCCATGTTCGGGCTCCCCGTGATTTAGTGTGATGGTATTTTATTGCGTATCATTTTGTTTTAGAACAGCATTAATTATCACTTCATTATATACAAAAAGTATATAATCAACGGCAGATGGATAAACTGAAACAGATGGAGGCATTTGTCCATGCCGCCGATCTGGGCAGCCTGGCGAAGGCCGCGCGCGCGATCGGAATCACGCCGGCGATGCTGGGTCGGCGCATCAGCGCGTTGGAGCGCCGCCTCGGTGTCCGCCTGTTGCACCGGACGACGCGGTATCTGGGCCTGACCGAGGAGGGCATGGCCTTTTACGAGCAGTGCAAATCGCTGCTCGCCCACCTCGAGTCGGCCGAGGACACGGTGACTTCGGCTCGCTACGGTCCGACCGGGCACCTCAGCGTGACCGCGCCTTCGGGTTTTGGGCGTCGGCACGTCGCGCCCCATGGACCGGCCTTTCTGTCCAAGCATCCTAAGGTTCGTTTGTCGTTTTACCTCGACGACCGCGTGACTGACGTTACCCGCGAGGGCTACGACCTGGCGATACGCATCGGCGGCATCTACGATCTCGACTTGGTTGCCGTCAAGCTCGCGGAAAACCGAAGGGTCGTGTGCGCCGCGCCGTCCTACTTGGAACGAGAAGGCGTACCGCAGACGCTCTCCGATCTCGAGCGGCATAATTGCCTGGCCTTCAATCCGCTGGGCGGGCAGCAGCGCGGCTGGGACTTCGTAGACGGGGGAAAGCCGGTGTCCGTACGGGTGCGCGGCAACCCGGACTGCAACGACGGCGAGATGCTGCATCGCTGGGCCTGTCAGGGTCTGGGTCTGGCCTGGCGCTCAACGTGGGAAATACAGAGCGAGCTGGCATGCGGCGAACTCGTCACCGTGCTGGACGAGTTCACGCGGACCGAATACGATGTTTATGCGGTTTACCCGCAGCAGCCGAATATTCCCGCCAAGGTCAAATTTTTCGTACAGCACCTGAAGAAAATATACCAGCGCCCGGACTACTGGGCATAGCGCCCGCAGGCGGACCCAAGCCGTCAACGCCGGCGCCGAAAATTCCGCCGGCGCAGAGCGTGTTGTGGTTGTACAGATGGTCTACAGGCGAGAAGAACAAATTTGGACGCGGGCCGAAAGCGTCCTTGGCCGGTCGGATTACGCGGACGTGCACACGGATGCCTGTGTGTCCAGGCAAATCGGGGCCCCGAGAGGAGGCCGTAGCGGTGAATTTCGGAAGTACTACAGTCGCTGCTTCGCTCGTTCGCCTTCTTCACCACGCCGTCGTTGTCGGGCCGCCTGCGGAAGCTATCGATGTCAGAAGCACGCCAGCTTGATCCCGGTAGAGCTGGACTTGCCATCGGTACAGATGAACACATCCGCGCAACGAAAAAGACGACGGGAGGAGATCGGGAAAATCGGAGAACGACTGATCCATACCGGCGGATCGTCCAATACAAAAGCGGGGAAATGTACTTCGGCAACTGTGCGGATATTCAGTGAGGAGTTGACAGAGCTCGCTGAAGATGTGGGTTAACATAGGCCGCGTTCATACATGTAACAATAGGAAAATCAGATAAAACAATGGGCCGAGTAAAAGCACTGATCTTCGATGTGGACGGGACCTTGGCTGACACGGAACGCGACGGGCATCGGATTGCCTTCAATAAGGCTTTTGCCGAAGCAGGGCTGGATTGGGTATGGAGTGTGGAGTTGTACGGCGAGCTGTTGGCGGTCACGGGGGGCAAGGAGCGCATCCGTTATTACCTGGATGAGTACAACACCGAGTTTCAACGCCCCGGCAACTTCGACGAGTTCGTTGCCGGACTCCACGCCGCCAAGACCACCTTTTATACGCGGCTGTTATCGGGCGGCGAGATCCCTTTGCGACCAGGCGTAGAGCGGTTGCTGCGCGAAGCCAGGGAACAGGGGATTCGTCTCGCCATAGCTACGACTACCACGCCCGAAAACGTTTCGGCACTTTTAACCTATACGTTGAGTGCGTCGGCTGTGGACTGGTTTGAGGTGATCGGCGCCGGCGATGTGGTGCCGGCGAAAAAACCGGCACCCGATATCTATCATTACGTATTGGAGGCCATGAACCTCGCCCCGGAACAGTGCGTGGCGTTTGAGGACTCTCACAACGGCGTCCTTTCTTCTCGTGGAGCCCGGCTCACCACTATCGTGACCATCAATGACTATACGCAGGACCATGATTTTGCTGGCGCCGCCATTGTGCTCGACCAACTCGGTGAGCCCGACAGGCCCTTCAAGGTCCTGCAAGGGAATGCCCGAGGCCATGAACTTGTAGATCTCGCCATGATCCGGACGCTGGTAGGATAACGGATGGAATCGTTTGCGACGGTGCCGCTCGGTCGCAGGAGTCA
>CAMYIN010000197.1 GCA_947258495.1 uncultured Gammaproteobacteria bacterium
CAACGCGCGGCTGCAACCGCGCTGTCGCGACGGATGGCCGTTGCCCCGGCGTTGATGAACGCGAACCGCATCGCCTTCTACTACGCCAACGATGGCGAGATAGATACCACCGCCGCGATCGAACGCGCCTGGAGGATGGGCAAGCGATGCTTTCTCCCGGTGGTGGTGCACCCGTTTCTACCGCTTAGGTTTGCGCCCTACGTACGACGTCAGAAGATGCGCGAGAACCGCTTCGGGATCCCGGAGCCCCTGGTTCCGCGGCGCGAGCTGCTCACGGCCCGAAACCTGGACGCGGTGCTCGTACCCCTGGTGGCTTTTGACGCCCACGGCGGCCGCCTGGGGATGGGTGCCGGCTACTACGACCGTACCTTGGCCTTTGTCGCCGGGCGACGATACTGGCAGAGACCACGAATAATCGGTGTGGCGCATGCGTTCCAACAGGTGGAGCGGGTCCCCCAGGAAGCATGGGACGTGCGCCTACACGGCGTGATTACGGAAAGCGGTTTCCTCCCCGCCTGAACCGCTTTATCGTTGCACCTTGCCCAATTGCCGTATGATCAAGAGATGACCGTGCGATACTGGTTGTTGAAAAGCGAGCCGGACGTATACTCCATTGACGAGCTTGCAGCCCAAAAATCCCGAACCGACCATTGGGAAGGCATCCGCAACTACGAAGCGCGTAATTTCATACGAGACAAGATGCGGAAAGGAGACCTGGGGTTCTTCTACCATTCGAATTGCGATCGACCCGGCATAGTAGGCATTATCGAGATCGTCGGCGAGGCATACCCGGATTTCACCGCGCTCGATCCCCGACACAAGTACTACGACCCGCGCAGCGATCCGGAAAATCCGCGATGGTTCATGGTTGACGTCGGGTTGGTCCGTAAATTGAAGCGGCCCATCACACTGCGCGAGCTCAAGACCCACGAAGCACTGAAACACATGCGCTTGTTGCAGCGCGGCAGCCGGCTGTCCATCATGCCGGTCACAAAGAAAGATTGGGACTTCATTTTAAAACTCGAATCCAAATAGACGGGAGATGATATCTATGCGATGGTCCAGTTTTCTATCCGCAACGGCAGTTGGAGTCGCGCTCGTGAGTTCTACGCTTGCGCAAGTCAATAAAGAGGAAAACACAATGATAAGATTCACAACCAGTCTCGGCTCCATCGATATCGAGGTGTATGAAGACACGGCGCCGAAGACCGCGGAGAATTTTCTCAACTACATCAAGGACGGTTTCTACGACGGCCTGATATTCCATCGCGTCATTCCCGGATTCGTCGTACAGGGCGGCGGTTTCGAACCCGAAATGAAGGAGCGCGCCACGCGCGCGCCGATCGGGAACGAAGCGGACAACGGTTTGAAGAACGATCGTGGAACGCTGTCCATGGCGCGGACGAACGACCCTCACAGCGCGAGTTCGCAGTTTTTCATCAACCTCAAAGACAACGACTTTCTCAACCATACGGGCACGAACCCGAGAGGCTGGGGTTACGCCGTATTTGCCAAGGTGGTCAACGGCATGGATGTCGTCGATAAGATCGCGGGGGTACCCACGGGCACCGTCGGCGCATTCAGCGATGTACCCAAGCAGGACGTGGTCATCACCAAGGCGGAGATCTTGACCGACTGAGAAGCCTTACGCCATTGCCATGAACGCGATTGCATTGTCCAAGATTGCGCCGCTGTTCGTGTTTCCATTGATAGTCGGTATTACGCTGGGACTGATCGCGCTGCTGTTGTTGCTGTTTCGCAGGACGATCGCCGCCGCCTTGATGATAGCGGCATTGATCACCGTCCTTTGCGTTGCCGGTAATCCATGGATCGCGGGCAGGCTGGTAGCGGGGATAGAGGATCGCCACACTCCGCTTTCCGCAGAAGACACGCCCGCAGCGGACGCCATCGTTTTGTTGGCCGGAGCGGTCTCTCTTCCGCATCCCCCGAGGGCCTATGCGGACCTCAAGGACGCCGCCGACCGCGTGCTGCACGCGGCAAGATTGTATCGCGCCGCCAAGGCGCCCGTAATCATAGTCTCCGGCGGCAACTTCTATAAACAGCGAGACGTGAACGCAGAGTCCTATTACATTTCCAGGCTCCTGCAGGAATGGGGCGTGCCGGAGCGCGCAATCGTGACGGAGGGTAAGAGCCGAAACACTTATGAGAACGCGCTCGAATCGAAGCGCATCCTCGAGAGGCTCCGACTGAGCAATGTGCTGCTGGTGACGTCCGCACTGCACATGCCCCGGGCGTTGGCGGTATTCCGTTCGCTCGGCATCGACGCGACACCGGCGGTCACCGATATTCTGGTTACCCACGCCGAGCGGCCCGACGATCAACCGCTCGTTCTGGATTGGCTGCCTACCGCAGAATCGCTGCTGTTGACGACTTCCGCGTTACGAGAACATCTCGGCATGTGGGCGTATCGCTGGCTCGGATGGATTCAGGGCTGAAGCCGAATACCGGCGGCGCGATTACGGATATCGGAAGTACCGCAGCTGTCGGCTTGCACCCGCGTACACGATTGCCGCCACAAACTGCTCGTCGGGATTGAACTGTCTCAAGTTCCATAAGCGCTCCGCATCGCTCGGCCCCGCGTCTCGTATCGTCATCTCCGGGGAAACGAGATCGCTGCACAGGTCGACGCTGTCAAGCGGATAACAGATACCCACGCCCCTCGCCTTGCCATAGGCCTCTTTGCGAGTCCAGCAACCGAGGAAAGCCCGCCTGCCCGCAGAATCCGGCAACTCCAGCAGTGCAGCACTCTCGCTTTCGGTAAATTTTCGCGCGGCTATGCGCCGATAGCGGATGGCTCGCGCAAGATGCTCGAGGTCGATACCGAGTTCACAGCCGTCGGCAAAGGCGTAGAGCGCGCGGCCCTCGGAATCGGTGTAGTTAAAATACAATCCGCCGCCGTTCACGGCATCCGACAGATACGGTTTTCCGTATCGCCCGAACCGAAATCGAATGGCGGCGGGATGTTCGCCGCAATAGAGTCCGAGCAGTTCGCGAGCGATGCCTCTACCCGCCACGTATCGTCGTCGGTGACTCGGAAATTTGAATCGTTCCGCCCTCTCGCGCTCGCTCCGGGAAAGCGACAACAACAATGTCTGTTGGTGTTGATCTTCGACGTCGAGAGACGCCCACCAAAGGTGGATCTGATGCTTATCAAGACGCGGTCGGGGATCCGACACGCCCCAACGGATCGTTGTCGAGACTTGAGAGGTCACGACGAAATACAGTCGCGCCGAACACGCGCCACCGGCCAATACGTTTGGGTTTTTTTTCGACCGTCCGGCGATTGCCTCAAATAGCGCCGCAAGTTGGTGCACTCAGCGTTTTTGGACGCGGAATACTAGCACAACGACCGCTCGCCCGCCGCTTGAAAACCTACGCCGCTGAACTACGCTTACCAATACAAGAACCGACAGCGTGAATTCGGTGTATTCACGTTCCGACCTTTTTTGAACCGGATAGTGTGTCCCAGCCTGCGGCGTCGTCCGATGACGGCACGTAGGCTTTTTCTTGCGAGCCTGGACGATAGATATGATCCGCGGCATCGGAAAATCCAGAACCAAACCCGCCACCGGCAAGCAAAGGCCTGAGGACGAAATCACGCTGCCCGGCGACGCCGAAGCCACCGAAGAGGTCGTTCTCTCGGCGGACGACGCATCCACCCCCGCGGGGGCGGTCGTTGGGAACGCCGATGCCGCGGGCGACACCGACCCCGCTGCGGCGCACGCTGCGGCCAACCCCAAGAAGGCGAAGTTCGATCTCGTTCCCCAACTCCTCGCCGCCATCAGGATACCGGAACACTATTTAATACTGGGCTACAAGAACAGTGGGGCAAGGGAATTCCTGTTGAAAAACGTATCCTGGTACAAGGACTTCGAAGACAATCAGATAATGGGGCGCACCCTGGAGGCGGCCTACGGGGGAGCGTCCAATCGAAGATACCGACTCCAGCGTTTCGTGCGTGACAATCTGCTGTTTAGCCTGTTGTTGTGCGCGGCGGCGCTTTACTCGGGTCAACTAATCGTTCACAGCACGACCGGATTGGGGCCGCGCCCGGATTTGATGAAAATCGTACAACCGCCGACGAAACCGAAACCCAAGCTCACCGCCGCCGACTCCGGTCCCAAGCCGGAGGACCGGGTCCGCCAGGCAATCACGTCGACGCTCGATCACTGTTCCGTTGACCCTGACGCGCGCTCCGTTCTGCTGGCGCAACTCGGCGACAGTTCCGAGTTTCGAGACGTGGAGCTCAATCAGGCTATGCGGGAATTCCGTCGCTTTCAAACGCGCTACCAGGCAATCGGCCTCACCAAGTGGTATCGGGAGGCACGCGAAAAGCGCGCAATTATCGGTGAGGCGATGACAACCGTGCTGCCGCACATCGAATCGTTCCTGGCGGCGCAGAAGGATGAGCGGCAGCGCATCTATCTTCAGCTCAAGGCGAAGGAGAATCAATTTGCGCAAGTGCAGGAACGAAGTCCCCGGAGGGGGGTTACCCACGTCAATGAGTGGATACGCATTCGCGATCAACTCAAGGGGCTGAGAGAGCAGCTGCAGGAAGGGCCCTCCGAAGACTCGTTGCGGGCGCTGGAGGACCAACTGGGGTCCGCGAGACAGATATTGGCGGCAAAGGCTCCTCTGGCGCAGCGGTCCGCGACTACGGACGCGGCCTGGACCGTTGAGACGCAGACCATGGACGCCGCCGCGATACGGAAATTGGTCGCCGAGGCCGTCCAGGACATCGATTCACTGCTCTCGATTCCGGCCCCGGTCACGGCGAAACTGAACAACTACCGGGTCCAAAATGTGCGTTCGCACCTGCAAACGCTCGCCGAGGTGCTGCACGTAAACAAAGGAGCTCCGCACGCGCTCCTTCGCTCCCTGAAACAGACCCAGGAGATCGCCAATGGAAGGCTGGAGCAGTTACTGTCAAAGCTTACGCAGACTACCGCAACGCCCATCAACTACACGAATTGCGTGACGACATCGTCGTAACAGAGCGCCGCCACGACCACGCCTGCTCTCGCGGCGCGGTGCAAAACCGCCGCCCGATCGGAATAATCCAGATGGAATCTCCCCGCGCTCAATCGACGCGTGTCATCGGCGCATCGGCCGTCCAGCTCCCGTGCGAATCCGACTGATATCGGCGCCTGCCGACACGACCTCGGCAAACGCCCTTGTTGTCAGCCGCCCGACCTACCCCAGGAAAAGCCGGTACGCCGGATTATTGGTTTCCTCTTTGTAGGGATAGCCGAGGTCGCGTAAAAACTTTTGAAAGGCTTTCTTTTCCCCCGGGGGCACCTGCATACCGCACAGTACGCGGCCGAAATCCGCGCCATGATTTCGGTAATGAAACAGGCTGATGTTCCACGTATGTTCCATCTTTTGGAGAAACTCATGCAGCGCTCCCGGCCTTTCGGGAAACTCGAACCGATACACGATCTCGTGCTCCGCTTGGGGCGCGTGCCCACCGACCAGATGTCTCACATGGAGCTTGGCCATTTCATTGTCGGTGAGATCCAGGGTGGGATAATTGTGGCGCTCCAACTTCTTCATCAAGGAATCGATCTCCTGCGGATTCTGGATTCGAATGCCGACAAAGACGTGCGCCTCGGCAGAATCCGCATAGCGATAATCGAACTCCGTAATTCCGAGGGAGCCGATAACCGCACACAGCCGGCGGAAGCTCCCCGGACGCTCCGGAATGGTAACCGCGACGATCGCTTCGCGACGCTCGCCGATTTCTGCACGTTCCGACACGTGCCGCAGTCGATCGAAATTCATGTTGGCGCCCGAGGTGATGGCGACGAGGTTCTCGCCGCTCACGGGCCCCCGCTCTACGTATTCCTTGAGCCCGGCCACCGCCAGCGCCCCGGCCGGTTCCATGACCGAACGCGTGTCCTCAAACACGTCTTTTATGGCGGCGCATGTCTGATCGGTGCTCACACAGAGAATTTCGTCGACGAACCGCCGCGTGATGCGGAACGTTTCCTTGCCGACCTGACGCACCGCCACGCCGTCGGCGAACAAACCCACCTGCTTCAGAAGTACACGACGACCGACCCGCAACGAGCGGTGCATCGCGTCGGCGTCGTCCGGCTCCACCCCTACGACTTTGATGTCGGGACGGATCTGCTTGATGTACGCGGCGATCCCCGCAATCAATCCGCCCCCGCCCACGGGCACGAACACGGCCTGTATCGGCGCCGTGAACTGTTTCAAGATCTCGAAGCCGATGGTGCCTTGTCCGGCGATGACGTCGGCGTCGTCGTAGGGATGCACAAAAGTCAAGCGCTTGCGCGCGCCCAGGCGCCTGGCGCGGTCGTAGGCTTCGTCGTAACCGTCGCCGTGTAATTCCACCTCGGCGCCGAACCGCAGAACTGCGTCGATCTTGATCTGCGGGGTCGTCTTGGGCATGACGATGACTGCCGCGCTTTGCAGTCTTTGCGCCGCCAGCGCCACCCCCTGGGCGTGATTGCCCGCCGACGCCGTGATGACGCCTCTCTTTAACAGGCGATGCTCGAGGTGCACCATCTTGTTGTAGGCGCCCCGGCACTTGAAAGAGAATACCGGCTGCTCGTCTTCGCGCTTCAACCATACATGGTTGCCCAATCTTTGCGATAGACCCGGCGCGTATTCCAGAGGGGTCTCCTCGGCGACGTCATAAACCCGCGCCTTGAGGATCTTTTTCAGATAGGTCTCCGGCATCGCGATTCAAAGATGATCAAGTCTAGCCGCGTCGGGGCGCGGGGCTTCGTCCCGGCCACGCCGGGATACATTGCATTCGGGCGGCCGTCGGCAAAGCCGCGCCCGGCCTTTTCCATGACCCGCACGCCACTGTGCGGGCAGGCGTCCATCCCCTACCTGCGCAGAGGGCGTCATTCCGCGATTAACCCTTTCTTCATCGATTCCATATCAGTATGCTTAGTTGAACCCGAACGGTGACGAAAGGTTTTATCAACATGACGCGAGAAGATCAAAAAAAGGCCGCCGCCGAGGCCGCCCTCGAGTATATAGAATGGGACATGGTGATCGGCGTCGGCACCGGGTCCACGGCAAATTATTTCATAGAGGCCTTGGCGAAAGTAAAAAACAAACTGGACGGCGCGGTTGCGAGTTCAGTGGCAACGGCGGAGATGCTGAAACGCCTGAATATTCCCGTCCTCGAACTGGCCGACACCGGAGATCTGCCTCTCTACGTC
>CAMYIN010000198.1 GCA_947258495.1 uncultured Gammaproteobacteria bacterium
CCGAAACAGTTGACCACCTCCGCAATTTTAATCCGCTTTCGGCCCGATGTGTCGGCGACAAAGATACCGAACACCTGGCTCTCGGTAGCCGTCCTCAACAGCGCCGCCATCGCCACGCGGTCGCCCGCCGGCGACCGCACCCGGCGAACGGGGCGGCGGAGCCCCGCCATCGGCGCGCCGCCGTAGCGTTGTTCGTGGAGTTTGACGAGGTCGCCGGCGGGAAGGGATCCGAAATCAGGAACGCGCGCGGTGCTTTCACACCCGGACCCGGCAAGCGTCGGAGTTAGAACGATCGGAACCCAGATTATTCGTCGCAGAAGAGTACGCACCGCTCGTAACAGACCTCGGGAGCCCTGTGACCGAATTCCAGATATTCTCCCATCACGCGGCCACGTCCGGTACCCGCCCGGGATTCAGAACAGCGCGGACGTGCGAGGCGCCGTATATTCCACCTTGACGTAGGCCCTGCTGGAAGGCTGCGGTGCGCCCGTGAGCCGCAGCGAGAGTTGATGGTAGCCCTCGCGGACCGCCGTGAATACAAGCTGAAGGGGTGTGTCTGCCGACGCCGTCCCGATATGGTTCACCTGTCCTGACGTTCGGCTCTTGCGGCCCGTGGCGTCGGGTCTGTAGACCCGGAGCTCCACCGCGCGCGCATCCTCGCTATATACGTCTATCTTCACTACCGAGTCGGGCGCCGGCCAGATTGCGCCCGCGGTCCGAAACGCGTCGTGCACGACGCGGCCCCCGTAACCGAGCGACTGGGGTCGCGCATCACCCAGATCGTCGGCAAGCTGAAATTCCTGCACCGTGCGCCGGCTCGCCGGGTCGAAGCCGCCGCTCGCGCCCGGCGGCGCCCACACGGCGTAACTCATGGGGGGCACGGACACGCGTACCCAACCGTGCGCGTCGGTCTCGATATCGTTGTCGTTGGAGCCGCTGTAATCGTGCAGCCGCACGCGCGGACCGAAATCGGTCTGTACCCAGGCCGCCAGGTGTTCGCCGCCACTGTCGTTGAGGCCGATGAGTGCGCGCCCGCTGCGTTCGATCACCAGCAGGTCGGACGACCCCTGATAACGCACCTTGTAGGCCCCGTCCTTGATATCGAGCTTCTGGTGAACCCAGATGAGGTTGACGACGTAATCGCGAACGGGAAGCGTATCGGGATCGGACTCGAAGCGCTCGGGGCCCGTGTTGATGAACAGGTCCTCGTAGTAGACCATCGGGCTGCCGTCAACCGCGAAGGCGGCGGCGTAGGCCACGTCGGCCCGGGGATTATCGGGATCGATAGTCGGCGCGAGTTCGTCTCCGTTTCGACGCCAGTCGCCGTGGCGGTCATCGTGACTCCGGGACCCGGGCTCGGAATCCCAATACGCCCCCCGCCAGGTATCGTGGTTGTTGACGAAGGGTACGGTCTTGAAACGGTTATCCTGCTGGTAGGAAGGAAGGCGTCCCATATCGAAGAAGCCGCCGGCGTCGACGATGTTGGCCAGCGCATCGCGTAAACCGAAGTCAAACGTGCCAGCGCGATTCTGGGTGTCGTTCGCCCACTGGTCGAGTTGCTGCCGACCACCGACAAACTCTCCCACGGCGAAATAGTCTTTGCCATGGCCCTTGGCGTGGAAAAGCAGGTCTTCGATCACGTAAGCGGGAAAATGCTTGACCGCATCGAAGCGAAATCCATCCGCCCCGGTCTGCTTATTCAGCCAGACAAACCATTCACGGGCCTGATCGCGCATGTACCCGCCGTTACCGCCACCGCCGTGATCGTGATCCAGAAAACAGCTGTCCGGACCGAACTTTTCCTCACACCAATCCCCGGCCGTGCACCAGTGATCGGGGTTGGGATGAAAATTCCAGTGATCCTTGGGCCAGCGCCCGGTGTCCGCGCCGGCAAAGCCGTGATAGCGGAATCGCTTGTATTTGTTGGCCGGCGCGGCTGGGTCCTCCTGTGCGCCTATCACGTGGTTGAGCACCACATCCGGGTAGACTTCCAGGCCGTTGGCGTGCGCGACCGCAATTAAACGCAGCAGGCTGTCTTTGTCCCCGAAACGGGTTGCGACCGTTCCCTTCTGATCTTTTTCTCCGAGATCGTAATGATCGAACAGGTCGTAGCCCATGCTGTTGACGCCGACGTTGCCTTTCGCGGGCGACGGGATCCAGATGCCGTCTACTCCCAAGGCACGGAGTCGCGGCGCCAGCTTCGCCAGGTAGGTGTACCAGTCCTGCGGATAGCGCGAGTTCCACGCGTCCCACCAGAACGCCTGCAGCACGACCTTTCCGTTCCAGGGATTCGCCGCGAGTGTTCCCGAAACTAGAAACGCTATCCCAGCGAAAGAAGAAACAAGTCGGCTACGCGTCGTCATGTTTGCATCCAATGAGACCGACCGAGTGCAGGGCCGCCGCGGCCAAACGCCGGATTCAAGCCTCTCGCAAGGAATCCTCTTCCACGACCAGCACCGTGCCCTCGACCGCGACGACGCGCACGTTGGCGCCCGCCGGCAGATCCGGGCCGCGCACTTTCCAGCGCGAATCGTCGACGTTGACCTGGCCGAAGCCGTTGACGATGGGCGCCTCCAGAGTCAAGCGCCGTTCCATCATGCGTTCGCCGCGGCGATTGAGGTTCGGGTCCGGCGACTCGGCCGGATGCCGCTTGGCGTACGCACGCCACGCGAACAGGCTCAGGACGGAAAGCACGGAGAAGAGCGTGAGCTGGGCCTCCCAGGGCAATCCGGGGACCACCAGCATGACCAGACCGACGACGAAGGCCGCCGCGCCGAACCAGATGATGATGGTGCCGGAGACAAAGACTTCGAGAATCCCGAGTACGATGCCGATGACCCACCAGTGCCAGTACACCAGGCTCACGACGTCTTCCTCTTGTCCGCCGCGACCTTGGCGAGTTCGCCGATACCGCCGATGGCGCCGATGACGTTGCTCGCCTCCAGCGGCAGAAACAGCACCTTCTGGTTGTCCGACGCGCCGATCTGCCCCAGGGCCTCGACGTATTTCTGGGCGACGAAGTAATTCACCGCCTGGATGTCGCCCTCGGCGATCGCCTTGGAGACCATGCCGGTGGCCTTGGCCTCCGCCTCCGCCAGGCGCTCGCGGGCCTCGGCGTCGCGGTAGGCGGCCTCTCTTCTACCTTCGGCCTCCAGAATGGCGGCCTGCTTCTCGCCTTCGGCGGCGAGGATTTCCGCCTGCCGCTTGCCTTCGGCCTCCAGGATCGCGGCGCGCTTCTCGCGCTCGGCCTTCATCTGCCGGGCCATGGCGTCCACCAGGTCCTGGGGCGGTTGGATGTCCTTGATTTCGATGCGCGTGACCTTGACCCCCCACGGGCTGGTGGCCTCGTCGACGACGTGCAGCAAGCGGGCGTTGATCTCGTCGCGCTTGGAAAGGGATTCGTCCAGGTCCATGGATCCGAGCACGGTTCGAATGTTGGTCATGGTCAGATTGAGGATGGCGTATCTCAGGTCGGCGACCTCGTAGGCCGCCTTGGGCGCGTCCAGGATCTGAAAGAACACCACGCCGTCCACCTGGACCACGGCGTTGTCCTTGGTGATGACGTCCTGGCTCGGCACGTCGAGGACCTGCTCGCGCATGTCGATCTTGTCTCCCACCCGATCGACAAAGGGGATGATGATGCCGAGACCGGGGGACAGGGTCCGCCGGTAACGCCCGAGCCGCTCTATGGTCCACTCGAAGCCCTGCGGCACCGTCTTCGCGCCCATGAACACGGTGACGATCGCAAGCGCGACGATTGCAATGAATAGTACTGAGATGCCTTCCATCAAGGTGCCTCCCCTGCTGCCCTTTTCGCGTTGGTGTGGAAGGGAAAAGATAGCACAGACTGCACGCTAGGCGACATTCCCGATCGGACTGCGGCTACAAAGGATTCGTCGACGCCGGCGCGCGGTTCACGCCTGGGGCGCACCTGCTGATTCGGCCTTGGTGCGGTGCATCGCCAACGCGTCTTCGTGCACAAACAGAAAATAGTGCCCGAGTGCGACCGCGTGAAAGACCGTCCAAAAAGCCACGATCCATGGAAACGGTGAGCCCGGATGCTGGAAACCGATAGTGACGGCGATGCTCCCAACTATTATGAATACCAGGAAGGCTACGACCTGCGGTGTGATTAACCAACGTAAAAAGCGTCCGCGTTCCTTTGGTCGAACTCGCCGAATGGCCGATTCGAAGATTGGACGTTGACCGAATAAAGCCCGTCTAACTCCGCTGAGGTATACGGGTCCTAGCGATGAGGTAATACCTTGAAGGAGAACAAGATTCTGAATCGGGTAACCACGAAGCCCCATGTTGATATGAGGGAAAAACAGCAGCAATAGGTAAAAAGGATACAACGACGCAAAGGCCCACTGCCATCGTCCAACAGTTTCCGTGACTGCTATGGACTCGGGGAACACCATGAAGCTCCCGACTAGTGCTAGCGCCGGTACGATCGATAGAAACGCGATACAGAATAAAACCAACTCGTACCCGCTGAGGGCCAAATAATCCGCGACTACAATTACTGGTCGACGCCCGCGTCTGAAGAACCCTGCCAGGATAGAAAGCGCAAGCCGGCTATTCGAATGAGCCCATCTGGCCTGCTGCTTCCATAACGCTTCCAGTGTTGGGGGAGCAAGTCCTTGGGCGTAGAGACGTTGAAGATATCGACCTACACCGCCCTGAAGTTGCATCGCGTACGCAGTCGGAGTGTCCTCGTTGACGTACGTTTCATCCCAACCACCAACCGCATCGAGTGCAGCGAGACGAAGGAGATAATTAGTCCCGAGAATTGGACAAACTCCGTGAACGTCTTTCCCTTCAAGTGCACTGTCATAGAGAATGAGCAATTGTTGGCCGGCGGCGCAGCGCAAGAGCGATTCTGATGCGTCTTCATAGGATTGCGCAGTTTGAATCCAGGTGACTTCCGGATTTTTCTCAAGAATCGCCACAAGATCCGAGACCAAGTCAGCGCACAACTTCTGGTCGGCATCAAGTACCGCCAGGTATTTGGTGTCCGGGTCCAACCGGGATCGCGCGTCATTGAGCGCGGCCGCTTTAGTCCCTCGGTTAGGTAGGTCGATTACCTCGATTCCGTAACGCTCCGCGAGCGCAAGCGCCGCCTTTTTTCTTGACTTGTTACGGGAATTTTCTACAAGAATCGGGCGGCATGCAGCATATCGTATATAGCTCAAAGAACGCAGGGGACGCTCAAGTATTTCTTCAGGCTCATCGCAAGCCGGAATGAGAAGTGCGACTTTTGGCGGCAGTAGTGGCGGAGATGGAATCGTAAGTGGCCGGTATCGCGTTGCCCCCTGACGGCACAGATTCAGATAAAACAAGAGATGGGTAACCACTATGGCTTCACAGGCGATCGTTACGACGAATAATGCTGCGGGAAGCCAGCCCAATAACACTCTGAATCCCAGACCTTCGTTGATCTCCGGAACCGCCCCGGTAATGGAAAGCAATATCGGAATGCGCACGGCAAGCATGGCCAAATAGACGACCACACCAAGTACCAAAATGATCTGCAATGCGTGCCGAAGCCGTTCGCTGCGGCGAGATTGACGGAATAGGTTCGTTGGATCGCCAAGACGCGGGTATAAACCGAAACGGATGCCGCCCAGTATCATAAGGACCAGAATCGGAACGAGGGATAGCGCTAAATGATTTGATTCCATGCCTTGCTACATCGTCAGCAACGACAGTTTGTGCGCACTAATTTTCTGGACGGCTTCAAGGCAAACGCCTGGCCTGCACCCCTTGTCGTTGTATTTCTGAATTACGAGACCGAAGCGCGTTCCGTCGTCAATTTCTGCGATAATCTCGCTAATTGCTTGTTCGGTCGTCAGGGACATGTATAGGAATTCCGTGTTCGCTTCGCCGCAGGAACGTCTCTTCAGCCGGTCGAGGGCTTCCATCTGTCATGAAGCTGACGCAGGTATTCGGATTAATATAGTTAAAACAGCTTCAAGCATCATATAGAACCTAAGTACACACGAGCGAAGTAAGATAGATACTGGTCGCGCGCTTTTTACCGATTTTCCACACGATAGAACGGCACGGCCAAGTGTGAGCATAGGGCCATCAAGTGGACAAGCTGTGGCGCAGTAAACCACGATCCCGCCGGCCGAAAAGCATTTTTTCCAGCGAAGTCGAATCGGTTTGCTACACTTCTGGAAAGAATCCAAAAACGGCCGTAGCCGGATTGCGACTGTCATCCGCGGAGACTGCTTCATCGACACGGAGCGATCAGCGTCACCGTACGGCCGCTGACTCAATAGGCGCGTAGCTCAACGGTAGAGCGCTGCCCGAACACGGCAGAGGTGGAGGTTCGATTCCTACCCGCGCCTACCATTTTTATCCTGTTTTGAACGCCGTTCGCCGGAAACCGGCTACGCTGCATCGCAGCAATTTTACGTAGACGCTTAACACTGAGAGTCGCAAACAACTGTTGAAAACGGCTAGGGTTCGCGCCCCTTCGGGCGACCAAGAAAATCGAGTCTGAATTCGATTCAGGCCCCATTATCTTGCAAAAAAACATGAATTTTACTCGGTTTTTTGGTACCTTAAGGTCCCTAAGGTGTCTTGAGACGAGATCTTGATCGGGGGGGGTGCCGATTGACTACCGGCAACGGTCTACATTTCACGCTTTCCGAGAACCGCAGTGGCGGTTTCTGCAGTTCGCGCTTCAGCGTTAACGTACAGAGACACCGCATCGGGCGTCTGGCCGATGCGGCGCGGGAACACGGCTTCGGGACCGAGCGGTGAACGACAGCGGAGTACACACCGGGAATCTGTATCGGGTGGACGACTCGACGCCGCCCGGCGTCGTCATCATCGGCGCCGGCCCTGCCGGATTGACCGCCGCCCACGAACTTTCTCAACACGGCCGGCGACCGCTGGTGCTGGAGGCGTCGCAGCATGTCGGCGGCATCGCGCGCACCGAAGAATACAAGGGCTTCCGCTTCGACATCGGCGGCCACCGCTTCTTCACCAAGGTCAAAGAGATCGAGGAGCTCTGGCGGTCGGTGCTCGGGGACGATTTCATCAAGGTCCCGCGTATGTCGCGGATCTACTTTTCGGGAAAGTTCTACGACTACCCTCTCCGTTTCGGCAACGCGCTGCGGAACCTGGGCGTCTACGAGAGCACGAGGGTGCTGCTGAATTATCTCAAGTGGCAGATTCTGCCCCACGAGCAA
>CAMYIN010000199.1 GCA_947258495.1 uncultured Gammaproteobacteria bacterium
GATGGGCGTCGGGGCCTACGAGACGCGCGAATTCGCGCGCGCCCACGGCGGCGACGTCGATGTTGTCAGCGAACCGGGCCGTGGGACGACGTTTCGCTTGCGCCTGCCGCGGCATCGCGCCGCAGGGGAAGACCAGAACCAGGCGCCGTTGAGCGCGGTGCAATAGGGGGGAATCATGGGGGACGGGGACAAAAAACTCTTGATCGTCGAGGACGATCCCGGCCTGCAGAGCCAGCTGCGCTGGGCCTTCGAGGACTATACGGTGGCGGTCGCCGACGACCGCGAATCGGCGCTGGAGATGGTGCGCAGTGACCAGCCGCCGGTGGTGACCCTGGATCTGGGGCTGCCGCCCGATGCCGCCAACGCCACCGAGGGCCTGCAGGCGCTGGAGCAGATCCTGGCGCTGGCCCCGCACACCAAGGTCATCGTCGTCACCGGCAACGACGACCGCGCCAACGCGCTGCGCGCAGTGGGGCTGGGCGCCTACGATTTTTACCAGAAGCCCGTCGACCCCGACGTGCTTGGGCTGATCGTTGAGCGCGCTTACGCGCTGCACAGGCTCGAGTACGAGAACCGGCAGCTGCAGCGGCGGGCGGAAAAATCGCCGCTGGAGGGCGTCATCGCCAGCAGCCCGGAGATGGTGAAGGCGTGCCGCATGGTGGAGAAAGTCGCCGCCAGCGACGCCACCGTGCTGCTGCTGGGGGAGAGCGGTACCGGCAAGGAGCTGCTGGCGCGCGGCATCCACGGCCTCAGCCAGCGCAGCGGCGGGCCGTTCATCGCCATCAACTGCGCCGCGATCCCCGACACGCTGCTCGAGAGCGAGCTTTTCGGTTACGAAAAAGGCGCCTTCACCGGCGCCGCCAAGCAGACCCGCGGCAAGATCGAGTGCGCCCAGGGAGGGACGCTGTTCCTTGACGAGATCGGCGACCTGCCGCCGGCGCTGCAGGCCAAGATCCTCCGTTTCCTGCAGGAGCGCGTGATCGAGCGCGTCGGCGGCCGCAGCGAGATCGCGGTGGATGTGCGCGTGGTCTGCGCCACCCATCAGGACCTGGCGCAGCTGATGCAGAAGGGCGAATTCCGCGAGGACCTGTATTACCGCGTGAACGAAATCACCCTGCAGTTGCCGTCTCTGCGGCAGCGCAGCGGCGACGCCGTGCTGCTCGCCCAGGCCTTCCTGCAGAAGTTCATGCAGGAGCGGGCTAAGTCGCTGCGCGGCTTCAGCGACGAGGCCCTGGCGGCGATCGAGGCCTACGCCTGGCCGGGCAACGTCCGCGAGCTGGAGAACCGGGTGAAGCGCGCCACCATCATGGCCGAAGGCAATCGCATCGAGGCGGAGGACCTCGAGCTCGCCGCCCCTAAGGAGGACGATATGCCGCTGAACCTGCGCGAGGTGCGGGAGCGGGCCGAGCGCCAGGCGCTGCAGCGCGCCATGGGCCTCGCCCAGGGCAACATGTCCAAGGCCGCGCAGATGCTGGGCATCAGTCGCCCGACGCTGTACGACCTGCTGAACAAGTTCGACATGAAGTAAAAAAAGAAGTAAAAAGGGGACAGACCCCTTTTTTACTTTTCAAAAGGGGTCTGTCCCCTTTTTCCTCCCCAACGCCGATAAACCCAGATCCCGACCGCAGCACCGACGATATTCAAACTCATGTCGGTCAGGGAGCCGTACCGCCCCGGCACGAAGGCCTGGTGCAACTCGTCGACGACGCCGTAGGCGGCGGTAACGAGGCCCGCAATGACGCCGGGCGCGCGCGCGGGCCAGGCCTCCAGGGCCCAGCACCACAGCCACGCGAGTCCCGCAAACAGGGGAACGTGCAGGAGATTCTGCAGCGCCGGCGGTACCCACGTGACCACAGTGAAGATTCCTGGATCGTACGCGCTCGGTTCGCCGGGAATGGAGGACAACCCGAATATCGCAGCCATGTAGGCGAGGGGTAGAGCTACCGTTGCCCGGTGCCGAAAAAAGCGGTCTGAATTCAATTCAGGCCCCTTTTATCGTGACTAACGAGTAGATGGCGGGAAAGAATAATGGGGTCAGAATTTAATTCTGACCCCATTATTTGCCTTGTTTTCGGAAAGGCTCGGCGAACGGCGACAGAATCAAGCCGCTGCTCGTCGGTTAGCGCGATTTCTTCAGCGCGCAGAGACCAGCCAGGCTGTCCGACCAGCTGCGCCAGACCCCCTTTTTTTCCATCCCCGGCAGGTCCGTGGCGCGAATTATTGTCATTTTAGCAGTTTGTGCGCCGGGCTTCCGCCTTGTGCGTTATGCGACTGCAACCCGCACCCAATGGGGCGCCGACAGCGACGGGTTACAGATCAGTTTAAATTGTTATTTTCGGCGCGCGGGCGCATTTTTTTGATACGCGTGTTCGAGCGCAAGTCGTTAATTTACATAGTAGATTTTTTCATTATCGAGGCCTCGCTGCAACTCGGCCTCGGATCGATACGGTCGAGCGTCGGTGCCGGTACCAGAGTTAGCGAGGCGCGTCAGCGAACCGTAGACCTGTTTCGCGCTGCTGAGAAAGGGAACACGCAATCCGCGGTGATGCACCGCACTGCCCATGACTGTGAGTTCGATCTGCATGCGGGCGAGAATCCTTGCGAGCGCAGGCGTAATGAAAAAGGCCGCGAGCGGGATGTCGCGTTCCACACCGTAAGCGGCCATGGCCCGGAGCAGTTCACGCAGTATGGATGCGGTGTGGATACTGTGCCGGCGTCCACACAAATACGCAAACTGCCGGCTTGAAGGGGTCAGCCTGCCCAGGCGAGAGGATGGGTGTCGTCGGCGAACGTGAGCGGTGATCAGCAGACGCGAAAGTTCGGCCATTCGGTCAAGCGGGATCGTGCGCGTATTGAGATTGCAATAACGCGTAATGGGCAGCGCTTTACCGCCCGGCAGAAGGAGCCGGGCGGTGGCCAGCCAGGCACCGGTGTGCCGGCAACGGACCAGAAACGGCACTGCGTTGTCGTCGAACTCGTCTTTCTCCTGCTGATCCGGAAATCTCGACGCGTCCTCGAACCCGGTCTCGAGACAGAAGACTTCGTAGCGGAGTCGGTGATGGATGTGGCGCGCAGCCTGAGTGTCGGCGACGATCACTTCGTATTGGCCCAACGACATTTATTTAGCCCCCATCGATGGCACGAACCCGTCGCGCACGTTCAAGCGGCCGGGCGTTGTCTTCACGGCCAGTTTGCCGGTTCCGTTCCGAAGGCACTACGACCGCAGTGTTAAGAATCATTAAAACGCGGGACCTGAGAAAAACTCTTTTTACAGTTGCAAACGTTGTGCCATTGAAACGAAAATCGATACGTATCAGTAAATTGTAGGCGTATCTTTATGTCACCTATTCGGAACCATGAGACCGCGCGGATGGAAAGTGTCGTTGTTGCGCGACAAGCGTAGGTGCGGTACCCGTTCTGGTGCGCCAATGTAGTCGCTACCGGGCGACCGATTCGGAATTTGCGTTGCGGCGTTCGCAAATTATGGCGGGAGAACGTTCGTCTTGTTCCTTGGATACGACGTATTAAGGGCATGGCCACACGAAGTGGCGATTCTTCACATGGAAAGCGCGCCACGGCTAACCGGCGCAGGCGACCTGATGATTGTTGACGGGCCCTCTAAGTACCGTATTGCCGATGCTCGAATTCGTCTGAAGGACGTGCGGAAACTACGGCGGACGATTCCGAGAACATGGAATACGGGTAAGTTGATACGCCTCCATCGCGTTCGGCAACACGGGTGAGGGCGTCGTACACCTGCGTCGCCCTGCTAATGAAGGGAAACCGCAATCCGCGGTGACGCACTGCGTCGCCGATGGTGGTGAGGTCTATCTGCATGCGACCCAGAATCCGCGCAAGAGCGGGGGTAATGAAGAACGCGGCGTGCGGGATGCCGCGATCCAGACCGAAGGCGGCCATGGCTCGAATCAAATCGCGCAGGATACGCGCCGTCTGCAGCCGTTGTGGGCGTTTGTCGCGACTGCGCGCCCTCAGGGCGGATTCAGGTATTTGCCTCCTGCGAAACGAGAAACGCCCGCGGCGCACCTCCGTTGAGATCAACAAGCGGGAAAGTTCCGCCATCTGGTCAAAGGGGATCGTGTGCCGGGGGACGTTGCAGTAGCGTTCGATCGGCAGGCTGCCGTCGCCGGGAAGGATGAGCCGTGCCGTGGCCAACCAGTCACCGTTGTCCCGGCAGCGGACCAGGAACGGGATGGCGTTTTCGTCGTATTCGTCTTTCTCCTGCTTGTCCGGGAACCTGGAGGCGTCCTCGAATCCGGTCTCCACGCAAAAGACTTGGTAGCGGAGCGCATAGTGAAGATCGCGGGCGGCGTTCGTATCGGCCACCACTACTTCTACGTCGCACAAGGACATTATGTCCTCCCTGGGAGTTTGAGGCTTATTTTTTAATATCGCCCCTAACCAGACTTCCCGCCGATGAACCGACTGGGAAACCTTGCGATTGGCAGGAGAGACTCCGTCACAAAAAGCGCCGGGAAAAGATCTACGCGGTAAAGCGCTTTCGGTTGTCTAACAACAACGCCGATCACGTACATACAATCGAAGCGATACACAATTGAATCGGGTTATTAAATTTGGGGGAATAATAGAGCATAAGAAAGTGTTATGTGGTCCGTCGGTCACGTAAAAAGGAAAGTCCGTCAGTTATTTTCGACTATCGCTGTTGCGCGGCAACGACAAGAAGATTTTTTGTTCATAGTTCTTTCAATTTCATCATGGCCTCCGACCGCGCTATAACGACGCGTGCGCCATCGATCGCTCTTGAATGCGTAGCGTGGAGGAGCCGGGAGAGTCCAGTCATCGATGGCGCTCATCGTAATTGTATCCTTAAACCCTAAAATTACTTTAATATCATGAAGATATGAGGACACATTAAAGCAACGTGTTGCGACCGCTAATGATCGGATGCGACACGCTCCACACTCTCGCTGCTCCTCCGCGATACGCGTTTTACGCGCTAGGTTGCGCGTCGAAGTGATGCGGGAAATGTGAGATAAGGACGATTTTTCTTCGTTGAAACGACTCTGCATAAATCGATTGGTCAATGAGTTGAATTAGTCATTAAAAGTAATTCCTCAACTTTTATAATTCTTGGCCTGTTTGCCTGTCGCAATTTAGCGACAGGTAACCCGAGCAAGCACGAGAGCGTTCTATGTATCGGCTGCTTGACAGTGCCGTGGATCGAGCGCGGGTACGAAACGGATCGCGGGTCCGGATGAATGGTCCAAAGCACGCGACGGTTGAAGAGCCCTCGTCCCGAATTTCATCTATACCAATAAGTAAGGAAATTTCATCCCAGGTCTCGAGCCGATTGCGGGCGTAGATGTCAACTTCGAGGCGGTGCAGCAACGTGGATCTAGTGAGCAGTTATAACCGGTATTTCAAGGTTCTGAGGGCGGAGACCCCGGAACTGGTCCAGGAAGCGTTGCGCATTCGATTCGAGGTGTACTGCCGGGAATTCAAATTCGAGGACGTAAATCGGCACCGCGATGGCATGGAAAAAGACGCCTACGACGCCTTTTCCGACCATTGTCTGTTGTTTCACAAACCCTCCTCGACCTTTGTCGGTTGCGTCCGCCTGGTGCAGGCGAATCCCGCAGACCCGCAGGCGCCGTTTCCTTTTGAAGATCACTGCGGTCATGCCCTGCGCCGTGAGATCGTCGATCCGGCGACCATGCGGCGCGAGAGCACCGGCGAGATCTCCCGCCTCGCCATTCGCCAGGAGTTCCGCCGGCGACGGGGCGAATCCGTCCACCCGGACGGTTTCGGCGCGGTCGTCAATCCGGTGTACCGGCCCGATCGGAGACAGGTCGCGCAGATGGTGCTGGGCATGTCCGCGGCCGCCGCAGCGGTCGGGCTCAGCAACGGTCTCGATTCGGTGTTCGCGATGATGGAACCGAGGTTGGCGAGACATTTATCATTGGCCGGCATCAAATTTACGCAAGTCGGAGATGTGATCGATTATCGCGGCCCGCGCGCCGCGTTCCACATTACGCGGCAAGGGCTGTATGCGCGCCTGAAGCCCGAGGTCCACGCCCTGCTCGATATGATTACCTCCGATCTCACAGCTACCACAGGAGAAACTGCAATCAGGACGACCGCTGCCGCCTGATACGTGATACGTGGCCTGACCGGTTACGGATATGCCGGCCCCTTACCTTGTTTTCGATAGGCAGATCAAATAACGACTCTTCAACTCTTTCGGATAAACAAATAGTTGATCATGAGTGCGAATCAACCATAGCGGTCAGAACGTGTATCGAAGCTCGTAGTAAATTCGGTCTTTAGCATCATACTGGCCGATGAGGCCAGTGTTCGGCTCATCAAGCGTACCACCATTCGGACCTTCGAAAATGTCCATACCGATATTCATATACCAGTTTTGATTTATTTCCCATAATACTTGCGCTCTCATCAACCATTCATTTCGGTCCACATTACGGATAAAAAATAACTGGGGTTCGACGTGCGGATGGGGTGCCCGGGTGCTCAGAAATAATGAAATGTTACTCTCGGTCTTGTCCTGCTTCATCGCGGGTATATGGTCCGGAATCCACTGCTGGATGAACTGCAGGTTCAAACGGGTCTCGTGAGCAAAGGAAAAATCCAGGCTCAACACGTAGTCGACGCTGTTCTTTTCGATTAATCCACCGGGGTAGAGCATGTCGATGACACTGAACAGTTCATCTTTCGTGTGGACAGCTTCGCCTTTGAAGACGGCCGTACCTAAGTCCTTGGTCAGTGTTCCGCCGAATTGGTGAATCCGTTCATGGATGGGACGGAATAACAAGGTTGACGGTGAGTCCGCGGCAATAGATTGCTCGAAGGCGGCAGTTCGATTCATGCTGCTGTAGTAAAACAGCGACCAGTCCCAGCCCTTGAGCAAATACGATAGCCGTAAGCCGTATCCGGATTCTGAGAATCCGCGAGGCTTATCCTCGTCAAGCACGCGCAGGCCAAACCCAGCCGGCGGCGGCAACTGCAAAGGATAGAACTCGGCGCCGAACACGCCAATATTGTCATAGGTCATGTAGGGGATCCAAACAACGTCCGCGTGGAAGTCCCCTTCAAAATACTCGCCTCGTGCGGCCCACTGCGGGATGCGTAAATGCTCCAGATCAGTGCCCCTAAAGTCGCGAAGATCCCGAGCCGAAACAACATCCGCGATAAAAAACCCTAA
>CAMYIN010000200.1 GCA_947258495.1 uncultured Gammaproteobacteria bacterium
CGCACTGACGCGCCATATGAAATTCAGAGACTGCTCTATCTTCTGCAGCAGCGATATCACGGTATAGATCAAAAGACTGAGGCCGAGCGCGCCCAGGATCCCGACCCGCATGTTGTCGACGAAACCGATTACCTGCCTGGTCAGGGTTTCGCCCTTTTCACCCAACGGTTCGAGCAGGTTCAGCAGCAACGGCTCGAATTGATTGTGTACGCCGAAACCCTTCAATACCGAAAAGCTGAACGCCAGCAAAGGCACAATGGACAACAAAGTCGTGTACACGAGGCTCATGGCGCGCAATGTGAGCTGTCCCTCCATAAGTTCGCGCATGACGACGTAGGTCGTCCTCAACGTCGAAAACAGCCAACGACGGAAGCCCGACAACGCATCGAGATCGTTATCCCACAGAAATCGGTCGAAAATTTGCAGCAGATTCCGCAAAATCAAGAGCGCCTCAAAGGTCTTTAATCCGTAAACCCCGCCAGGGGGGGAGTGAAAGCGCCTATTGTAAAGGATGACGCATCGTATTCTGCCATCCCCTCCCTGTGCCGATATATCGCGGGACTATCCCGGTTCAACCCGCCGCGACACGGACCGCCCGCTATTTCGACTGCACACCGGGCAGCGTGAACGCGATCGCCGTTCCCCGTCCGGGCCGGCTCTCCACCGACAGCGTCTGCGCATGCAGTGCCAGGATCTGCTTGGCGATCGCGAGGCCGAGTCCGGCGTGCCCTTCCTGGCCGTACGCGTCCGGTTCTTTTCCGCGATAGAAGCGTTCGAACAAGTGCGGCATGTCGCCTTCACGAATGCCTTTTCCATTGTCGCGGACAACCACGTCTACGCCGCCGTTGCCACCCTGCGCGCTGACTGAAATCTGCGTACCGCGCGGATTGTGGTCGACCGCGTTGACGATGATGTTTTCCAACAAGCGTTCGATCAGACGGATATCCACGCAGGCCAACGGCAGGTCTTTGGGGGCGTCGGCCTTGATCGTTACACCCCGGGCGTTCGCCTTCAGACCCAGCTTCTGCACGACGTCTTGGATCAGATCGGGTATGGAGCACGGTTCGAGGTCGGGCTGTTGGTCCATGGCCTCCAGTTTTGCGAGTTCGAACAGGTCCTCGACCAGCTTCGCCAACTGGCGTCCGTAGCGCAGCGCGACCTCTAGATATTCTTGCTTCGTGGCATCGCTCAGATCCCGCTGCTTCAGCTTCAAGGTCTCCAGATACCCGTTCATCGACGCTAACGGCGTACGCAGATCGTGGGAAACGTTCGCTACCATTTCCCGGCGTTGCGTGTCCTGCGACTTCAATAACTGGATCTGTTCTTTGATTCTCGCCGACATCAACTCGAACGCCCTTTCCAGCAGATCGATCTCGTCACCCGTCGCATCGTCGGTGAACAACGCCGTGCTGTTGGCGGAACCGGCCTCCTGAACCAGGAACCTGCCCATGGAACTGGACAACCGGCGCACACGCCGCGTCATTCGCCAGAACACGAGCAATCCGGCGAGCAGTGCGACAAACAAACTGATTCCAATCGCGTAAAGACTGAGGCGCACGAAATAACTCTCTCTGAATGCTTGGGTGGCGACATCGAAAGCCTCACCGCGCAGGACGACATAGAGATAGCCCTCTACATTTTGGGACGATGGTATGGGAGTCACACTGAAAGCTTTTTGCAGGTCGCGATTCCGGGGGTCATCCCCCAGAACGGGAATCGCGTCCGTGGTCAGAAACCGTTCGATAGGCGCCAAAGATACACGATCCCGGACGACTTTTTTCGGGTCGGCGGAGAAAGACATGATCTCGCCTTCGGTACCCAGCAGATATATCTCGATTCCGGGATTGATCTGCATGTATTCATGAAACAGCTTCTTGATCGCTTCCTCGTCGATGCGCCCTTCCCGCACGAGATTTCTGTCGGCAACGAGGGTCCGCGCCAGCTTTCGATTCAACGTCTGGCTCACCGCTTCCAGATGACGCTGAGTCGCCGAGAGGCTGATGACGCCATAGACAATGCCGACGGCGATCAACAGCAAGGCCAGGGCAAGCGAAAGCTTGGTATAGAGCGTGTTCAATTAATCGGAGCTATCGAACTCGGAGAATTTGTAACCGACTCCCCAAACCGTAATGATATACCGCGGTTCGTTGGGCTTTTTTTCGATCTTTGCGCGGAGTCGATTGATGTGGGAATTGACGGTGTGCTCGTAACCGTCGTGGCTGTAACCCCAAACGTTCCGCAGCAATTCCGAACGTGTGTGGACCGCTCCCGGAGCGCGCGCAAAGTACAGCAGCAGTTCAAACTCCTTGGCGGTCAAATCCACTTCCTTTTCCGCGATCCTGACTTGTCGTTTTTCTGAGTCGATGACCAGGTCGCCGCATACGATCAATGGCGAGGACTCTTTCTCCGCTCTCGCCATCGCGTCGGCGCGCCGAACCAGCGCTTTGACGCGCGCCATGAGTTCGATAATGCTGAAGGGTTTTGTGACATAGTCGTCGGCACCGAGCTCCAGACCGACCACGCGATCGAGCTCGGTGGACTTCGCGGTGAGCATCAGGATCGGCGTGTAACCGGCGCTGTTACGCATCTGGCGACAGATTTCCAGGCCGTCCGTGCCCGGCAGCATCAGGTCCAGTATCACCAGATCGTATCGCTTCTCGGTAAACATCCTCAGTCCGGTGGTCCCGTCCTGAACCTGATCGGAGTCAAAGCCGAGATCCCGCAAATGGAGCGCGACCAGGCGACTGATGTCGAGGTTGTCCTCGATAATCAATGCCCGTCGAAGCGGCGTGTTTGCGGATGAGGCGTCTTTCATACGGAGACGAACAGCCCCGCCGCAC
This sequence comes from uncultured Gammaproteobacteria bacterium, assembly GCA_947258495.1. Classification (GTDB taxonomy): domain Bacteria; phylum Pseudomonadota; class Gammaproteobacteria; order Arenicellales; family JAANXG01; genus CALZGZ01. The sequence continues at coordinate 2,841 of CAMYIN010000200.1, forward strand.
GGCAGCGCGGAATTCCGAAGAACGTCATTGGCGCATTCCGACACACAGGTGGCGGATAGATTAACACCATCCGCGGCCGTCGATGCCGTTCTGCGGCCGGACACGGCCCGTCACGGGCCGTGGACATCGCCGGTGACGGGCCTTGTTGCGGCAGACGGCCCGGATACCGTGCGGGATCCGCGCAACCGGCGGGGCTTTCGGCGGCAATCCCCCGATCAGTGATCCTTGACGCGCGTGATCACGACTTTGGCAACGGGGTCCTGCCAGCGATGCAACGCGCTGTCGAAGTCGCTCGGCCCTCCCGTGGGATCGCTGTCGCCGACCGGTCCGGGATGAACGTGCACCCGCGTGTTGGGGTCGAAATTGGTCATACCGACGCCACCGGATCCGGCGTTACCCCCCGGATCGCCCGGCGCGCCGGGAAGGTTGAATCCCGCCCCCGGGACCAGCAATTCGTCGTTGGCTTCGGTGCCGGCGTCGTAGCTGCCGAGATAGACCACCGCTTGTTTTTTCAGCTTCCGCAATGGAAACGCGTCCAAGCCGAGGAAAGCGTCGTTCGAAGGCAACAACATGCTGACGATGGATAACATTCGGTTATCCCTGGTTCGCAGTGTCGCGCTCGCGGACTCGCCCGGCCCCAACGGCGTATCGTTGGCGACGGCCGTGGTTGCGCCCATACTTTCGGCCATGGCTTGGAGATCGGAGATATCGCCGGCTTCCGCCATCCGCTCCAGCGGTTCGCTGGCCGGGCTTCCCACCTCGAAAACGTCGGCGCTCGGGCGATGGGCGACGACGAGCAATGGCGTAAACCAGCTGCCGTGGGTGACATTGGTTATTTCGACGTGGATCGTCTGCGCGCTAGCGGACGACGCCAGAGCAATCGAGAGCGCGGCGGTCGCGCCGACCAGGGTCGATTTCATGATGCATCCTCTTAAGGTTGGGTTGGCCTACGATTGAAGCACGCTCCGCGCCGGCGGACTTCACGGCCGCATCATTAAATCTTCACGTTTTTCTAACGCCAATATCCGGCGGGACACAAGCAGCGGCGACGCCGCTCGCCCAAGGCCCCATGCCGGGCGCCGTCCGTGTCTCCCTCCCGGAGAATCCTCGGCCGTTTTCGTAACCGAGTCTCCTGCTCGTCATCGTATTGCACGCCCGGACGTTTAAGTTACAATGCGGCGCCTGCCGCGGCAGTCCGGGAGCGACCGACGAGTAACTACGATCGCCTGAACGGAAACGTTCAAGCGGAGAATATTCTTGGTTAGACATGAGGATTTACACATGAAGCATCTGAGGGTTTTCGTGCTGGGGTTGATCACCGCGTCGATCATCACCGCTTGCGCCCAGACCGGGCCAAAAGAGCAGGCGGGCACCGCCGCGGGCGCAGTCACGGGCGCCGCGCTCGGCTGGGGACTCGGTAAGGGTCATCGCGACCAGACCGCCGCCGTCGTGCTCGGTACGTTCCTGGGCGGCATCCTCGGCCAGCAGATCGGCCAGCGGCTGGACGCGGCGGATCAGGTCATGGCGCGAAACTCCGTCGGTTACGCACTGGAATACAACCCCACGGGTATTTCCACCACCTGGCGTAACCCGGACAGTGGCAACACCGGTTACACCGTACCCACTCGAACCTTTGACTCGACCTCGGGGGCGCCTTGCCGCGAATACACGACGACGGTGATCGTCGGTGGGCAGAAAGAGAGCGCGTACGGCACCGCTTGCCGGCAGGCGGACGGTTCCTGGAAGATCGTCAACTGAGGGGGGACACACGGCTCCTCGGAACAAACGCGAGCATTGCGTTCGAGCTCTTTCAAGCAGCTACCGGTTTCCGTATCGGCGTTTGTAACGCCCTGCCGATAAGATCCGGAAGCGGAAGCGCCACGGCTCGCCGTGTGCGCACCCTCAACCGGGATGTCCGGCATCGCCTCCTCGGCCATGGAACCAAAGGAGACCGTGGCCGATGGCAGACGGATTTCTGAAATAGACCGCGGCGGTTGTGATTTCGCCTCCTGCCGAGGAGTTTGTCCAAGTGTATCCAGACCAAAGACCACCTCGGTGAACGGGGATTCGATCCGTTGAAGCCCAGACCGAACCGCCGGACAACGACGCCGGACTGGAAATGGAGCGGTGCCGAAGGTTCTACGACGGCGACGTCGATCGTCGACTCCTGCCCCGCTGTTGCGTTTTTTGACCTCAGCCCGAGAACACCCGAGCGCAAAAATCTCTCGCTCCAGGGCGCCTGCGCGTACGACTGGACCCCGGTGTTTCCTCGCAGCGAAGACGTGACCGGGAACCGATAGCCGGGCATTCAGGGGTACAACCTGTTGTCTGACGATGAACATCCTCGCCGCGGCGATTTGTCCTGGGATCCACGCCAGTACGAAAAGTTTGCCGATCATCGATTGCGGGCCGCCCTCGAACTGTTGGCGCGGGTCCCCCTCGCGTCTCCCCAAGTCGTCGTCGATCTCGGCTGCGGAAACGGCGGCGTAACCCGGCGCTTTGCGCAGCGCTGGCCGTCCGCGCGCGTGTACGCAATCGATCGCTCCAGGGAGATGCTGGACAGGGCGCGGGCCGAGCCCGGTGGGATCCGCTGGCAGGAGGCCGACATCCGCGACTGGGTCCCGCCGGAGCCTCCGGATCTGATCTATTCCAATGCCACGCTGCATTGGCTCGACGACCACCGCGAACTGTTCCCGCGCCTCATCGGGTATTTACGGGCAGGCGGTTGCCTCGCGGTGCAGATGCCGCTCAGCTGGGATCTGCCGTCGCACCGATTGATGCGCGAGACGCTCGCCGACGGCGGCAGTGGAGGGCAGCCGCTGGGCACGCCGGAACTGCGCGCGTCGATGGCACGAAAGTGGGTGGAGCGTGCAGAACATTACTTTGATCTGCTTGCCGGATCGACGCGCAGCCTCGACATCTGGGAGAGTTCGTACCTGCATGTCCTGACGGGCGAAGACGCCGTCCTCGAATGATGGGTACGGGGCACCGGTCTAAGGCCGGTTCTGCAGGCATTGGGGGACCGCGAACGCGAAATATTCCTGAACGAGTACCGGCGGCGTCTCCGGGCGGCGTACCCGACCGGGCCGAACGGCGAGACCCTCTATCGATTTCCCCGACTGTTCATGGTCGGCGCGGCGTGAGCGTGCCGACTCCTGCGATGGGCGGTACGTTGCCGGGAACCTACGCGAACCTGCGCGCGATAGCGTTGGGGGTGGTCGGTGGTTTCGTGTTCGCCGCCGCGAACCTGCCGCTTCCCTGGCTCCTTGGCGCATTGACATTCAATCTGGCGGGAAGTTTCGTCGGCTTGAGGCTCAGCGTCGACACGCGCCTCCGCAACCCGGCACTGTCGGTGCTCGGTGTCGCCATAGGCAGCAGCCTGACGCCCGATTTCATCACCCGCGCACAGGACTGGTGGCTGACGTTCGTGGGTATTGCGGCGTTCGTAGCGACGGCGACGCCGCTTGCAGTCGTGTACTGCAGAAAAGTCATGGGATTCGATCCCATTTCCGCGATCTTCGCCGGCGCGCCCGGCGGATTGAGTGAAATGATCTTCACCGGCGCCGCCCTGGGCGGGGACGCGCGCCGCATTGCCCTCGCGCACGCCGCGCGATTGGTGGTCATTCTGCTCCTGCTTCCGCCTGCGATGAAATTTTTTTCCGGCCTGGAGCTGGTGGCCGCGCGCCCGGGATTCAGCCCGTGGTCGCTTCCGCCGCCGTTCGACGCGTCGGTGCTGCTGGCGTGCGCACTGCTGGGGGTGGTCCTGGGGCGCCTGCTGAAGATCCCGAATCCGTTCCTTCTCGGACCGCTTTTTCTGAGCGCGGCGACCCATCTGCTCGCGATCACGAACGCCACACCGCCCGCGTGGCTGCTCGACATCGTGCAGCTGGTCGTGGGCGCCTACGTGGGCGCGCAGTTTGCCGGTACGCGTGTGCGCGATCTAGCGCGAAACCTGGCGATGTCGTCGGTGTTGACGGTCACGCTGCTCGGCCTCGCCAGTCTGTTCGCGTGGGTCCTGAGCCGCGTCGCGGGCCTCCCTCTCAACGCGGTACTGCTGGCGTTCGTCCCCGGCGGGATCGCGGAAATGTGTCTGATCGCAATACTGCTGCACATCGACCCGATCTTCGTCGCCGCCCACCATATCTTCCGTGTGCTGCTCATCCTCCTGGCGTCGCCCCTGATCGCCCGAAAACTGCGGAACAAAGGTCGAGGAGTACGAGGAGCCGCCGCACCGCGGCGCGACTCGCTCTGAGTCGCAAGCTGCGGGCGCGGGGAGGCGAATACCCTACAAGCGTATTGGCAGCCGCCGCACCGGCGTGCCCTTTGCGGCAAATACCGCGTTCGCCACCGCCGG
>CAMYIN010000201.1 GCA_947258495.1 uncultured Gammaproteobacteria bacterium
TCGGATCTGCTGGTCCGCATCAATCATCGGCTCGCCGATTGGGAGAGCGGCGAATACGCGGACCTCAGCGCGTCGCTGAAGCGCGATCTGCATACGCTCAAGGGCAGCGCCCGCGCCGCCGGCGCGAACGCCATCGGAAATCTGAGCCACGATACGGAAACGCTGCTCGAACGCATCGACAAGCTGCCCGACGTAGATCATGAAGGCCTGCGTAACGTGCTGGAAGAAGTCCACGACATGCTGTTCGACATGGTGCAGTGCCTGGAAAAACAGGATTCCCCACCCGATGCCGCCGCCGTGCACCAGCACCTGCGCGATTTCGGCCGCGACGACGTGGCGTCGGATGCGCCGGCCGCGACGGTTGAGGTGAATACCCCGCATGGGGAGGCAATGACGCCGGCTGAAGTCGGCGCCCGCGACAGCGTCGAAACCGTTACTCCGAGCGCGCCGCCCGAGGCCGCCGTCGGCGGCGTCGATTCGCCGGCACCCGTTGCCGCGCGAGCTGCGCCGATGGAACGCGTAAGGGTGACCGCCTCAATGCTGGATGATCTGTTTAATTTCGCCGGCGAGGCGAGTGTCTCGCGGGCGCAGATGATGGAGCAGTTGACGGGATTGAAATCCAATCTCAACGAGCTGCGTTCCAACGTGGTGCGTTTCAGCGACCAATTGCGGGAACTGGAGATTCAGGCCGAGACCCAGATTCACTCCGGTGTCCGGGATCTGCGCAGGTCCGGGCTCGAGGACGAATTCGATCCCCTGGAATTCGATCGCTACACAGCGTTACAGCAGCTCTCGCGCGGTCTGAGTGAAAGTCTCGACGACTTGAAGACCATAGAGGGGGGCTTGGCGGGGTTCGCCCACGCTACCGAGTCGCTGGTGCAGCAGCAGGGAATGCTGAATAGCGAACTGCAGGGAGGCTTGATGCGGGCGCGCATGGTTCCGTTTTCGACCTTGATTCCGCGCCTACGGCATCACGCGCGGCAGTTTTCCCGCTCGCTGGGCAAGCGCGCCGAGGTGCAGGTGATTGGGCAGCAGGTGGAAGTGGACCGCAGCATCCTGGAGACCATGACCGAGGCCTTCGAGCACATGATTCGAAACGCCCTCGACCACGGCATCGAGTCCGGCGAGCAGCGCACCGCGAGCGGCAAGCCGGAATCCGGCACCGTACGCATCGAATGCAAGCAGGAGGGAAACGAAGTCGTCATACGCTTCAGCGACGATGGCCGCGGTCTGGATATCGAAAAGATTCGACAGCGGGCGAAAAAGCTGGGATTGACCGCCCGGGATACCAGTCTCAACGATCAGGACCTGATCCAGTTGATCGTGATGCCCGGGTTTACCACTACCGAAACCGTGACCCACGTGTCGGGCCGGGGGGTGGGTCTGGACGTGGTGCACTCGGCGATACGCCGCCTTGGCGGGAATATCTCGGTTGAAAGCACGGCGGGGGCCGGCGCCACTTTCGTCATCCGCCTGCCGGTCACTCTCTCGGTTACCCATGCCTTGTTCGTGCGCTGCGGTACGCAGCCCTTCGCGATACCGCTCGGCGTTGTCGAGCGCGTGGTCAAGATCGACGCGGAGAAGCTGGCGCAGTCCGGTGAGCGCCCGGAAGTCGTTCTGCAAGGTCAGAGTTTTCCCCTGATGCAGTTGTGCGAACGTCTCGGATTGCCCACCGAAGCGGGCTCCGACCCGCGAGCGCCGGTTCTTCTGGTACGCATGGGCGCGCGCGATATCGCCGTTTGGGTGGACGAGCTTCTCGGCACGCAAGAGATCGTCGTGAAATCGATCGGCGGACATCTCAGCAGCGTCAAGGGAATCGCCGGCGCTACCATACGCGGTGACGGCGGCGTTGTGCTGATCCTGGACATGGCGGAATTGTGGGTGGCACACGAAGTGGACGCCACCTTGTCGCCGTCGACGGGCGCGGTGAAGAGCACCGAGAACGCGCCCGTAATCATGGTGGTCGACGACTCGTTGACGGTGCGCAAGGTGACGAGCCGCAACCTGAATCGGCACGGGATGGAAGTGATCATGGCCAGGGACGGGGTGGAAGCCCTGGAGCAGGTACGTGTGCATCGTCCGGATTTGATGCTCGTCGATATCGAGATGCCGAGAATGGACGGTTACGAGCTCACCGGCGAGATCCGCGCGAGCGCCTCGACCCGGGACATACCGATCGTAATCATCACCTCGCGCGCCGGAGACAAGCATAAGCACAAGGCAATGGAACTCGGCGCCAATGCGTATCTCACCAAGCCCTACCAGGAGGAAGAGCTATTGGCTAACATTCACGCGCTGTTGCCGCAGTTTTTTCCCGAACACAAATCCATGCAGGTACGCTAGCCCATGAACAGCGCCGGCTCCGAAGACCGTTGGCCAAGCGCGGGGGCGGATATCCCCGCGGTGCATACGCTCCTGATCGCCATGGATTTCGGCTATTTACTGGTGCCGAGCGCGATGGTGGCGGAGGTGCTGCCGTTGCCCACGGTCTACGGCGCGGACGTCGCCCGACACTGGATCCTGGGGCAAATCAATTGGCGCGGGCTGTCGATTCGAGCGGTCTCCTTCGAACGCATGGTCTCCGATCTTCGACCGACCCTGGAGAATTATTCGCGGATAGTCGTGTTCTATCCGCTTCCTGGTCGAGGCGACAGGGACTACTTCGGCATCCTATCGAGCAAAGACCCGCGCTCCACGTTGGTGAACGAAGACCTGGTGCCGCGTTCGCTGCCGGAAAACGTGAGCGGGCGTTACATCGCCAGCGTCATCGAGGTGTCTGGAGAAGCCGCGGCGATCCCGGATCTGGACGCACTGGCCACCGCCGTCTATTGACAGGGACGCGCGCTAGCGGTCCTTCGCCGCCAGTTGAATGCCCTCCCACGCCACGTCCGCGAGTTGCCTTAACTCGTCTTCGCTGATGACGTACGGCGGCATGAAATAGACCACATTTCCCAACGGGCGCAGCAGCGCCTGATGCCGCAGCCCGTAGCGGTAGACCTCCAAACCGCGGCGCTCCCGCCAATCGTAGGGCTCGCGGCGGTCTTTGTTCTTGACCAGTTCTATCGCCAGGATCATGCCGCGTTGTCGGACATCCCCGACGTGCGGATGCTCGCGAAAATGCGCGGTCGTTTCTCGCATGACACCGGCGAGAGCACGGTTGCGGGCGATGACGTCGTTGCGTTCGAACAATTCCAGCGTGGCGATCGCCGCCGCACACGCCAGGGGATTGCCGGTGTAGCTGTGCGAATGCAGGAAGCCCTTCAGGGTTTCGTAGTCGTCGTAAAAGGCCGCGAACACGTTCTCGCCGGTAAGCACCGCGGACAACGGCAGAAAACCGCCGGTCAAGCCCTTGGCGAGACAGAGAAAGTCCGGCTCCACCGGGCCCTGCTGGCACGCAAACATGCTGCCGGTGCGCCCGAACCCGACCGCGCATTCGTCGGCGATCAAATGCACACCATAGCGGTCGCACGCGTCGCGCAACAGCTTGAGATATACCGGGTCGTACATCCGCATGAAGCCTGCGCATTGCACCAGCGGTTCGACGATCACCGCGCAAATCCGTTCGCTGTGCCGTGCCAGCGTCGATTCCATGTGCTCGAATTGACGCTCGGCGTAATCCGATTCGCTTTCTCCCGCGTCGCGATGGTAGGCGTCCGGCGACGCCACCTGGCGCGACCGCAGCAGAAGCGGCGCGTAGGTCTTCTTGTAGAGCTCGACATCGCCGACCGACAACGCCCCGAGGGTTTCGCCGTGGTAGCTGTTGTGGAGACTGACGAACTCCGTCTTGCCCGGGATCCCGAGATTCTTCCAGTAGTGAAAGCTCATCTTGAGGGCGATCTCCACCGCCGCGGAGCCGTTTTCGGCGTAGAAGCACCGCGTCAGGCGTCGGGGCGTTGCGGCAACGAGTTTTTCCGATAAGGTGACGGCCGGTTCGTGGGTAAAGCCGGCCAGGATGACGTGTTCCAGACGATCCAGCTGCCGGCGGATGCGCCGGCGAATATGAGGGTGACCGTGACCAAACAGATTGACCCACCAGGAGCTGATGGCATCGAGGTAACGATTGCCGTCGAAGTCCTCCAGCCAGACGCCCTCGCCCCGTCGAATGGGGATCAAGGGCAACTGCTCGTGGTCCTTCATCTGCGTGCAGGGATGCCATACCGCGCGCAGGTCACGCGCTACCAGTTCAGCGTTGTCCATGCCCGCGAGTATATCGGCGATGCCGGGACGGCGTCAGCGCAACGGGGATGGCGGCTTTCCGAGCCGGCGCCGGGCTCGGCCGATGGCGCGTGTCGGCCAGCGCGGGACGTCGGGGTTGGAGCGCGCGGATCCCGCCCGCAAAACCCGTAAAGACACACTGTGTATCTCGGAAATTTGCGCTTGATTGCGGCAAATTAGATCGAAATCAATGTTTGCTTTCGATACCTGCATAGATAATTTTTAGGGTACAGGGAGGAATAAAGTCGGGCGCGGTATTGCCGTGTTACCAGCTCTGAGTGAGAATACCCGCCCTTCCTCGGTGCGGCGACGGCCCTCGGCGCCCGCCGAACCGCCGGGGATCGCTGTCGAATATTCCCGGTCTGGCGGGCGCGGCCAACCGACGTTCAAGCCTAATGCTCATCGATACACAGGGAAACCAACAAATCAGCGTATGTTGAATATTTGGGAGGAATGGCAATTATGTCTGTGACACCGGAACAAGAAATCCCCGATCGTCTGCAGCTGGCGAACGCGATCCGGGCCCTGAGTATGGATGCCGTGCAAAAAGCGAATTCGGGGCATCCGGGCATGCCCATGGGGATGGCCGATATCGCCGAGGTGCTGTGGAACGATTTCCTCAAACATAATCCCAACAATCCCAAATGGGTGGACCGAGACCGCTTCATTCTTTCCAACGGACACGGATCGATGTTGCATTATTCTCTGCTCCATCTCGCCGGTTACGACCTGCCCATCGAGGAAATCAAGAATTTCAGGCAGCTGCATTCCAAGACGCCCGGCCACCCCGAATACGGCTATACGCCGGGGATCGAGACGACGACGGGTCCGCTGGGACAGGGCGTCACCAACGCCGTCGGCATGGCCATCGCCGAGAAGGTGTTGGCGGCGCAGTTCAACCGCGACGGCCATAATGTCGTCGATCACCATACCTACGTCTTCCTGGGGGACGGCTGTTTGATGGAGGGAATTTCACACGAGGCGTGTTCCCTCGCCGGAACACTCAAATTGGGTAAGCTGATCGCGTTTTACGACGACAACGGCATCTCCATCGATGGCGAAGTCGAAGGGTGGTTCACCGACGATACGCCGCAGCGTTTCCGGGGCTACGGATGGCAGGTCATCGAAGCCGTCGACGGCCACGACTCCGCTGCCGTCTATCAGGCGATCGAGCAGGCGCGGGCGACGAAGGACCAACCCACGCTGATCTGCTGCAAGACCGTTATCGGCTGGGGATCGCCGAACAAGCAAGGGAAGGAGGAATGCCACGGCGCCGCGCTCGGCGAGGAGGAGGTGGCCCTGGTGCGGGAGACCATAGGATGGCCGCATCCGCCTTTTACCATTCCTGATGACATCTATTCCGCTTGGGATGCCCGTTCGCGCGGCGCCAACGCCGAGTCGGAATGGAGCCGGCGTTTCGCCGAATACCAAGCCCACCATCCGGAGCTGGCAGCGGAATTCGAACGGCGCATGCGCGGAGATTTAACGGTTGATTGGGCGCAGCAAGCCGACGCCTACATCGCCGCCACCGACGAAGCGGCGAAGAAAGACGCAACACGAAAGCACTCCCAGGCGGCGCTCAACGCCTACGCCCGGGTGCTGCCGGAGATGATAGGCGGGTCCGCGGACCTGACCGGGTCCAACAACACCAATTGGTCCGGTTCCAAGGCGCTGACCGCTACCGACGCCGATGGAAACTACATCTATTACGGCGTGCGCGAATTCGGCATGTCGGCGATCATGAACGGGATCGGGCTGCACGGGGGCTTCATCCCCTATGGCGGCACCTTTCTGATTTTTTCCGAGTACGCCCGGAACGCGCTACGTATGGCGGCGCTCATGAAGGTGCCGACGATCTTCGTGTATACGCACGACTCCATTGGCTTGGGGGAGGACGGACCGACTCACCAGGCCGTCGAGCAGACCGCGACCCTGCGTTTGATTCCCAACATGACGGTTTGGCGACCGTGCGACGGCGTGGAAACCGCCTTCGCCTGGCGGGCCGCCGTCGAGCGCACCGACGGCCCCACGTCCCTGCTGCTCACGCGTCAGGGCGTTCCACATCAACCTCGTACTACGGAACAACTTGAGAATATCCGGCGGGGCGGGTACACCTTGGTCGATGCCGACGGCGACCCCCAAGCGATCATCGTCGCCACCGGGTCGGAAGTGGAACTCGCTGTGGAAGCGGCAAAGCGGCTTGACGGCAAGGTGCGCGTGGTATCCATGCCGAGCACCGACGTATTCGACGCCCAGGACGAGGAATACCGGGAGTCGGTGCTGCCGAAGGCGGTGACGCGGCGCGTGGCCGTAGAGGCGGGTGTCACCGGTGGCTGGTATAAATACGTCGGAATACAGGGGCGCGTGATCGGTCTCGACCGCTTTGGGGAATCGGCGCCGGCGAAGGATGTATTCGAGCACTTCGGCTTTACCGTTGATAACGTCGTCAATAAGGTCGAAGAATTGCTCTGAAGCAGACGACGGTTTGCAGCGTCCCGGGCCGGCCGAAGGACCAATTCCGCGCACTACGGATCAGACGCACATATTAGATTCACAAATGCAGTAACGCTTTGAGGAGAACCGCATGGCAATCAGAGTAGCAATCAATGGGTTTGGGCGCATCGGGCGCATGGTATTCCGGTCCATGTTCGAATCGGGCCGCGACGACGAATTCGACGTGATCGCCGTCAACGACCTGGGCGATGCGACGACCAACGCGCACCTGCTCAAGTACGATACCGCACACGGAAGATTCGGCCGCAGCGTCAAGGTCTCGGGCGATTCCTTTATCGTCGACGACGAGACCGTGAGAGTGCTGGCGGAGCGCGATCCGGCAAAACTGCCGTGGGGCGAACTCAATGTGGATGTTGTGCTCGAGTGCACGGGTTTGTTCAACAGCAAGGAAAGAGCCAGCGCACACTTGACGGCAGGCGCAAAGAAAGTGGTGATATCCGCGCCGGGTGGCAAGGATGTGGACGCAACGATCGTCTATGGCGTCAATCACGGCGTTCTCAAATCCACGGATACGGTCATTTCCAACGCCTCGTGCACCACCAACTGCCTGGCGCCCATGGTGAAACCGCTGCACGACAAGATCGGAGTGGAATGCGGCTTGATGACGACCATCCACGCGTACACCAACGATCAGGTATTGACCGACGTCTATCATTCGGATCTGCGTCGCGCGCGTTCCGCCACCCAATCCATGATTCCCACGAAGACCGGTGCGGCGGCCGCGGTCGGACTGGTTCTGCCGGAGTTGAACGGCAAACTGGACGGCTTTGCGGTGCGCGTGCCGACCATCAACGTGTCGCTGGTCGATCTCACCTTTCAGGCCGCCCGGGACACCTCCGTGGAGGAGATACACCAAATCATGAAGGAAGCCTCGCAAGGCGAACTCAAGGGCATCCTCGCCTACAACGACGAGCCGTTGGTGTCGATCGATTTCAACCACACCGCGGTGTCCTCGACCTACGATGCCTCCATGACCCGCGTCGTTAACGGCCGCATGGTGAAAGTCTGCTCCTGGTATGACAACGAATGGGGCTTCTCGAACCGGATGTTGGATACCACGCGTGCCTTGATGGAGGCTTGATGCGCCGTCGCTGAGGCGCAAGAGCTGACAACGGAACCCGAGTGTACCCGCTCGCGGGCCGGCCCCACGACCTGGCAAATAGGGACTTGTATACGGCGGCCAATCAAGCGCGCGAGCACACCAATCGAGCAACGTCATGACCATCATCAAGATGACAGACCTGGACCTGGCGGGAAAGCGGGTCCTGATTCGTGAGGATCTAAACGTGCCCATCAAGGATGGCAAGGTCGCGAGCGATAATCGCATACGCGCAGCGGTACCCACCATCGCGCACGCCAGAAACGCCGGAGCCAAGGTCCTGCTCATGAGCCATCTCGGACGCCCGACCGAGGGGGAGTACGACGACGCGTTTTCGTTGGCGCCGGTGGCCGATCGCCTCTCCGAGTTGCTGGATGCGCCCGTGCGTCTGGTGCGCGACTGGCTGTGCGGGGTCGAGGTCGCAGACGGCAAGGTGGTGCTGTGCGAGAACGTCCGCTTCAATCCGGGCGAAAAGCAGGACGACGACGGCCTGGCCCGCAGCATGGCCGCGCTGTGCGACGTCTTCGTCATGGACGCGTTCGGCACCGCCCATCGCGCCCAGGCCTCGACACACGGCGTCGCCAAATACGCGCCCACGGCGTGCGCGGGCCCCCTGCTGGCCGCTGAGTTGGAGGCCTTGGGGAACGCCCTGAACAAGCCCAAGCGCCCCATGGCCGCCATCGTCGGCGGATCCAAGGTCTCCACCAAGCTCACGGTGCTGGATGCGCTGTCGAAGATCGTCGATCAGTTGATACCCGGAGGCGGCATCGCCAACACGTTCATCGCCGCCGCGGGTCATCCCGTGGGGAAATCGCTGTACGAGGCGGATCTGATCGCCGAAGCCCGTCGCCTCATGGATGCCGCAGTGGCGAAAGGGGGTGAGATTCCAATCCCCCACGACGTCGTGGTTGCCGAGGAATTCGCGGAGACGGCGGAGGCGGTCACCAAAAGGGTCGAGGATGTCGCCGCCGACGACATGATTCTGGATATCGGCCCAGAGACCGCGCGGCGTTACGCGGATATGATGCGCTCGGCGGGTACCATCGTCTGGAACGGGCCGGTGGGCGTGTTCGAATTCGATCAGTTCGGTCACGGCACCGAGGTACTCGGAGCGGCGATCGCGGCAAGCGGCGCCTTCTCCATAGCCGGCGGCGGCGACACGCTCGCGGCGGTGGACAAGTACGGACTGGCGGACAAAATCTCCTATATCTCCACCGGGGGCGGCGCCTTTCTCGAATTTCTCGAAGGCAAGAAGCTGCCGGCCGTGGCGATGTTGGAACAACGTGCGGCGCAGTAGGCTGAGGACCGTTGTTTCCCGGCGGACATTGAGAACCGGCGGCGAAGCGCCGCCGTCTGCGGGGGCATCGGTGCTCGGGTCCTGCGGCGCGCCCGGGGTTCGCTCACACCGCGTGAAGTCGGCATATCCCGCCTGTCGTACTTGAGGACGCACTGAGTTCAATGCTTCGGCGCACGAAAATTGTGGCCACCCTGGGGCCAGCCACCGATGAGCCGGGAGAGCTCGAGCGCGTCATCGCTCAAGGCATGGACGTCGCGCGCGTGAATTTCTCGCACGGCGACACCGAGGAACACCTGCAGCGTATCGATACGGTGCGCAAGATAGCCGAGAACAACAGCCGCCATGTCGGCGTCATGGTCGACCTCCAGGGCCCGAAAATCCGCATCGAAGGATTTCGTCAAGGCGGCATTGACCTCGCCGACGGCGCCACATTCACGCTCGATACCCAACTCGGCGCGGACCAGGGAGACCAGGAGCGGGTCGGAGTGACGCACAAGACCCTGGCGGACGATCTCGTGGGCAACGATATTTTACTGCTGGACGACGGCAACATCGTCATGGAGGTCGAACACATATCCGGCCGCGAGGTGCGTTGCCGCGTCTTGAACGGCGGTCGATTGACCGGGTTCAAGGGCCTGAACCGCTTGGGCGGAGGACTGTCCGCGGAGGCCCTCACGGAGAAGGATCACGCCGACATCCGCACCGCGGCGGCGGCCGAAGCCGATTACCTGGCGGTGTCTTTCGTGCGCTACGCGGAAGACGTGGTCCACGCCCGGGATCTGTTCCGGGAGGCGGGCGGTCACGGCGGCATCATCGCGAAGATAGAACGCGCGGAGGCCATCGAACACGTGGAAGATATCATTCACGCCTCGGACGGCGTCATGATCGCGCGCGGCGACCTCGGCGTCGAAATCGGTGACGCGGAACTGCCGGGGATGCAGAAGTGCATCATCCGCAACGCACGCGAAGGCAACAAGGTGACGATTACCGCGACCCAGATGATGCAGTCCATGGTCGACAGTCCGCAACCGACGCGTGCCGAAGTGCTGGACGTGGCCAACGCGGTGCTGGACGGCACCGACGCCGTCATGCTGTCCGCGGAGACCGCCGTGGGGAAGCACCCGGCGCGGGTGGTCCGGGCCATGGACCGTATCTGCCGGGGAGCGGAGCGGCAGCGCGTGGCCTTCAGTCACCGCGTCGACGCCCGCTTCGAGACCGTGGAAGAGTCCATTGCCATGGCCGCCATGTACACCGCCAGCCACTTGCATGTGGCGGCAATCGTGGCGATGACGGAGTCCGGCGCGACGGCAAAATGGATGTCGCGCAACAGCTCGGGCATCCCGATCTTCGCGATGTCGCCCAACGTCGCGACGGTGCGGCGGGTCTCGCTCTACCGCGGCGTCTATCCGATGCTGGTGGACAATGCCGAAATGGCGAGCGACGGCGGCGAGCACCACGCGATAAGGGAGTTGCGCCGGCTCGGGGTGGTGAAAAAAGACGATTCGATCATCTTCACGCGGGGCGAGTTGACCGGGATCGCCGGCGGTACCAACTCCATGAAGGTGCTCAAAGTTTGATGGATTCATTCAACGCATTCGCAGACACAATTTGATACGCAATCGAGGAGAACGACATGGCGCTTATTTCTTTACGACAACTGCTGGATCACGCCGCTGAGCGCGGCTACGGTGTGCCCGCCTTCAACGTGAACAACCTGGAGCAGATGCGGGCCATCATGGAGGCCGCCGACGAGACAGACAGCCCCGTCATCGTGCAGGCGTCGGCGGGAGCGCGCAGCTACGCCGGCGCGCCGTTCCTACGACATCTCATTCTCTCCGCGATCGAGGAATGGCCCCACATTCCGGTGGTCATGCACCAGGACCACGGCGCCTCCCCCGCCGTATGTCAGCGGTCGATTCAACTCGGGTTCTCTTCGGTGATGATGGATGGGTCCCTGGGCGAGGATATGAAAACCCCCATGGATTACGCTTACAACGCGAGTGTTACCCGGCAGGTCGTCGACATTGCGCACGCATGCGGCGTTTCGGTGGAGGGAGAGCTGGGTTGTCTGGGATCGCTGGAGACCGGCATGGCCGGCGAAGAGGACGGCTCCGGCGCCGAGGGCAAGCTCGATCACTCGCAGCTGCTCACAGACCCCGAAGAGGCCGCGAAGTTCGTCAAGGACACCCACGTGGACGCCCTCGCGATCGCCATCGGCACGAGCCACGGCGCCTACAAGTTCACGCGCCCGCCGACCGGCGACATCCTCGCCATTGAGCGCATCAAGGAGATCCACGCACGCATACCCGACACGCATCTGGTGATGCACGGTTCCAGCTCCGTGCCCCAGGACTGGTTGAAAATCATCAATGAATACGGGGGAGACATGGGGGAGACCTACGGCGTCCCCGTGGAGGAGATCCAGGAGGGCATCAAGCACGGCGTGCGCAAGGTCAACATCGACACCGATCTGCGTATGGCTTCGACCGGCGCCATCCGAAAGCATCTGCATGAGAACCCTTCGAATTTCGATCCACGAAAGTACCTGTCGGCGGCAACCAAGGCGATGAAGGACATCTGCAAGGCGCGTTACGAGGCTTTCGAAACCGCGGGGAACGCGTCGCGCATCCGACCCGTGAGTCTGGAGCAGATGACAACGCGATACGCAGACGGCGAACTAAATCCGCGTATCAACTGAGCGTCTGCACAAGCAATGCAAGAGCGGCCGCGGGGCCGATCTGCGTACAACAGCAAACGGGGTCTGGATTCGATCCAGGTCCCGTTTTCTGTTTCGCGGAACAAAACCCCGCGCGAGAGCACGGGGACGGGCGCGCTGCCCGCACGCTATCGTGCGGGCCACGGACGAGGTTGGATGCGGCTTTGCCGACAGGCGGCCGAGTCCGGTGTATCGCGGCGTAGCCGGGATGATTCCCCGCGCATGGGCGCGGGGAGATTCAATATCGATCAAACCGGGTCATATCTCGGCATCGAAATGGAATGAACGAACGGTTCCCCTGCCCGTGCTGCGGCTACCAGGTGTTCGATCGTGAGCCGGGCAGCCACGCGCTGTGCCCCATCTGTTATTGGGAGGACAATCTGGTGCAGCTTCGTTTCCCGAACATGTGCGGGGCGGCAAACACCGTGTCCCTCGAGGAAGGCCAGCGTAATTACGCAGAGTTCGGTGCCGCCGAGCGCCGACACCGCGCCCGCGTCCGCCGCCCTTATCCCGGAGAATCGAGAGAGCCCGGGTGGCGGCGACTGGACAGCGCGCGAGACAACCCGGAGTTGCCGCAGGCGGGGGTCGGCTACGCGGATTCCTATCCGGAACGGGACTACACGGTGCTCTATTACTGGCGCAGCACTTACTGGCGCCGGATCGTCGGTTGAGCGATAAAATAGATGTAGAATTCTGGCTTGTCGCGGAATCCGGGGCTATGTTTCAGTAGACAGATCCAGTCCCACCGCCGAAACGAGGAGGTATCCATGAATCTGCAACAGCTGAAAGACGTCGCAGCCGCCATGGTGGCGCCGGGCAAAGGCATCCTGGCGATGGACGAAAGCCACCCCACCTGCAACAAGCGATTCGAAAAGCTCGGCATACCGACCACCGAGGACAAGCGCAGGGAATACCGCCACATGCTGCTGAAAGCAGACGAAATGGGCCAGTACATAGGCGGTGCGATCCTGTTCGACGAGACCATCCGCCAGACTACCCTCGACGGCGTGCCTTTCGCCGAGCGTCTGCAGGCCATCGGTATCGTCCCCGGCATCAAGGTCGATGCGGGCGCCAAGGCTTTGGCGCTGCACGCGGGCGAAAAAGTCACCGAGGGTCTCGACGGACTGCGTGAGCGGCTCGCGGAGTACTACGATCTGGGAGCGCGTTTCGCCAAGTGGAGAGCGGTCATCACCATCGGCGACGGCATCCCCAGTCAGGCCTGCCTGGTGGCGAATGCCCATGCCTTGGCGCGCTATGCCACGCTGTGTCAGGAGGCGGACCTGGTGCCCATCGTCGAGCCCGAGGTGCTGATGGACGGCACGCATACCATCGAACGGTCCTACGACGTCACCCACGCGGCCCAGGCGCAGGTTTTCGAACAACTCGAAGAACAGGGCGTGGCGCTGGAAGGCATGGTGTTGAAACCCAACATGGTGGTGTCCGGCTACGAGTGCCCGGAACGCGCCGACGTGCATCGGGTTGCGGAACAGACCATACGTTGTCTGAAAAGCACCGTCCCCCCCCAGGTCCCGGGCATCGCCTTTCTTTCCGGCGGACAGACCGACGAAGAGGCGACCGAGCACTTGAACGCCATGAACGCTCTCGGCGCCGACCTGCCGTGGCGTTTGACGTTTTCGTACGGGCGCGCGCTGCAGCAGGCGGCGATGCAGGCCTGGAACGGGGATGCGGCAAATATTGCGCGTGCCGCCAAAGTGATTCTGCACCGCGCGAGGATGAACGGCGCCGCCACCAGGGGCGAATACAGTCCGGAGATGGAGCGGGCGGCGGCGTAGATCGGACCGCTCCGCGGCGGAGCGGTTGCGCCGAGCGGGGAAACGGGTTCGGGGTCGACGGCGGCGTGTTTTTGAGTGCGCGCGATTTCGCTGAATCGAGAGACCCTATCCGGGACACGCCGTGAATACGTCCTTATAGGCTCGGCGCCGGCTTCCCTGCCGGCGACGGTCCCGCACAGGTTCTCTCGATTCAGCCCTGACGACGCGTCAGGCCCAATCCGGGGCACACCGTAAATACGTCCTTATAGGCTCGGCGCCGGCTTCCCGGTGGGCGGCGGACGCGACCGGATAGTGCGGGATGCCTGGCTCTATTGAGCGCGGATCTGGGCCTTGTGCTTGCGCACGTACGCGTCGTCGAGGAGAAATCCCTTGAACGCCTGCGCGACCGACGACAAGCGCTTGCCTCGACGATGGACCACGTACCAGTGGCGCATGATGGGGAACCCTTCCACATCCAGGATTTTCAACTGTCGCAGCTTGAGTTCCATCGTCAGGGTATCCTGAGACAGCAGCCCCAGACCGAGGTGTGCCTGCACGCTCTGCTTGACGGCCTCGTTGCTGCCGAGCTCCATGCCGGTCTTGACGTGAATGCCGCGCTCCCGGAAAAAGCGCTCCATGGCGATTCGGGTTCCGGATCCACGCTCGCGCACCAGAAACGTCTGGCTGGCTAGTTTGGATAGCGGGATGCGTTTGCTTCGCGCCAAGGGGTGACTGGGCGGCGCGACGATGACCAGCGGGTTTTCGCGGAAGGGCTCGAATTCGAGGTCGCGGTCGTGCGGCGGCCGTCCCATGATGACGAGGTCGGTCTCGTTGAGTTCCAACTGTTTCAGTAATCCCTCGCGGTTGGTGACGTCAAGAGCGACCTTGACGTCGTGATAACGTTTGTTGAACGCGGCGAGGAGACCCGGGACGAAGTAATTGGCGGTGGTTGCCACTGTGATATTCAGCTGGCCCCGGTGCAGGCCTTTGAGCTCCTCCATTACCGATTCCGCCTCGGCGAGCTGCTCGGCGATGCGGCGGCTGTAACGTTGCAGTTCCTCACCGGCTTCGGTGAGATAGATCTTCTTGCCGATTTGCTCGAACAACGGCAGCTCAATGGATTCCTCCAGCTGTCGGACCTGTATCGACACCGCCGGTTGCGTGAGGTAGAGCTCCTCCGCGGCGCGGGTATAGCTCAAGTGTCGGGCGACCGCCTCGAATACCTGGAGTTGGCGCAGGGTGACGTGCATGGGCAATACGTATCATAAATAAATGTATATGGATTATATAATAAATATTAATTTTTCTTCATAGTATGCCTGGGCTATCGTGCCATTCCGTGACGCGAGTCAAAGAGCGCCTCATCGGGCATTTGTACACTGGCGCGGGACCGTGGGTTCCGCCCGGCAAAAAAGTACGCAAAAGTCTACTTATTGGAGAAACGAACGATGGCAAAAACGTATCAAGCCGGCGTCAAAGAGTACCGTGAAACGTACTGGATGCCGGAGTACACCCCCAAAGACACCGACATACTGGCCTGCTTCAAGATCACCCCGCAGCCGGGCGTACCGAGGGAAGAGGCCGCGGCGGCGGTGGCCGCCGAGTCGTCTACCGGCACCTGGACCACGGTGTGGACCGATCTTTTGACCGACCTGGATTATTACAAGGGCCGCGCGTACGCCATCGAGGACGTCCCCGGCGACGACGAGTGTTACTACGCCTTCGTCGCCTATCCCATTGACCTGTTCGAAGAAGGGTCGGTGGTCAACGTATTCACCTCCCTGGTGGGCAACGTCTTCGGCTTCAAGGCCGTCCGCGCCCTGCGTCTTGAGGACGTGCGCTTTCCCATCGCCTACGTCATGACCTGTAACGGTCCGCCCCACGGTATCCAGGTGGAGCGCGACAAGTTCAACAAGTACGGCCGCGCGCTGCTCGGCTGCACCATCAAGCCCAAGCTGGGGTTGTCGGCGAAGAACTACGGCCGCGCCGTGTACGAGTGCCTGCGCGGCGGCCTGGATCTGACCAAGGACGACGAAAACGTCAACTCGCAGCCGTTCATGCGCTGGCGCAACCGCTTCGAGTTCGTCATGGACGCGATCCACAAGGCCGAGCGCGAGACCGGCGAACGCAAAGGACACTATCTCAACGTCACCGCGCCGACGCCGGATGAGATGTTCAAGCGCGCCGAGTTCGCAAAGGAACTGGGGGCCCCGATTATCATGCACGACTACCTGACCGGCGGCTTCTGCGCCAATACCGGTCTTGCGCAGTGGTGTCGGGACAACGGCATCCTGCTGCACATCCACCGCGCCATGCACGCGGTGCTCGACCGCCATCCGCGCCACGGCATCCACTTCCGCGTGCTCGCCAAGGCGCTGCGCCTGTCGGGCGGCGACCACCTGCATTCCGGCACCGTGGTGGGCAAGCTCGAGGGCGACCGCGAGGCCACCCTGGGGTGGGTCGATCTCATGCGCGACAGCTACATCAAGGAGGACCGGACGCGCGGCATCTTTTTCGACCAGGATTGGGGTTCCATGCCGGGTATGTTCCCGGTGGCATCCGGCGGCATCCACGTGTGGCATATGCCGGCGCTCGTCACCATCTTCGGCGACGATGCCTGCCTGCAGTTCGGCGGCGGCACCCTGGGGCATCCGTGGGGGAACGCGGCCGGCGCCGCGGCCAACCGCGTCGCCCTGGAGGCCTGTGTGGAGGACCGCAACCGAAACGGTGCCGAGGGCCTCGAGAAACGCGGCGGCGACGTCCTGCGCTCGGCGGCGAAGAACAGCCCCGAGCTGGCCGCGGCCATGGAGACGTGGAAGGAAATCAAGTTCGAGTTCGACACCGTCGACAAGCTCGACGTAGCGCACAAGTAAGCGCAGGGGCGGCGGGGGCAGACGCGTTTTCCTGCTCCCCGCGATACCCTCGCCGAGCGGGCTAGGGCGTCAGCGCCGACGAACGCAGAAAGACATTGAAACAAGCACACCGATAATTTTGGAGTAACGTCCATGAGCGAAATGCAAGACTACGCATCGCGGCTGTCCGATCCGGCAAGCCGCAAGTTTGAAACCTTCTCCTATCTCCCGGAGTTGTCGCAGGATGCCATCCGCGCGCAGGTACAGTACATCTGCGACAAGGGTTGGAACCCGGCCATCGAGCACGTGGAGCCGGAGAACGCCTTCGACCACTACTGGTACATGTGGAAGCTGCCGATGTTCGGTGAGACCGACGTCGACCGCATCCTGAGCGAAGCCGAAGCCTGCCACAAGGCCAATCCCAACCACCACGTGCGGCTCGTCGGCTACGACAACTACGCGCAGTCCCAGGGCACCGCGATGGTCATTTTTCGCGGACCCATCAAGACCTGAGACGCACGAGGAGTTACACCGGGCAAGGCCCCTGCTCTCGCGAGACGCAGGGGCCTTGTTTTCCAGAAGAGAACGCACGGGTTTCGGCGCGGGCACGAGTCCTGAATCAAGCGGTAGGCTCTCGCCGCCGCCGAATCGCGCGCGAATGCGTAGTCATGACGATGAAAACACACGGGCTATGAGTACCATGAGCGATAGAGACCAATACCTTGTCAAAGCGGAGCCCTACTACCGCCCCGTCGGCGACGAAGTAAAGATGTACGAAGCGGCCTACGACGCGCGCATGCCGGTGATGCTCAAAGGACCCACCGGTTGCGGCAAGACGCGTTTCGTCGAGTACATGGCCTGGAAACTGGGCAAGCCGCTGATCGTGGTCGCCTGCAACGAGGACATGACCGCTTCGGACCTCGTCGGCCGCTTTCTGCTCGATATCAACGGCACCAAGTGGCAGGACGGTCCCCTCACCGTTTCCGCCCGTATCGGCGCAATTTGCTACCTCGACGAGGTGGTCGAGGCCCGCCAGGACACGACCGTGGTGATCCACCCGCTCACCGACCACCGCCGCAACCTGCCGCTGGAGAAAAAGGGCGAACTGGTGGAGGCCCACGCCGACTTCCAGATCGTCATTTCCTACAACCCGGGTTACCAGAGCCTGATGAAAGACCTGAAGCAGTCCACCAAGCAGCGCTTCGGCGCGCTCGACTTCGATTACCCGCAAGCGACGGTGGAAGCGGAGATCGTCGCCCACGAGGGCAACGTGGAAAAGTCGGTGGCGGATAAACTGGTCCAGGTGGCCCAGCGCTCCCGCAATCTCAAGGGCCACGGCCTGGACGAGGGCATGTCTACGCGGTTGCTGGTTTATGCCGCGCAGTTGATCGGCAAGGGCATAGCGCCGCAGTCCGCCTGCCAGATGGCGCTGGTGCGACCGCTGACGGACGACCCGGACATGCGCGACACCCTGGATGCCGCGGTGAACACCTATTTTTAGCTATGTGAAAAGGTACGATTTCGGCGGTCCCGGTGCTGCGTCGGAAACCGGGACGAATTAACACGGACCCGCCATGAGTATCGATTTCAGCGAATACATCTCCTGTTTCAGTAGCGAAGACGCCAGCGAACACCGCGAAGCGCTGGAGTCCGCGTATCACGAAGCCGCACGCGTCATGTCGCCGCGTGGCCTGCAGAACTACCTGGAGGGCATGCGCGCCATGTGCAGCCTGGGACGCGGCCAGGACCTGATACTCACCTACGTACAGGAAATGCCGAGCGTGGCGAAGGAGGTGGGCGAGGACGTGATCCCCGACGTCGTCACCAGCCTGATGAAGCTGGCGTCGCACACCTCGGGTACCGTCATCACCCTGATGATGAGCACCATGCCGCTCGCCGCCCGGCGTCTGGGCGACGTGGACGTCATGCGCGGCTATCTCAAGCTGCTGCATCAGATCGCCGGCAAGGCGCCGCGCGGACTCAGGCCGATGATGGAGCATCTGGACGAGCTCCTGTCCAAGCTCACACTCGGCGGTCTGCGCCGCTGGGCCCAGTGGGGCATGCAGGCGCACCAGCGCGACCTCGACGGGCAGATGGCCTACTTCGCCCTGGAAAGCGCATCTGCGCGCTCGGTGCTGCAAAAGGAACGCCGCGGTACCCTGTTCATCGACAATCAGAGAAAACTGAATTTCTATCTCCGCGCACTATGGGGACGCGCATTTTTCATGCGTCCCACCTCCGGCGACTACGAGACCCGCCAGGGGCTCAAGCCTTATATCGAGGATTTCCAGATCCATCTGCCGGACGCCTTCGACACCTTCGGCGACATCGACGGCATGGAGATCTATCGTGCCGCCGCCGCCCACAGCGCCGCGCATATGGTCTACACCCGCGAGCCGCTCAGCGCCGAGCAGCTGAGTCCTGCGCAGATGAAATTCATCGAATTGTTCGAGGACGCCCGTGTCGAGCACCTCGCCAGCCGGGAGTTCCCGGGCCTGAGAAAGTTCTGGCTGCGTTTTTTTGCCGCTTCCCCCGGGTCCGACGAGGAACGCATGGAGGTACACCCGACGCTGGCGCTGATGACGCGTACGGCGCGGGCGCTGCTGGACGAGGACTACCGCGACGAGGAGGCGTTCGTCAACGATATCGCCGACGCATTCCGGCAACAGCTGGATATCGATCCGGAGAACAACCGCGTCAGCTGGTTGAGCGGGGTCGATCTCTATAATCGGGTCGCCGAGCGGATGGCGATTCCCGGTCTGCGGCAGATAGAGGACATGCCCATTCCCTATCGCGACGACAATCGCTACATCTGGTCCTTCGCGGAAAACCTGTTCGAATCGCAGGGAGTGGACTACCTGCCCGAAGGCAGGAAGCAGGTGCGCCGATACGTCAACATCATGGAGATGGCCAACGAGATAGACGTGCCAGGCGCCGGCGACGACGCCGAGGAGATCTGGGTCTGCGCAGACGAGGTCTTCCCCTACGAGGACGAGGGCGTGAGCTACAACCAGATGGAGGGCAAGGAGCCGGTCTCCGATCCGTACCACTACGACGAGTGGGACTACCATGTGCAGCTGTCGCGTCCCCAGTGGGCGACCGTGATCGAACGCCGTCTCCCCAAGGGCGACCCAAAGGTGATGGACGAAATCCTGACCAAACACAAGCCCATCGCCAGCCGCATCCGCCACCTGGTCGACGCGCTGCAACCTCAGGGCATCGTACGCCGGCGCGGCTACGAAGAGGGCGAGGAGATCGATCTCAACGCGGCGGTGCGGGCCTTCATCGACATGCGGCGCGGCGTCATGCCGGATCCCCGCATCAGTATTCGCATTACCCGCCACATTCGCGAGCTCGCGATGTTGGTGTTGATGGACCTGTCCGAGTCCACCAACGAGAAGATTGGGGTCAAAGAGGGCGAGCCGGGTTACGAGGACGCGCCCTCCATCCTCGATCTGACACGGGAGTCTACCGGTCTGCTGGCCTGGGCGGTGGATTCGATCGGCGACGCCTTTGCGGTCCACGGCTTCGCCTCGGACGGTCGCCACGACGTTCAGTACTACCGCTTCAAGGACTTCGATCAGCCTTACGACGACGAGCCGAAGGCGCGTCTTGCGGGCATGCAGGGAGGACTGTCCACCCGCATGGGCGCCGCGCTGCGCCACGCCGGCTGGCACCTGGCGCAGCAGCCGGCGCAAAAGCGCCTGGTATTGCTGGTCACCGACGGCGAACCGGCCGACATCGACGAGCGCGATCCCCAATACCTGCGGCACGACACCAAAAAAGCGGTGGAGGAGCTCGCGACGAGGGGGATCTACACCTACTGCCTCACGCTGGACCCGCTGGCGGACAGCTACGTAGCGAGAATCTTCGGCGAGAACAACTACTCCATCGTGGACCACGTCGAGCGCTTACCGGAACGCCTGCCCACGGTGTTCGCCGCGCTCACGGGATGATGGTTCGCAACGTTTCCAGTTTCACCGAGAGCGCGACCTTGAGCGATGAACAGATTCGTGACCAGATCCGATACTGCGGCAAGCACGGATGGGCGGTGGTGATCGAACACACGCTGCATCCCGATCCCGGTAATCATTACTGGGAACGCTGGGGACTGCCGATTCTGGATCCCGACGATCCCGAACCGGCCATGTTCGAAGTCAAGGCGTGCCGCGAGGCGTTTCCGGACCACCACATCCGGGTCAATGCCTGGGAGACCGGCAATCATCGAGCGCGCATCCGTCACTCCATATTGGTTCAGGCCCCGGACGTCGCGTCGAAATGACTCCGTGACGCGCCGCATACGAAACCTTGCCCCGCTGCGCTCCCTGCCGAAGACCGTGAAAGCGCAGTATTACAACCGCGTGCGTCTGGCCCTGATGCGTCTGGAGAATCCGCTGCACGTGCAACTGGACGAGGAACTGGGGCAAATGGATATGCTGCTCAGTGATGACGAATGGTTGTGTGTAGACCGCGCACGCGACGACCTGCCGCTGCTCGCCTGGACCGGGTTCGAGATTCAGGAGCGCGACGCGCTGCACGCTCCCGTGCGCTGCACCTTGCTGCTGTATCATGCTCACGCCGGATTACTGATCGGCCGCACGCTGCCGATTCTGGATCGAGTCCTGCAGCGGAAGCTTTTGGGGGACTAGTCTTCGTCAGGCAGTTCCGGGTCCCAGCCCTGGTCGCGCGCCCGAACGACCGCCTGCCTATGGATCCTTGCGTGTCGCTCGCGTAGCTCGCGGGGCAGGTTCGATACCAGGTGGCCGTAGGGCTCCCACGCTTCACTCACCCGATTGTAGAGCTGGCTGA
Organism: uncultured Gammaproteobacteria bacterium; assembly: GCA_947258495.1. GTDB lineage: Bacteria > Pseudomonadota > Gammaproteobacteria > Arenicellales > JAANXG01 > CALZGZ01. The sequence continues at coordinate 21,275 of CAMYIN010000201.1, forward strand.
TTTGTTGCCGGCTCCATCCGGCGCAGGTTTCATCTTCGCCCAGGATCCGGAATGCCCACGCGTCGCGAATGATACGGCCGATATCGGTCATCCCGCCGTAAAGATCTCGATCGATACCGGGATACGACTTATCATATTTGGAAGGCATACGCCCTCCCTTGCTCAAGTAAGCACATGTGTGTCTATAAGTTCCGTTTTCTCAGATGGCTCAAAGCCATCATTTTACTCCACGTCCGAGAAACGGCGTCACTCAGCGAACGGCGAACATAGGGGACGTGATTCGAACACGGGGGTCGGAAAATCCATGCCAGCCGTTTGCAAGATATTGTCTACATCAAAGCTACCTTCCAGCATGGAGAGCATCAAACCATTTCCGTTTTCAAGAAAGTAGTTGTACGACTTTATACCGAATCCGTAGGGATCAAGTGCGTGATGAATCGCGTTAATCTCCAGATGACTTTCAAACACTCTATCAGGGTAAAGATCAAGAATCTGCGCTCTTGTTGCCTCGTCCATTGTGGAAAGTTGTGATACATACGACCAAAACTCGTGAGCCGCACTCGATAGATTTCCGACAGAATTATTTTCCATCAGCCGGTGCGTGACCTCATGTGTAATTATGGACTGGTATAACGCACGAGTGATGGGTGTGCCAAATATCTTACGACCATCGTTTTGTATATAGTCGGAGTTCCATGACGATATAAGAACGACATTGGTTTTAGCGACGTACTTTCCATATAGGCTATGCACGAATCCGTCGGTGACATCGGTGTAGTCGACGCGGTCGACAAACTGAATTTTTATGGCAACGTCGTTGTCGAGGCCCTGCTGCTTGACGAATTCTTTAGCGTTCGCGATAGCACGACACGCAAACTCGGCGTCTAGAGGACTGTTGTATGCGATGCTTACTCCATTCTCGCCGCAATTTGTTTCCATAGGTTGATAGCGTGGGAAGACGGCACAGGCGCTGAGTATTGGTACAACGATAGTGATGATAGTAATCCTGAGCATTATCCCGGAAACGGTTCCATTGTGGGTAAGCGCCTGATAGAGTATACCTGCATTGCCACCAAAGAAGCGGGAGGCGCACGGTGAGAATATACAAAAATTCGTTACTTACATTGGTCGTAGTTTTATTTTCTACCGGTTGTTCAGAGCAGTCGGAGAAGGCCCCGCCTCAACAAGCAGCAGCGCCGAAGGAGGTTGCAGCGGCGGCACCGAGCGGTGATAGCGTGCTGCTTAAGGTTCCTATAGCATTCGCCACCAAACTGCCGGGTCTTGGGACAACGATTGCTTGGGTTGGTGATCGTGTCGATACGCTCAGCAACGGCAGCGTTAAGATGAAGGTGTACGAGCCGAGCAAGCTGGTTGCGCCCTTTGAGATCTTGGACTCCGTGTCATCAGGCAAAGTAAACGCAGGTTACACGACGGCCGGTTACTGGTCCGGGAAGATTCCGGCGTCGCCCCTGTTCTCCGCGGTGCCCTTTGGGCCGGAAGCCGGCGAATATCTCGCCTGGTTATGGCACGGCAACGGCATGAATTTGTATCAGGAGATGTACGACCAGGCCGGCTACAACGTCAAGGTCCTGGTGTGCGGCATCATCGCGCCCGAAACCTCGGGCTGGTTCGGGAAGGAGATCAACAGCGCCGACGATCTGCAGGGCCTGAAGATGCGGTTCTTCGGCCTCGGCGGCCAGGTGATGCAGAAGCTCGGCGTCTCCACCAGCCTGCTCCCCGGAGGCGAGATCTTTCCGGCGCTCGAGAAGAAAGCCATCGACGCCACCGAGTTCTCCATGCCCGCCATCGACAAGCTCCTGGGCTTCCACAAGCTGGTGAAGAACAACTATTTTCCGGGTTGGCATCAACAGGCGACCGTGTTCGAGCTGCTGATCAACAAGGATGTATGGAACGGTCTGAGTGACCATCAGAAGATGGTGCTGGAGATGATCACTATGGCCGCGACCGCCAACTCGCTGGCGGAGGGGGAAGCGGTGCAGTTTGCGGTCATGAAGGAAAACGTCGAGCAAAACGGCGTGCAGTTGAAATACTGGTCGGACGACATGTTGGCCGTCTACCACAAGACCTGGGAGGAAGTCGCCGGAGAGATGGCGGCCAACGACGCCTTCTTCAAAAAGGTGTGGGACGACATGCAGCAGTTTCGAGAGGGATACGATTTATGGGAGTCCTACGCGTTCTTGCCGAGAACGCGTCCGAAGTAAGCAACCGCCGGACAACGTCCGGGAATCGGATCCCTTCTCGGGGACAAACCACGACATGAACAAGGCGGCGCTCGAAAGAGCGCCGCCGCGACCTGCGCAAAGGAGACACCATGTCGGTGCCTGATTCGACCAGTCACCTGCCTTTGCACGATCAGGATAACGAGCCACGTGTCCCCCTGGTCGACTGGATAGACCGGTTCGTGCTCGCGATCGGCCGGGTGTTGTGCTGGATGAACGCGCTGCTGATTGTTGCCATCATTGTCCAGGTGGTGCTGCGCTACGGCTTCGGCACCGGCGATCCGAAGCTGGAGGAGCTCCAGTGGCATCTGTACGCGGCGGCGGTCATGTTCGGCTTGTCCTACGCCCAGGTGACCGATTCCCACATCCGCGTGGATGTGGTCGCTATGCGGCTGTCGCCAAATGCGCTGCGCATCTGGGAGATCTTCGGCATCCTGGTCTTTGTGCTTCCCTTCATCTACGTCGTCTTCTATCACAGCCTGGATTTTCTCGCCGAATCGTGGCGGCTCAACGAGCGTTCGGACGCGCCCACCGGTCTGCCGTGGCGCTGGGCGATCAAGGCGGTGATTCCGCTCAGTTTCGCCCTCCTGGCACTGGCGGTCTTCGCCAGACTGGTACGCGATTTCGTGGCCCTGGTGCGAAAAGGATAGAGGCATGGAAGTCAACGATATCCTCGTCGTTGCCATGTTCGTGACCTTCGCCGCGTTTCTCTTCACCGGCTTTCCCGTCGCCTACGTGCTGGGCGGCGTCGGCGTCCTCTTTGCCGGCGTCGGCTATCTCTCCGACGCCTACTTCGGCACCATCACCGGCCTGGATTTCCTCACCCTGGGGCTGGTGGTCAACCGCATCTACAAGATCATGGACAACTGGGTGCTGGTGGCCCTGCCCATGTTCATCTTCATGGGCCTGATGCTCGACAAATCGGGCGTCGCCGAACGCATGATGCACGCCATGCAGGAACTGTTCGGAGAGGTGCGCGGGGGGCTGGCGGTCACCGTCACCGTTATCGGCATCATCCTGGCGGCCTCGACCGGCATCATCGGCGCCTCGGTGGTGCTGCTCGGACTGCTCTCCCTGCCGGCGATGATGAACCAGGGTTACAGCCGGGCGCTCGCCACGGGCACCATCTGCGGTGCCGGCTGTCTCGGTATCCTCATTCCCCCGAGCATCATGCTGGTGATCATGGCCGATCAGCTCGCCTTGTCGGTCGGCGATCTGTTCATGGGGGCGGTGTTCCCCGGGCTGATCCTGGGGGGGTTGTATGTCACCTATATTCTCGCCACTGCCTACCTGCGCCCCAACGCCGCACCGTTGTCGCCCGACCGGCGCGGCATCAGCTGGCACACGATTGTGGACGTCTTGTTATCGGTGCTGCCGCCGGCGCTGCTGATACTCGCGGTGTTGGGTTCGATATTCGCCGGCATTACCACCCCCACCGAAGCGAGCGGCGTCGGCGCGCTGGGGGCCATTCTGCTGGCGCTGTACAACCGCAAGCTCAACCTCAAGGTCTTCAAAGAGGTGCTGGTGTCCACCTACAACACCACCGCTTATATCTTCGCCATCTTTCTCGGCGCGACCTGCTTTGCCCTGGTATTGCGGGAGCTGGGCGGCGATCAACTCATCGAGGAGATGTTGACCGGGCTGCCTTTCGGACCCTACGGCATACTGATATGCATCCTTGCCATCGTCTTTCTGCTGGGCTTTCTGCTCGACTGGATCGAGATCACCCTCATCATGCTGCCGTTGCTGTCGCCGGTCGTGGCCGCGTTGGGATTCGACATCGAAGGCTACGGAAAGATCGACGAGCCGGCGCTGGTATGGTTCGTGATGCTGGTTGCGGTGGCGTTGCAGACCTCGTTTCTGACGCCACCGGTCGGCTTCGCGCTGTTTTACCTGAAGGGCGTGTGCCCGCCGGAAGTCCGGCTTAGCGACATCTACCGCGGCGTCGTGCCGTTCATCATCCTGCAGCTCATAGGTCTGGTGGTGTTGATCGTGTTTCCCGAACTCGTCACCTGGCTGCCCTCGGTGGCGTACAGTTGATGAGGCACGAATGACGGAGAACACACAGAACACACCAACGCCGCGGGTAGGACTTTTCGTCACCTGCCTGATCGACCTGTTTCGTCCCAATGTCGGATTCGCCGCGGTCAAGCTGTTACAGCAGGCGGGCTGCGACGTCGAGGTCCCGCGCGCACAGACCTGCTGCGGGCAACCGGCCTACAACAACGGCGATCGGCAAACCAGCGCCGCCATTGCGCGTCAAGTCATCGCCGCGTTCGAACCGTTCGACTATATCGTCGCGGCATCGGGATCGTGTACCGGCATGCTGCGGGAGCATTATCCGCGCCTGTTTGACGACGACCCGGCGTGGCGCGGGCGCGCAGTGCGACTGGCGGAGCGGTGCTACGAGCTCAACGCCTTTCTGGTCGACGTTCTCGACGCGGAACCGACAGCGACGGCCTTCGCGCATACCGTGACCTACCACGATTCCTGCTCCGGGTTGCGCGAACTCGGCATCAAGCAGCAGCCGCGGTCGCTGCTTGCCGACGTCGAAGGACTGCAGTTGCTGGAGATGGAGGACTGCGAGGTATGCTGCGGTTTCGGCGGTACGTTCTGCATCAAGTATCCCAAGATCTCCGAACGCATGGTGAGCGACAAGGCGGCGAACATCACCGCTACCGAAGTCGAGTGTATCCTCGGCGGCGACATGGGGTGTCTGCTGAACATCGCCGGGCGATTGAAACGCCAGGGCAGCGCGGTCAAGGTCTATCATGTTGCCGAGGTGTTGGCAGGCATGGCCGACGGCGCGGCCATAGGCGAAGGTGAATCGTAAAGCGATGCAGCGTTCCACCGCCGAATTCAAGCAACAGGCCGAATCCGCGCTGCAGGACGCGACCCTGCAGCGCGCCATGGCCAAGGCCAAGGGCGGTTTTGTCGACAAGCGGCGGAACGCGGTGTCCGCGTTGCCCGAATTCGAACAGATACGGGCCGAAGCCAGGTCGATCAAGGAGCACACCCTGGCTCATCTGGACTTCTACCTGCGGCAGTTCGAAGAGAATGTCGTAGAGAGCGGTGGCCGGGTGCACTGGGCGCGCACGCCGGAGGAGGCGTGCTCCGCAGTCCTGGGCATCATCGGAGAGCCCGCCAAGCAGGTGTTGAAGGGCAAATCCATGGTCTCGGAGGAGATCGGCCTCAATGCGGTGATGGAGGGCGCCGGCCACACCGTGGTCGAGACCGATCTCGGGGAATACATCATTCAACTGGCGCACGAGCCGCCGAGCCACATCATCGCGCCCGCGGTCCACAAGACCCGGGATCAGATCACCGAACTGTTTCTCGCAGAGCACAAGCAGTACGGCCTCACGGACCGCGTAACCGAGCCCGAGGCCATCGTCAACGAGGCGCGGCAGGTCCTGCGAAAGAAATTTCTCAGCTCCGACGTCGGCATTACCGGGGCCAATTTCCTCATCGCCAACACCGGCTCGACGGTCATAGTCACCAACGAAGGCAACGGCGATCTGACCCAGGTCCTGCCCCGCGTCCACATCGTCACCGCCAGCATAGAAAAGGTGGTACCGACCCTGGAGGACATGACGGTGCTGATGCGGCTGCTAGGACGCAGCGCCACCGGGCAGGAGATGACGAGTTACACGACGCTTTCCACCGGGCCGCGGCGCGCCGACGACGCGGACGGGCCCGAGGAATTCCATGTAGTGATCGTCGACAACGGCCGCAGCGACATGCTGGGCAACGAGTTTCGTCACATGTTGCGATGCATACGCTGCGGCGCCTGTTTGAATCATTGTCCGGTGTACAGCGCTATTGGCGGCCACGCCTACGGTTGGGTGTACCCGGGCCCTATGGGCTCGGTGTTAACGCCGTTGATGATCGGTTTGGAGAACGCACGCGATCTGCCCAACGCCTGCACCTTGAACGGCCGTTGCGGGGAAGTGTGCCCCATGAGTATTCCGCTACCGGACATGCTGCGCGCGCTGCGGTTCCGGGAGCACGAGCGCAAACTCGGCAAGGCCCGCGCGCGATGGTTGTTGAAGGCCTGGGGCCTGCTCGCGCAGCGGCCGGCGATGTACCACGCGCTCAACGCTTGGGTGATTGCGCTGCTGGGAAGACTGGG